>CAJODZ010000026.1:0-35417 GCA_905233645.1 uncultured Synergistales bacterium | reverse complement strand
CGCAAGCCTGTAATTTTGTTAATGTCAACTGTGGCATACGCCAGCGTTTTTGTATTTACGTTTGATTTTAATCCGGTGTATTTATTGCCTGTATGCGTTTTAATTGGTTTAGGTCGTGGGAGCGCGATTAGTTATAACACTGCTTTAATAAATTTAATGACAGACGGCGAACCCTCGTTTCAAGGAGTTTTGCATTCGATTTTTGCGTTCGGAGCGATAGCCGCACCAATAGTTTTAATGTTTTCGAGGAAGATTTTTTCAAATTGGCAATCGGGCTTTTGGGTCATGGCTTTATTTGGTGTTGTATCGACAGCTTTATTAGCATTAGCCGACGTTGAAAAGAATGCCCCCGAAGAAAAAAGCGTAACTTCAAATCCTAATCAATTAGGCTTTTTCAAAGAGCCGGGCTTTATAACGGTCTCAGCATTATTATTTTTCTATTTATGTTGCGAATATGCTGTTAACGGCTGGCTAGTAACGTTCGTGCTTGAAAAGGGAATGACACACGAGTTTGCTCAATCAATGGCGGCGTTGTTCTGGTTAATAATGTTTATCGGCCGAGTTTTATGCGCGATAGCGTCGAGATACATAGCTCAAAAAATTTTATTATTATTCTTGAGCGTAAGTTCAGTTATATGTTTTGTAGCGATGTTATTTTCGACGGGGTCTTTTTTAATTGCATTGACAGCCGGCGCATTAGGATTATTTATGTCCGGATTAAGTCCAATTATTTATGCAGGGACGGCACCATTTACGAATAGATATCCTTTAGCGATGGGAATAATATTTTCAATCGGTTGTTTAGGAGCGATGTTAATGCCCTTCTTCGTTGGTGTCTTAGCAGAATATTACGGCTTTACAGGAGGAATGGCGGCGATTTTGATTGCGTTCACTTTGTTAATAATTTTCGCTGTGATAAATTTCAAGCATGTAAAATCTTTAGCGGAGGCTTGATAATTTATGCGAACAATGAAAGTTGAAGCAGCTGCGCCCGTAATCTTTTTAATTGTTCTGGCCGTATCTGTAATGTTAAATATGTTATCGCCGCGCGTTGAATTGGAAAAAAAAAAGTTATACTTGTTGACACGCGCTCCGAAGAAATTTTCTGGGGTCAATCTCCTGCGCGCGGTATTCCTGGAGGACATATTGAAGGTGCTATAAACTTTCCGCTTGATGATTTAGGAGTAACGGCGGCGGTTGCGGCTTTGGCTAAATCAGGTTTAACGAAGAGCAACACGATAATTTTATATTGCACAGACGGTCAAAGCTCGGGACGTTTCGGCGAAGCCTTAGTCGGTGAATTTGGCTATGACCCTTTAAAGGTTAAAAGTTATCGGGGCGGAGTTGTTGACTGGATACAAAATCCGTATAACAAATTATCGCCTGAAGATCACGAAACCGGCTGGTAAGAAATTTATGCATTATGTATCAGGCTTTTTTTCGCGTACGTGCTAGAATTTTGAACGTACTAAATATCACTAGAGATTAAGAAAGGAATAATTTTCATGCGCAACTATATTGATGTACTCAAAAAAATTGAACAGACCGGCGTTAAAGCGTGGCTTGTCGGAGATACTGTACGCATGATTGAAATGGGAGTGCAGCCAGAATATATAACGCTTGCGATAGATTCAAAGAAGGATTTATATTCAGTTGCGCTTTCTATTGGAACTGGTACAGTTGACGCGAGAGGGCCATATCCTGCATTAAGGGGAGTAATATCAGGTGTACCGTTCAGGGCTTTTGCTTTACGCGGGAGAACTATTGAGGACGATTTAGCGTGTCGTGATTTAAGCATTGAGGCTATAGCGATACGTTCAGACGGTGGATTAGTTGACCCGTTCGGCGGAAGATTTGACATTCGTAACAAAGTCATAAGGCTTACGGGCGACGATGTTGATTTAATTGACAGAGACCCGTTAAGAATTTTAAGAATGTTGCGTTTTGCGGCGGAACTTGAAATGGATATTTTCTGGAAGAGTGCTTCGGACGTTCGCAAATTTTTAGATTCTCACGCTTCACGAATGAATAATATTGCTCCTGAACGTTGGGGACGTGAAATTTTAAAAGGTATCAAACGCAGACCGTACAGATTTATGCAGTTATGCGACGATTACGGGTTAATTCCGTTTTTCTTGAAAGACCTTGAAAATTTAAAGCATGTTCCTGATGATGACGGCGGTAATTTATTCGAGCACGTTATGAAAACTTTACACGCCATTGAGAAGAGAATAGACACTCATAAAGTCATGCAAAACGATGCGTTTATATTATCGGGTTTATTCAGCAGAATTGGGACGACTGTTTTAAAAGATGACAACCGGCCAAAATCAGCAGACCATTTAATTCAGGATTATATGACTAAATGGAATGTTCCGGCTGAAATAATCGAGGACGTTATAGCGATAGCGAATAATTACAGGAATTTTTATAAACCGTTATCCGAAATGTCATTATGCCGCACTGTTTTGAAATATAGTCAGGACGCGGCAAGAGCAGCATTAGAATACGCTTTATGCATTGCTCAGACAGAAGTATTTTTGCCCGGATACCGTGAAGCTCTTGAGGAGAACGACTGGCGTTTAAATCAAGTTGCAAGACGTTTTAACACTGTCTCAATGCAAAACGAGGGCAGCTCAAGATATTTGACAGGCCGTGAGGTTATGCATTTATTAAACATGAAGCCAGGGCCGAAAGTCGGAGAGCTTTTAAATGATTTAGACATTGCTGTTGGTTTGGGTGAAGTTAGCAGCAGAACCAGAGCCGAAGATTGGTTAAAAGCGCACGCTTAAATTTTAGAAATTGAACTTTAAATCAGATACTATCGCCGCAATTTCTACACCTCAAGGTTCAGCCGGTATAGCAATAATCAGAATGTCAGGACTTGAGAGCGTAGATATTGCCCAAAAAGTTTTAACGCGAAAAGATTTTAATTTAAATACTGCCGGTGTCATGAAATTAAGTTTTTTAAAAGATGCCGGCGGTAATATTTTAGATAAAGTTTACTCCGTGTTCTTCGCCGCTCCTAAAAGTTACACGGGTGAAAATATCATCGAGATACATACTCACGGAGGAATAACGCTTGCTAAAACATGCCTTGAACTTTTAATTTCAAACGGTGCAAAAATGGCCGAGCCAGGAGAATTTACAAAACGGGCATTTTTAAACGGGCGGATTGATTTAGGAGAAGTCGAGGGCGTTTTAGGTGTCATTCAAGCGCAAAGCACTCAAGCTATAACGGCGGCGGCCAGAAATTTAACAGGTGAATTTTCGCGGCGTGTTAACAAAATTCATGATGACATTTTGATTTTACGCGGCAATATTGAGCTTGAAATAGATTTTCCGGAACACGAACACATACATTTTGACATAATTGCAAATTTAAAAAACATCGAACAGGAATTAAGCGGTTTAATTTCGGATTGCACGGCTGGCATTCTTTTACGCGACGGTGTAAAAATCGTAATAGCCGGTCTTCCGAATACTGGCAAATCTTCTTTAATGAACGCTTTATCGAAACAAAAACGTTCAATCGTTACAGATATTCCGGGCACGACGCGCGATTTAATTGAATGTAATTTTATTTTGGACGGAGTGCCTGTAACTTTGATTGACACTGCCGGTTTGCGTAAATCCGATGATGTTATAGAGAATGCCGGAGTTGAACTTGCTAATGACGCGATTAAAAATTCAGATTTATGTTTATGGGTATTAGACGGTACGCAGGAGCTTTTAAACGAAGGCGAAATAAATTTCAACGGCGACGTTAAAAATTTAATAATTGCTGTCAACAAAATCGATATGCCGCAAAAAATTGATGTTCAAACAATTTCGCGCTTATATCCTGACGTTAGCATTATTAAAATTTCAGCCTTAACCGGAAAAAATATAGACGCTTTAAAAAATTTACTCTCACAAAAAATTTCAGGCAACACGATTTTAAATTCAGGGCTTAACGCTTCATCATCGCAATTAAGTAATTTAAAAGAGTGTTTAAATTTAGTATCAAGTGCATTAGACAATTACGAGATAAATGAGATTGATATCACAGCAGGAATTTTAAACACTGCCGGAAATTTAATTATTCAAGTTTTGGGGATTGATGCCGGCGACGAGTTATTAAATTCGATTTTTTCAAGATTTTGCGTAGGAAAATAATTATTTTTAAATTCGTCCTAATTTTCCTACGGGGTCATTTTCGACGACTGCATTAAAACCGTTTGCGTTAATAATTTCGTAGGCGCGCTGAAGCTCAGATTTCCGGACTTCGATAAAATAGACTTCGCGGTCGATGTATCCTTTAGCTCCAAAATTTCTAGGGTCGAGCTTTGCTCCGCAACCACATGGATTTAAAGTATCAGCAGCATAATGGCCAGCTTTAATTTTTAGTCCTGCCTCTTTAAGAGCGTTTGAAATTTTTAACCACTCATTTTTATTTTTCTGCTGAAATATCGTAATTTTTTTCTCAAATAGCCACATAAAAAATAACTCCTTTTTATTTTTGCGGATAATACAGCAATTAAAGCTCTAATACTAGAGATTAAGTATCGAATAATTTTAAAGCCTGCAAAAATTTCACGCTGAAAAAATTTAACACTTTGTTTGAAAATCGATGTGCTTAAAAATTTTGCGGCTGTTAAATTTATAAATGCTTTTATGTAGTTGTAAACGTAGTTGCAAAAATTAAAGGCTTTTAAAAAATTTTTTAATCGGGAAATAATATAAAGGATTGGAGCGGATGACGGGATTCGAACCCGCGACATTCAGCTTGGGAAGCTGACACTCTACCAACTGAGTTACGTCCGCTTAAAAAATAACGTGGCTGATTTTAGAGCAGGTTTTAATTTTTAGCAAGTAGTTTTATTATTTTAAATAATTGATTTTTTAAACTCAGGGGGAAATTTTTAATTGCTCAAAAAATTTTTAATTGCACTCGTATTTCTAACAGCACTGACTAATTTTGCACACGGTGCTGAAACTCAAGAAGTGGCTACAGATTATGTTACGAATATTCAAAACGAGATAAGTAACGATATTTCAAGATTACGCAAAACAATTAACGAAGAGCTTGCCGAAATTGATTTAAGTAAAGAGAATATCGACGCTCGAATTTTGGAACTTGCTAATTTAACTGAGAGCGCGTCTGATGACATGGCCATTTGGGGTTATAACGATGAACAGCGCGAAAATCATTTACGTGTATTGTCTGAGTTAAGTTTATCGCTGGTAAGTTATAGCTCTTTAATTCAGGGTTCTCGTCAAGGAATTGAGACAGCCGGCCTTGATATTAAATCGCAGGACGTTTCAGATTTAGCCGCAATGACCTCACCGGATATTAACGCTCAAGATGATTTACGCCGTGAAATTAGTAAAGTATCGCGCGGAATTGTAACTCAGGTTTTTTATTTGCAAAGTAAATTGAGTAAGCTGCGTTCAAATTTAGATGAGGCCGCTAAATTAAAAAAGCAATTAAAAGAGGCTGAAGCCGGTGACACAGGTCTTAAAACTCCGCGTACGCATATTTTAGAACTTGAGAACGCGAGATTAAACGTTGCATTATCACAAATTCAAGTTCGTGATTTAAAAAGAACTTTTGACGCTAACGTCGACAATATAAAACGTTTACGCCGCCGTTTAGAAAATATGACAAGCATTTTAAGATTTCCGCAGGAAGTTTTAGACGCTAATATCGAAAAATTGCAGACTAGAATTAACGAATTAACCGAAGAATTAAACAAGGCTCGCAAATCTTTAGACAGCGCAAATTTAGCCTTAGCCCGTACAAGAGCCGTCATGACTTCAAAAGATGAGACCAGCCAAGAATTAACGGTTAATTATGCAAATTTTCAGGCAAGGTCGGCGCGTGTTAATTATTGGGAGTATTTATTATCGTTCATCGAAGAGGAGATCAATTACAGCCGCGAGGCTCAACAAATTTGGCGCGACAGATTTAAATTATTTCACGATAAAGCTACTGGCGAAGAGATTTGGAAATTACGCGACAGCTCCGAAAAGCAGGTACAGGATTTACAAAGGCAGTTGGAAGGCATTCGTTCACTTGAAGCAAGCATTTTACGCCAAATCGAAAACACTCAGGCTCAAGCTAACACCGAAGGAATATCATCTAACGTCCAGCAAATATTATTACAGGCATTAGATAACCAGCGCAAAATCGTCTCTGATGTCTTAAATAGATATGAAGCTCTAATCCCGAACGTAATATTTTTAGAGCAGAGATTAAACGCTGAAGCAAACGATAATATAAGCGCGTTACGTGTTGTTGAAAAAGTCAGCAATTTCAGCCGCGAGACTGTTCTAGGATTTTTTAACACGCAATTATGGGAAGGCGAGGGCTATTCTGTTACAGTTTGGCGTTTAATAGTTGCGATACTTGTATTTTTATCGAGCTTCTTTTTGAGTTCATGGGGCAGTAATTTATTAAAGCGCAGAATTTTAAAACGTGCTAATGCAAATGTTACGGCGGCGAATGCTGTTCAACGAATTTTATTTTATATTTTATGGGTTGCGTTCGCTTTAATCGCTTTAAACATTGTCGAAATTCCTTTAACAGCGTTTGCGTTTATGGGCGGTGCTATGGCAGTTGGTCTAGGTTTCGGAATGCAAAATATTTTCAACAACTTAATCAGCGGTTTCATAGTAATTTTCAGCAGACCGTTTAAAGTTAATGACATTATCCAAGTCGCCGGCGCGTCTGGAAAAGTTGAAGACATTGGCTCACGTTCGACACGTATAAAGACTTGGGACGGTTTTGACGTTGTTTTACCGAACAGATATTTTTTAGAGAACAGCGTTACAAACTGGACAGGCTCAGACATGAAGAAGCGCGAATTATTAAAAGTCGGTGTCGCTTATAATTCGGACACTAGAAAAGTTGAAGAATTATTAAACGATATCGTCAAAGGCCATTCAAAAATTCTAAAAGACCCTGCGCCAATGGTTATATTTAAAAATTTTGGTGAGAGCGCTTTAGAGTTTGAGATTTATTACTGGATTGATTTAAAACAGGCCGCCGGTATAAAAGTTTCAAGCGATTTACGTCATCATATAGCTTCGGTGTTTAATCGTGAAGGAATTGAAATCCCATTTCCGCAACGCGTTGTTCACACTAGAAATTATGAGCCGCCAAAAATTGAAGAGGACGAAAATCAAAAAGCCGATGTTGAAGAAGAAGCCGTTAAACTTCCAAAATAATTAACAGCAAAACCTTCGTTGACAGTCTTATTTAAAGTTGATTAAAATATTCAAGCAATTTATTTTTAGTAAAGGAGTTTAATTCTTACGGACATGAAAAAATTTTTATTAGCAATCACTTTTATTCTTGCGTTAGCTTTACCCGTTATGGCTGCTGAAGAGATGCAAGCCCCTGAACAGGAAGTTGTGACGTTTGTCCCTATGGCAGGCGGAAGCCGTTTAACGTTTTCGACGGGAGGCGCTCAGGGGACATATTACGGATTTGGTTCAGTCTTGGCCGGAAAAGTCACTGAGACGACCTCAACAAAAGTTACGGTTATCACATCGGGCGGTTCAAAAGCTAATATCGAAGCAATGGAAGACGGCGACGCTCAATTAGGATTTGTGCAGACTGACGTAGGAGCTTATGCTTACAAAGGCACGAGACTTTTTGATGACAAAGTTACTAATTTTTCGACGGTCGCAAATCTTTACATGGAACAAGTTCAAATCGTTACTCTTAATCCCGAAATTAAAACCGTCGCTGATTTAAAGGGCAAAAATGTTTCAGTCGGTGCGGCTGGTTCAGGAGTTTATTTCAATGCTGTCGACGTTTTAACGGCTTATGATTTAGACATTGAGAAAGATATCAAGCCGACGTATCAATCATTTGGTGATAGCGTTGAAGCTTTACAGGACGGGAAAATTGACGCTGCATTTATTGTTGCTGGCATTCCGACGACTGCTGTAACTTCATTAGCTACGACAAAACAGGTTTATTTAGTTGGCTTTGATGATGAACACATTGTAAAGTTAATCGCCGCTTCACCGTATTATTCGCCTTACACGATTTCAAAAGTTGTTTATAACACTCCCGAAGACGTAAGGACAGTAGCGGTTGGTGCGGTTGTAATAGCTCGCGATGATGTTTCGGAAGTTGATGTTTTTAATTTCTTATACGGAATTTTTGAGAACAAGGACGCTATCGCTGTGGCACATGCAAAAGCAAACGAGTTAAATTTAGGTTTTGCCGCGTCATACACAGCCGTCCCGTATCATGCCGGAGCAATTAAATACTTTGCTGAGAAAGGCATAGTCGTTAGCGGAAAATAATTTTTTAAGAGTATGTTAATTTAAAAAATCAAAGCGGCTGTGATTAAAAAATTCATGGCCGTTTTTTTATTTTAAAAATTTTTTAAAGAGGAGCTGTGATTTTTAGTGAGTGACTTTCAAAAAGACTTAGACGACGTTATGAAGAAGTATGACCGCGAAAGCAATACTCGAATTTGGGAAGGCGCGCCGAAAATTTTTATCCGTTGGATTTCTGCATTATTCTCGTTGTATTGCATTTACGTTACGTTGTTCAGCACTATGATGCCGGAAATTAAATTAAATATTTTTCTTGGCCTGATTTTGATAATTGGATATTTAAATTACCCGATTAGCCGTCATCATGTCAAAACTAATTCAATGCCGGTTTATGATATTTTAATCATGCTTGCTGGAGTAATTCCGTTTTTCTATTTTGCCTGGAACGCTGAAAGCATAATCAAATTAGCTTTACGTGTAACAAGTCCGCGTAATCCTGATTATAAATTGATGGTAACGATGGCGATTTTAGCAATTATTTCGACGATGGAATTATGCAGGCGTTGTGTTGGCATTCCGATTTTGTGTGTTGTCGGAGCTTTAATGGTTTATGCGTTTTGCAACGTTCGTTTTGGAAAAGTTATTTACGATTTATATTACTCGACCGGCGACGGAATTAGAAGTACTCCGATTGATGTTTGTGCGAAATATATAGTCGTGTTTATTATTTTCGGAGCATTTTTAGAGCGTACGGGGATTTCAGCATTTTTCATCAACATGGCCAACGCGATAGCCGGTTCATCATCTGGAGGGCCTGCTAAAGTTGCTGTTATATCGTCTGCGTTGTGCGGAATGGTTTCAGGCTCATCTGTCGGGAACACCGTAACAACAGGCTCAATTACAATTCCGATGATGAAGAAGACTGGTTACAAAGCTGAATTTGCGGGGGCTGTCGAGGCAGCGGCTTCAACTGGTGGACAAATCATGCCTCCGATAATGGGAGCGGCAGCGTTCTTAATGTCTGAATATATGGGCGTGCCGTACTCTCAAGTTGCGTTAAAAGCGATTTTGCCGGCTGTTTTATATTTTGCAGGAATTTATATCGCTGTTCATTTGGAAGCAAAAAAGTTAGGGTTAAAAGGAATTTCAAAAGACGAACTCCCGAAAATAATTGAGCTGTTGCCAAAAATATATTTATTATTGCCGTTAGTCGTGCTCGTCGTAATGGTGTCGATGAATATTTACACGATGCAATTTTCAGCGGCTGTAGCGATTGGTTTTGCAATTCTTGTCGGTTTAATAAATTCTGACGAACGCATTACCTTTACGAAAATTATTGACGCTCTTGAAGCCGGAGGCAAAGGAACAATTACAGTAGCGGTTGCGTGTGCTATGGCTGGATTAGTTGCCGGCTGTATAACTTCAACAGGATTAGCCTCGCAGTTAATTTCGATGGTTGTAAATATTTCGGGCGGCCATGCTTTTATAGCGCTAATTTTGACGATGATTTGCTGCATAATTTTAGGGATGGGAGTTCCGACGACGGCGAATTATTGTATTATGGCGGCGACCTGTGCTCCGATTTTAATGGCTCCGGCTATTGGCATTGAAAAAGTTTGCGCGCACTTCTTTGTATTTTATTTTGGTATCGTTGCTGATATCACACCTCCTGTAGCGTTAGCGGCGTATGCTGGTTCAGCGATAGCCAAAGCTCCCCCGATGAAGACAGCTTTTAACGCGACACGATTAGCAATAGCGGCGTTCATTGTTCCGTATATATTTGCGTTTGAGCCTGCGATGTTATTTGAAAATATCGGTCATATTTCCGGAGCAGACCCGTTTTTAAATGAGTTATTAGCGTTTATCGAAGTAGCTTTAATTTGTGTAACGGCTTTACTAGGCATCTTTGGAGTTGCGGCGGCGTTAAACGGTTATTTATTCAGGCCGATGAATTTTGTAATTCGTGTAATGCTTGCAGCCGGAGGTTTGTTAATGTTAGTGCCTGGCTTTATGAGCGATTTAGCAGGCTTTACGTTATTAGCTGTTGGTGTAATCGTCCAATATTTAAAATTAAAGCGCGACAATAATTAAAATTATTAAAATTTTTAAACAAGATTATAATTTCCGCGTTATAAATTTTTTAAGGAGTGTATTTAGAAAGTGAAAGCACCAAAATTTTTTAACAAGTGTTCTTCGATTTTCCCGTATGTATTTTTAATGCTCATGGCCTTGACTGGTGTTGCATGTGCTGAAGAGACCGCGCCTCAATCGCCTTTTTATCAGACAGCGTGGTCATTACTGCCTCCGGTTATAGCGATAGGTCTTGCGTTAATCACGAAAGAAGTTTACACATCTCTGTTTGTCGGAATTGTTACGGGCGGTTTACTTTTTTCAAATTTCAGCTTTGAAGGAACGATTAACCATGTTTTTCGCGACGGAATAGTTGCTGTAATTTCAGACACGTCGAACGCCGGCATATTAGTTTTCCTGGTAATCTTGGGGATAATGGTAACGTTAATCAACAAGTCGGGCGGTTCTGCTGCGTTTGGAAATTGGGCTAGCAAACATATTAAATCGAGAGCCGGTGCGCAATTATCTACGATTTTGTTGGGCGTTTTAATTTTCATTGACGATTATTTTAACTGCTTAACTGTTGGTTCAGTCATGCGTCCCGTAACTGATGAGAGCAAAGTTTCACGCGCTAAATTAGCATATTTAGTCGACGCTACCGCCGCACCGATTTGTATTATTGCACCTGTTTCGTCATGGGCTGCTGCTGTTTCGAGTTATGTTGAAGACGGTAACGGATTATATTTATTTGTGAAAGCGATACCGTTTAATTTTTATGCGTTATTAACGATTGTAATGATGATATTTTTAGCATTGACCGGTTTAGATTACGGGCCTATGGCTAAATACGAACGCGATGCGAAAATTAACGGCGATGTTTTTTCAGGAATGGCGACTTCAAATTCTGACGAAGGTAATAAAAAGAGGCCGGCGGGCAGAGTTTTAGACTTAGTTTTACCCGTAGCTGTTTTAATAATTTTATGTGTTGTCGGCATGATTTATTCGGGCGGATTTTTCTCAGGCAAAAATTTTGTTGAAGCATTTGCCGATTCAGACGCTTCCGTTGGGTTAGTTTTAGGTTCGGCCATGACGTTAATTGCGACGCTTATTGGTGCTTATTTTATGTGCAGACGGACGATGACATTCCACGAAATTTCGCAATGTATCCCCGACGGTTTTAAATCAATGGTTTCAGCGATTTTAATTCTTGTTTTTGCGTGGAGCTTAAAAAACATGACGGACTCACTCGGAGCGAAACAATTTGTTGAAGAAGTTGTTAAAAATTCTGCTGTCAATTTCAAAGCGTTTTTGCCGGCGGTAATTTTTGTCATAGCGTGTTTTATTTCGTTCTCTACGGGTACATCATGGGGTACTTTTGGAATTTTAATCCCTATAACGTTAAGCGTATTCCCGTTAAGCGACCCGTTAGGTGTTGTCTGTGTATCAGCGTGTATGGCGGGAGCTGTTTGCGGTGATCATTGCTCGCCAATTTCAGACACGACGATTATGGCTTCAGCTGGTGCGCAGTGCGACCATGTAGTACATGTTTCGACGCAGTTGCCTTATGCGATAACGGTTGCGAGCGTAAGTTTTGTGAGTTACATAATTGCAGGCTTTATTCCGAATGCGTTAATAGTTTTACCAGCGGCGATAGTCTTAATGATAGTAACGCTTTTAGTGGTGAAATTATTTGCAAAATCAGAATAGCATTTTTATAATAAAAACCCTCCGTCTTTAAAAACGGGGGGCATTTTTTATATTTAAAAAATCACGAATAACAAATTATTTTTCGAGGTGCAAACCTTTTTTGCTTAATATTATTTGAGCAGGATAATTTTCAAAAACTTTGCGGAATGTTAAAAATTTATCTGCCTGCTTTCGATATTCCTGATAATTTTCTGAACTCAAATATTTTTCGCGGGCGTTTTCGTCGCTATAAATTTCCATTGTATGAAACCTGTTTTGCTTTTCCCCCTGTTCAGCTGTCGCAAATAAACCTAATACGCCCTCATCTTCTTTTACAGCTCTCGTCATTTCTTGAATGATAAGCTTTTTAAAAGCTTCAAGATTTTCCGGCGCAACTTCAACGATTGTCATGCTAACTAAAGTCCCAGGCCCTTCAGCCTTTTGCTCAAGAACTACGGGGTCAACAGGCAATATTATTAAACTTTCAAGAATTGGCGCACGCTCTTCAATATATTGTTTAAAACCTTCGCTTGAACGGTGTATCTGATAAGCTTCCTCGTCTTCATAAATTTCAAGCAAGCGCATTAAATCCGGATTTTCTTTAGCAACAGCTCCGTAAAGTGTTTGCGACGGTTCTTGCTCCGATAGCTCCCATCTCATTCATTTTGCCCTGTTTTGATTGAAGTACAGCCCAATGAACTTTTAACGTTTTGCCTTCTGGAGCTTTGACTGAATAAGCTAACGCCGAACTACTGAACATTGTGCTGAATAAAAATACAAGTGCCAAAAATTTAAAAATGTTCATGTTAGAAAAATTCCCCTTTTTATAAAAATTACGCGCAAATTATAACAATCACACAAAAATCGCTCACGCTTTAGTTTAATCAAGGAATTGCGCTAAATTTTTAACACTAATAATTTTTAGCTATATCTCTTGCTTGTTTAAAACGTTAAATCAAAAATTACACGCGCAAAAAATATAGTTAAAACGATTAAAATTATTGGTCTAACGATATTTGCTCCGCCGCGTTCAAATAATTTTGCTCCTGTAATATTTCCGGCAATGCTAAAAATTCCGCCGATAATACCAGACATTAAATCAGCTTTTCCGTTTAACATGAATACAGTAATAGCGGCTAAATTTGTTGACATATTCATAACTTTTGCAACACCGTTAGCATTTTGTAAACTTAATTTTGCAAGTCCGGTTAATAATAAAATCATAAACGTTCCAGCTCCAGGCCCGTAAAATCCGTCATAAACTCCTGTGCTGAAAGCAATTAACGACGCAATTAAATATGTTCTTGAATTTATTTCAGAATTATTATTTGCGCGGCCATGTAATAATTTTTTGCTCCTGAAAACATAAAAAGCTGTCGCCGGCAAAATGAACAGCATTAAAATTTTAAAAATCTTATCGCTGAACATTAAAGCAATTTCCGCACCTAACGCCGAACCTGTTAATGCAAATATCATCGAGAAAAAGGCTAATTTAATCGGCACAAAACCTTTTTTTAAATATTCAAGCGTAACTGTTACAGAACCAAACGCCGCGCTTAATTTGTTTGACCCTATAGCAACATGTACAGGAAATCCGGCTATTAAATACGCAGGCAAAGAGATTAAACCGCCTCCGCCTCCTATTGCGTCCACAAAGCCCGCTAAAAATATTAACGGACAAATTATTAAAAGCTGTGTCAAATTAAACATCGCCGGTTAAAATTTTGCTCCCTTTAATTAAATAATCCATTCCAGACCAGACGGTAATAAATACAGCCAGCCACATAACTCGCATTGCATAGGGCATATTTAAAATTAACATTGTGAGCGCAATAATTTGAATGACGGTTTTTAATTTGCCCAATTTTGAAGCCGGAACGATAATTTTTTCAGCAGCCGCAACTAATCTAAAACCAGTAACAACAAATTCGCGCGTAATAATTACCATTGCTATCCATGCCGGCAATCTATTACTTTCAATTAAAGCAAGCATCGCCGCAATTACTAGAACTTTATCAGCTAGCGAGTCTATAAAAATTCCAAGCGTCGTTATAATTTTGTGCTTACGAGCAATATAACCGTCTAAAGCATCAGTGATACCGGCTATTATAAAAACTATAGCAGCTAATAAATCACCCCAGCTTAAATCTAAAAACGGTACATGCTTATCAAGCCTCAATGAAATAAATAATAAAACGAATGGTGCTAAAAATACTCGTGCCAAGCTTAAAATATTAGGGACGTTTAAAATCTTTGAAGACCGCATGTAAAAACACACTCCTAAACTAAAAAACTGACTTTGCCAGCAAATTTATTTATGTAATCGTGAATTATAGCATTTAGCCCAATTTAGCAAGTTCTTCCCATAATTTACGCTGTTCGTTTGTAATTCTTTTTGGCAACTCGATTTTAATTTTTATAAACAAATCTCCATTTGTGCCGTCGCGTTTTGGAAGTCCTTTACCTGCGAGCCTTAATCTATTTCCGTCTTGCGCACCTGCTGGAACTTCGACCGTACCTGAGCCGTCCAAAGTTTGAATATTTATGCTTTTACCGAGGACAGCGTCCCAAGCTTTAATTTTATATTCACAAGTTAAGTCATAGCCATCAAGTGTAAAAACATCATGTTTCGCGACGTGAATTGTAATATTTATATCACCGCCGTTATCAGCTTTGCCCTTTAACGTAATTTTTGAACCGTCTGTAACGCCGCGCGGCAATCTAACTTTTAATTCACGTTTCCCGTTTTGAGTATTTAATTCAAGATTATGGACACCGCCGCGTAAAATTGTTTCAAGTGTTAGAGTTAAATTAGCGTCGATATCTCTTCTAACCGGAGTACGGCTTGAACGTGCATTGTTAAAAATATCACCAAATCCGCCGCCGCCAAATAACGTCTGGAAGAAATCGCTAAACCCTCCCAAATCACCAAATTCAACATGAGTGCCGCCAAAATTCCCCTGTCCCCAGCCTGGAGGAGGTGTGAAATCTTGACCGGCCTGCCAATTCATTCCTAACGTATCATATTTTTGGCGTTTATCAGGGTCTTTTAAGACTTCATAAGCTTCGTTAATCTCTTTATATTTTTGTTCAGCGTCTTTGTTTTTATTTACGTCTGGATGAAATTTTTTAGCCAAATTTCTATAAGCCTTTTTTATTTCATCAGCAGTTGCACTTCTTTCAACGCCTAAAATTTTATAATAATCTTTATATTGAACAGCCATAATAAAAAATCGCTCCTTTAAATTTAATTAACTAACTTTGACTTTTTCGGATTGGAAGTTTATCACTCTATGAGCCTGAGTGCAAATAACAGCTACATAAAAATTACACGTTTTCATTTGAGGCTACTGTTATAATACTTTTCTAAGAAAGGGATCCGGACAGAAATACGGTCTGTCAGCAAGGGAACTCCACCGTTAGAAATCTGGTGATTTTTCATGAAAACCCGGCAGAAACATAAGAAACGCAAGCCTTCTGGAAAGTCCTGGTGGAAAAAAATAAAAAAACTGGTGAGTTCCCTACCCGCAAAAGTGGTTACACTCACCGTTTTTCTATATTGCTTACTCGGATTGATCATCGAAGTTCTTGAACTTCAGGAAAAATTAGGGAAGTAACGCCGGGATTTTCAATTCCCAACAGGAGCAACAGTTCCCTTTCGCTGTCTCCTGTATTTTTTATCCACCTGATACATTTTAGCATAATCCGTGAACTACCGCCACTTATAGAAGATGGCAGCTTCCTTTAATCCTCCTAACCTGAATACTTCTTAGTCTTCAGGATTTCGTTTTACAGGAATCAGTTTCCGAGGCTATGGGAATCAGTTTCCGAGGCTATGGGTTTTTTATGAGGCTAACCCTTCCCTACGCTCCATAGGTACTGTTACCTTACGGGCAACATTTGAAAACCTGCGCGGTATTATACCATACAGGCAATTCATCTCCCACTTGAAGAAGTGGGAGTCTTCTTGCCAGTTAATGATAAAAAAGCAGACTTCCCGAAGGAAGCCCGCAATAAAAAGGATCTTGACAAATTTTAATTTTATCTGCGTTTTATAAAAACAGCAAGTAAGCAAATTCCTAACATTCCGGCAAAATTTAAATTACAACCGCCGCCGCCACCACCGCCTGAGCCTTCGTCTTTGGAATTTTTATTGTTATCGTTATCGCTTGGAGTGGTTGGGTTGCTGTCGCTAGCTCCTGAAGTGTTAGCTTTTTTCAATAAAAACATCGAGCCAGCAATATTTTCATCGCTTAAACCGTCGGGAACAATTAAAATTTTCGAGCCGTCATCAATCGTAACAAGCTGTGAATTTGTATTTGCTGCGACGTTTGCAATATAAGCCTTCAAATAAAAAGTTAATCCCGTTACTGAACCGCTATTTTCTTGTACGTAAAAAGCACCTGCGTTTACGGCATCTTCAAAACTTACGCCGCCTGAGCCTATTACAGGAATATTTTTACCGTTGTAATCTTGAAAAGCAGCCGTAAAAACATTTTTAAAAGTGTCCATTGTCGTAGCTATAGAAGCGTTAGCCGTACCTGATGACCATGTTAATTGAGCTATATTGTCCTCATCGAAACTCCATGAATAAACTAGAGGCAATATATCACCTTCAGAACACCCACTCACAAAAACTTCAACGCCTGATTTTACGCTTGTATCGCCGTCAGAGTTTGTGATAGTTGACGGATTAGAAGTTAATTCAAAATCATCATTATCGGAAATTGTTGCTAACTGCCCTGTGCTTGACCATAAATTAGTAAACTCACTTTGAAACGTTTCACTTGCAATGCTTGCGGTTGTTGTTGATGTATCAACCGTTAATTTACTTTCGCTATCCTTTATGTATTCATAAATAATATTCCAAATTTTGGGTGCTAAGTTCGTTCCTGTAGCGTCGTCTTCGCGAATATAAAGCCTCGTTGAAGCAGTAAGCCCATTCGCAGCAGTCGCTGTAATTGTTACGTATGCGTTGTCTGCTGTAGCTCTGTAAATATAAATATTGCCCGTGTTATCATCAATTTCAATATAACCGCCCGGATTTACTGACCAAGTTACAGCTACGTTGCCTAATAGCCTATTTGCCTGGTCATATCCCTTGACAACTAAACTCGTTGTTTGTCCGACATAGCATAATGTTGCAGGAAGGCCGCTAATTTTTATCTTAGTTAAATATCCTGTATCGTCATCGTCATCATCGCCGCCCTCGCCAATCTTTGTCGATAATTGGTGCGCGCCTGTGTCCCAACGATGAGAGCTTGGCCTTGAGTTATCAATACCGTCAACATATTCAAGCCCGTAATTATTAAAATATTGACGCGACGCTACACCGGAAGCAAAACCTAATGCTATATTCGGTGCTTCATCTGTACTCGGTCTTAATGCTAATACCCATAATGAATAACCAGTGTTAGCCCCGACGTTATAACTGGCATTTGCTTTACTAATCGGTGTCGTGAAAAAGTCGCCCGTTAAATAATCCGCGTCAAAAGAATCTAATTCAGCATCTCCGGTTACCGAAGGCGATATATACCATGAGAATGAGCTTGGCCGTCCTGATGACATTAAACCAAAGTCCGTAAGAATGTTATAACCGCCTGAGCTGATTACGCCGGAATTTACAAATACGTCCTTCCCTGAAGCTGTACCGGCAGTGTTATTGACCATTAAATTTCCAAACATTGTCATACCTGTGGAACGGTCTAAATAAATTCCTCCGCCCATTCCTGAACCGACTTTATTGCCTACAAAAGTATTCATTAAAATTGCTGCAAACGATTGAGAACCGGCACTCGTGATGTGTAAAGCTCCGCCGGTGCTTGAAGGTGCTGAATTATTATAAAAAGTACAGTTCGCTGTAACAATCCTTTGAGATGCTAAATAAGCCGCTCCGCCTTCAAGTGTTGTAGCTCCCGTTGTATTCCTGTTCTCTTCAAATGTACATTGCAAAACTTGAGATGAATAACCGTCTAATCTTAACGCTCCGCCTTCATTCGTTGCTGTATTAGAACCAAAGTAACAACGCTGTACTAAAATCGTGTGAAGGTCTGTCGTTGGTGTTCCGGCTGTCGGAGGACTGCTTAACGCTACCGCTCCGCCTCTTAACGCTGAATTTTGGACGAACGCGCTATTTTGAATGTAGCTCGTGCCTGAACCTTGAGTGTAAATACCACCGCCAGAAGCCGCCGCAATATTTCCAAGTCCTGAAGTTGTTCCCGAACCGCCAAACGTGCATTCAAAAATAATTACATGGCCGTTAGCATAAATTCCGCCGCCAAATGTACCAGCTTCGTTAGCCGTGAAAGTGCTGTTTGAAAAATTCGCAATGCCTTCAGTGTGAACAGCTCCGCCGGTCGTTGTTGATAAGTTTTTATCAAAAGAGGCATTAACCATACTTACAGCGTAATTTGAGCCAGTTCCGGTATATGGAGAGTAAACCGCACCGCCAGCATGAGCCTCGTTGCCCTGAAACATCGGGAGGCCGGTAGTATTTGAAATTCGACGTTCAGCATATATAGCTCCGCCAAAACCGTTATCCGCAATATTCTCTTTGAATAACATTGTGCCGTTTAAAGTTACGTTAGTCCCAGCATAAAGCGCGCCGCCGAAATGGTTCTCAGTTGAGCCGTTGACGTTATTGCCTGTGAACGTTCCGCCCGTAACTGTAATATTATTTCCTGCGTAAATAGCTCCTCCGTTACCTTCGTCCGCAATTCCGGCCTTGTTGTAATTAAATGAACCGCCGCTGATTGTCGCACTAGCTTTAGCAAAACCAGCTCCGCCGTCTTTAGCACTGTTACCGTTTTGTGAAGTCTCGCCGAAAGTTCCAGCACTGATATTTAAATTCGATAACGAACATAACGCACCGCCTGAGCCAGCCTCTTCATCAGCAGTATTCGATGTAAAAACAGCGTCTCCGTTCACAACGATTGAATTAGCATAAACCGCTCCGCCTCCGTCGCCGTCAACGTCTGTATCTTCGGGGTCAAAAGCTGTCGTACCGGTTGCTGAGTTTTTATCAAACGTTCCGCCGCTGATTGTTACAGTTGTAGTTGAAAGGATTGCTCCGCCGCGAGTTGCTGTATTGCCCGAAAAAGTTCCGTTATTGACTGTGATAGCCGCTGAAGCATAAACCGCACCGCCCTGATTAGCCGTGTTGTTTGAGAAAGTTCCTGCGCCGATTGTCATTGACGAAGTACTATAAACAGCTCCGCCTAAATCAGCATTATTTTGTGAGAACGTACCGCCATTAACTGCCAAATTTGCACCGGAAATAACGCCGCCGTTAGTTGCTGTATTGCTTGAAAACGTACCGCCGTTTACTGTTAATGTTCCTGTGCAATATGCAACGCCGCCGTTAGTGGTAGTGATTGTTGAATTAGTACCGTTGCTCGTGAAAGTTCCGCCGTTAATCGTGATGTTAGCAGTTGCATAAACAGCCGCTCCCATAAGTCCTCTGTTACTTGAAAATGTGCCGTTGTTAATATTTAACTCTTTTGTTGAGTAAATCGCACCGCCGTAACCAGGATATGAGTCATCGTCGTCATCGGGGTCTGCGTCAGGGTCAGGTTCTTCGCCGTCCGCTGTATTGTTTGAAAAACTTGCTGAACCGTTAAAATTCAAAGTTCCTGCGTTAAAAATTGCTCCTCCGGCATGAGCTGTATTGTTTGAAAAAGTACAATTTCCTAAATTAACAGTTCCGCCGTCATAAATATATAAAGCTCCGCCGCGCGGGTCATCTAATTCAGAGGCGTAATTTCTATTAAAACGAGTGCCGTTGTCAAAACTTACCTCCGCTCCCGAGTTAATGACTACACCGCCTCCAGTACCATTACCGTTAAATGATACGTTTGAAAAGACGATTTGACCGCCGTTTATCGTGTAATGTCTGGCGTCCGTAACTGTAGGAACAGAGCCGTTAATCCTAACAATGCCGTTAAAATCGCTTGTGTCTAATTCTTCATCGCCTGTTATGTCATACCCTGATACAAGAGTAATCGTAACGCTTGCCGGAGGCTCTTCCTCTTGATTATTGGCAAAGTCTATAGCATCCGCGATTGAGTTTAATTCAAATTCCGTAGGGTCTGCGTCGGGGTCATCAGGGTCGGGAATTTCAATCGTTGAAGGAACTTCATAAACTCCCGGCGTTCTTGTTGCTGTTGCGGCAAAAGAGATTGAAGCAACACTAAGAATGAATATTAAAGCGAGTAAAAATTTTTTCGTCATGATTTAAAAATTACCTGCCTTTTTATGTGAATAGCTTGCGCCAAAAATAATTAACATAGCTGCTAAAGAACCTATAAAGCCAAAATTACAACCGCCACCGCCGCCACCAGAGCTGCCTGGATTAGTATTAGTGTGGTCTGTTGAGTTGGTTTGCTGATTGCCCGAAATAGTGTAATTTGCCGGAGCGATAAAAAATGTCATTTCCCATTTGTTATTTGCTAAACCGTCTCTAATCGCAACAAATTTATTCGTCTGTATCCATTCTGAGGGCGTTTCGTCCGTAACAATGCCCGTAGCCGGATTAGTTCCATCGCTCGTACCGTCAAGCAATAACACTATAAAACTTACGGTCATAACTTCGCGGTCTTCGTCTAAAAATACTTTTATGTAATCCGTCCAATCATCGCTATGTTCTTCCTCAATGCGTTTAACTAAGTCTAAAAACATGTTGGCGTTATTGCCGTTGTTAGAACTTAATAAACCGACTGTATAACGATTTCTGAAATATGTTTTGATGATTGATAAACCGTCGTTGTTATGCCATTGAGTTAACATATCGTTCCAGTTATCAAGCTTGCTGGCCGGAATATTGAACGTTACAACAACCGGTAACATGCCTTCGTAACCTGTTTGACGATAATTGCCGGGGATTGTCTTACTTACTGCAAATGAACAATAAACACCGCTCGAAATGTAATCAGGAGTAACATCGCCAGCTGAGAAAAAACCTGCGGTTTCTGGAACTAAGATAGTGTCATAGGTTGAAGATGTCTTCTTTTTCATTTTTGCGGCGACTGTCTCATAAAAACTTGAACTCACTGCGCGCGGAGTAAATGCTGTAATTCTGTATGGGACTGGTGTCGATGATGAGCTGCTAGTCCCTTCCGCTTCACCAACACTGTAACCATAAACCGGCCTGTATCTGATTTTTAAAGACAACGGATTATATGGTGTTGGCGGATCAACAGGGTATAACTGCATAATTTCTGGTGTTACGGTGTTCATGTCTATATTTGATATATAAACACTCGTTAAACCTGGTGCAGCGTGGCTCAATTCATGTAAATAAAATTTTGAGGGTAATTTATCGTAATCGCTTAATTTAGGCAAATCAAATTCCCAGTGATGAGGTGTTATCGTCGGATAATCATACGGGTATGTTCCATATCTAACGCCTGTTCTATTTGTGAGCTTAGTTGTTAAATAATAAGGAATTTTCTCACCGTTATTATTGCTCCACGTTAAAGAACTTACAGGGACGAACACCCAAGGCGTATTTTCAGATTGAGTTTTGGCTTCTTCGACTGTCCATGTAAAACGGTCGTAAGCAACTATCTCGCCGCGATTAGTACTTCTGTTATTGCGCAAAATCGTATTAAAGATTAAAGGCTGATTTGATGCTGTCGTACCATTTACATTCGCAAGGACAAAAGGGATATACGTCGTCTGTGAAGGCGTAGAAGGATAACTATCAGTCGGAATTTGTGAGAATATCATGCTGCTGCGTGTACTTCCAAATTCTGCAGCTGACTGTCTTTGAAAATATAAGTTATATTCTTTGCCAGTACCGTTACTATCGTCTAAAGTTCCATTTTGAGGAGTTTTGCGAACTACATAATAAGGAAGTGTACCGGCTGAAACATCAGGTGTTACCGCTTCTCCGTCATCGTCATCATCAGGCGAATGATAAAAATCAATCACAAGCGTGTTTTCGGCTTCTTCCTGGTCATTTCCGGATAACACTAAAAATATAACGTCAAGCTCTCTATTATTATTGCTTAAAGTGTTACGGCCATTTAAAACGCTCAAAGTTGAACGTTCAGTTGTGATATCACCGGCAATTTTTAAAGGCACGGACGTATGGGTAGTATCCTCATCATTGCTGAGAGCATAAGCCCAATTACCAGCAGTAGTCCCGCTCTTAGTGATAATCATCCACTGAGTTTGTAATCCGTGTGTAGAGTAAACGTTATCAAATTGATAGCCTTCGTCATAAGCTTGCACCGGATTATTTGACATGGCCGCGAATGTAATAATTAAAATTAAAACACCCGTAACCCCGCAAAATTTTTTTAACAAAATCATGACCTCCTAAAAATTTTAATAAAAATATATTTCTAACGGGTTCGCGCTGTTCTTCTTGCCCCCGCTGTTCTCCTTGTACGTTCAGCCCTTGCGCGTCTAGCTGTTCTCGTTGAAGTTGCCTGCTGTTCGTCCTGATTAGCATTTATATTCTCGTTATCATGTTGCAAATCATCGAGGTTGTCAACTTGATTATTATCGGGCTTTGATTTAGCTTTAACTGGTTTAACTTTCACGGGCTGCCATAAACTTTCAGCAATGATTAACGAGACATAATCAATCGCTTTTCTGCCAGCTGGCCGCGAAAAACATTCTATTATTTTTTTAGCAGCGTCCGAGTATTTTTTATCCTCTAAGATTTGACCGAGAACATTTAACCCGATAGCTGCAAGTGAATTTGTCGCAGGAACTGTATCACCGTCAACGCAAGATTTTAAACGTGAAAAAATATTTGCGTCCGTATCAGCCATTAAATATAAACCGCCGGTCTTATCATCTGAAAATTTTTCAAGCATTAAGTCCGCAATTTCCTGTGCAAATTTCATAATGTCATTTAATTGCTTTTCGCCCGAATTAAATTTTTTACAGGCCGCGTGTAATTCCGTTAATGCCCATAATAAAGCAGCGTAATCACATGCTAAAGCGTCGGTGTTGGCTTTACCGTTAATCCAGACGCGAAAATAACCGCCCTTAGAATTTTTAAAGCTCTTCTGTAAAAATAATGCCGTCCGCTCCGCGATATCTTTCCAATCAGAATTATCAAAAACTACAGACGCTCGCGCTAATGCACCGGTTATTAAAGCGTTCCAGTCCATTAAAATTTTGCCGTCATAAAATAACGCACGCGTCTTTAATCTAGTGTCAAGCAAAATTTTTCGCGCCTCATATAAACGTCTTCCGACTTCATTCCCTTTGAGATTATACCGGCGTGCAAGTTCCGTTACTGATGAAGCCTCATATAAAATATTTTGGCTCATCTGCGAACCTGAAAGCCCCGTTATAAAATTTCCGCCAGGCAAAACAGCATAAGCTGAACAAAATAATCCTGCACTTCCTTGCGGCAAAATATTTCTGATTTCGTTCTCCGTCCATAAATAATATTGCCCTTCGCCTTCGGGAGTGTCTGCATCAATCGCTGTCCTGAAACCTTGAGAGTAAGAATTATCATCGCAAAAATCACGGACTAAACACGAGATTAAATCTTCTGCCATCATCTTGTTAAATTGATTAGGCTTTATCTCTTGTGCTATCGAAACCGTGAGCAATAACATCGCTTGAACGTTTAATAATTTTTCAAAATTAGGGATTAGCCAGCGTTGGTCGTTAGCATATTTCGCAAAGCCTCCGCCTAAATGGTCATGAATGCCGCCGCGCCACATTCTACGTAAAGTTATATCAACCATCGTAAAAGCATCATAACGTTCGTACGCTGTCGTGTGCATTCCTGAATTATCGCTTGAAAATCTTAATAAAAATAATAATTTCGGAATGTCAGGGATTTTCGGAGTTTCGCCAAACCCGCCCCATTGAACATCAAAAGAGTTGCGCAACTTTAAAAATGCTTCGTGAGCCGCAAAATTTTCGAGTTTAATTCCTGAACGCATGCCGCCAATCTCATTTAAATGAGCCTTCATTAAATTTTCTAAATCAGTCGTTGTGCGTTCGATATCTTCACGTTGCATGACCCATAACCATTTTATACGCGGCAAAATATCAGTTAAACCCGGCATTTGACCCGATGTCCTTTTTGGCAGCCAAGTTGTTGCAAAAAATGGCCGTCCTTCAGGTGTCAATAAAATATTTAATGGCCAGCCTCCGCTCCCGTTTTGGACTTTACAGACTTCCATAAATAGAGCGTCAAGGTCGGGGCGTTCTTCTCTGTCAACTTTAACGGGGATACAAGTATCGTTTAATAATTCAGCAACCTCTAAATCATAAAAGCATTCGCGATCCATTACATGACACCAATGACTTGAAGAATAACCGATTGATAAAAATATTGGTCTGTCTTCGCGCCGAGCAATTTCAAAAGCTTCATTGCCCCATGAATACCAACCTACGGGAGAATTAGCCTGCTGTAATAAATAAGGGCTTGTCTGTTCAGCTAATTTATTCTCAGGTCTAAATACATTCTTTTGTTGTATCGGAGAGTTATTGCTAACTTCTTCAGAATATTCACCGTAGGACGATAAAGCAAACTCGCTCATAAAACGTTAAAACTCCCCGTCTCGTTTAACGATTTCTAATAATTCACTGAGATTATCTATACTGCACCACACACCCATTTTTTGAAAGTCTTCGTGTGAAAAATTACCTTTCGTAATTCCAACCGCCCGAACTTTTGCATTGTGAGCCGTCTCAATATCAATTTCAGAATCTCCAACGTAAACAGCTTCGTCTGCAGGAATATTAAAAAATTCAAGCGTCTTAATTAACATATCGGGCGAAGGCTTGTAATTTATAACACCAAACGGAACACGCGCACCAGCTATTAAATCGAAATAATTTTTTAAGCCCGTCCTTTCTGAAACTAAAATAGGGTTTTCACGATTTGAAGCCATAGCCAATTTAACGCCCATAGTTTTTAAATTTTCAAGCGTCGAAATTGTATCAGGAAAAGGCTTTATAAATTCACGTTCAAGCTTCTCACTTTGTGAACGGTATAAAGTTATCCATTCAGCTTCTTGAATGGGTGTCGCAATATATTCCATAGTTTTTGCGTGGTCAACTTCAGGCAGCCCGACAGTCCGAGCAACATAATTAAAACCTTCCATAATCGCATAACTGGAATCTACGACAGTCATATCATGGTCAAAAATCGCAAGCTTAATAATTTTTAAATCACCTCTTTAAAAAATTTTAGAAAATTTTTTGCGTTACTGTCTGCGTAATTTTGAGGACATATCTTTTAACATTTTGCTGCGGTTTTGAACAGCCTTTTTAGAATTTACTTCCGGTTGTGCCCAATACATTTTTGCGCGTGATGTCATGTTACCGATTAAATCTACGCCAAACATATTTAACACCGTCGTAATTCCCAAGAATGCCCAAACTATAAGAGCTACAGTACCAATAATTTTAAAGCTTAAACCTAAAGTCCGGTCAGTATTGCTTTCAAGTTTTTGTATCTCCTTTTCGGCGCGTTTTAATTCTTCGTTAGTCATGTATTGAGCGTTGCGCCTAAGTTGAAATATTCGCCACAAACCAGCACCGCTCGTCGCCCATTGCCATAAGCCGTATAAAAATATACTCATCGCTATAAACGCTAAAAATATTGTCATAAAAATCACCTTCTTTTAAAACATTGCTATTATAATTTAAAATCAAATGATTACACGAAAAATTATAATAGCTGGTATCTCATCCGGTGAGCAGGATTTAATTACGCAAAAGGCATTAAATTTAGCAAAGGACGCTGATTTAATTTTCGTACCGCGCGCAAAAAATAATATAATCGGAATTGCTGAAAATCTATTCTTGAAAATTATGCCCGATAAAAAATTAACGCCGCTATTTTTCCCGATGATATCAAATGAACAACAGCGCGACGAAATTATTTATGCCCAATTAAAAAATCTGTCGCACGAAATTTTAAACGCTCAAAAAATATTCTTCCCTATGATTGGCGACGCAACTTTATATTCAACGGGCAAATATTTAATTGACGCGCTTAAAAAGATTTCGCCCGAAGTCGAAATTGAGTTTGTGCCTGGAATTTCTGCTCATTCAATCGCCGCCGCCTGTGCAAAAAGATTTTTAGCGATGGCCGACGAAATTTTAAGCATTGTTCCAGCAACAGCAAATCCCGCAAAAATTAAAAGAGTTCTCGAAAATTCCGACGTTATAGCAATTTATAAACCGTCCGCTTTGAAAAATTTACGGGACTTAATTCAAAGCACTGGAACATTCAGGCAAATAATCACCGTCCAAAAAGCAGGAACGCCCGACGAGAAAATTTTTTACGATGTCGACGCTTTAAATAATTTATCCGAATACATGAGCGTAATTTTGTTATGGCGTTAAATAATTTATTGGCCGGTGAATTAAAATTAACACTTGATATTATTTTGAGCTTATTGCTTGGTGAAATAATTTTACGGTTTGATTTAGCACGCAGATTTTTGAAACGCTTAAATTTTATAAATCCAACGACGGCGTTAGCATTAACTTTAAGTCTAGGCTCATCAAAAACGGGCGCAGGAGTTTTAGCAAATGCTCTCGAAAAAAATTTAATCTCCGAAAAAGTTGTCATATGGTCAGTTTTAATGTTGCCGTTTATATCATATTTAAAACGTTGGCCGGGAACTTTTTTAATGTCAACAAGCATGGCCGGAATTGCAGGAAGTATTTTCGCATTGTTTTTATTATTACGGAGCGCAGGACGGTTTTTTGTAGCATTGAGCTTTCTGAAAAAATGTGACAGCCCCGAAATTTTAAATTTAAAAATCGAAGTTCAAAGGCACAAATTTAATTTAAAAAGCATGTTTAAAAAATTAGCGCGTTCTCTTCCAATCTCATGGTTATTTTTCGCGTTAGCGTATTCTTTAATCCCGTACATTAACAAAATTTTAGAAGGCGCGTTGAAAAATAATTTCGTGTTAATTCCGTTTGAAGGTTGGACGATAGCGGCGGCTTCGATTCTCGCAAAAACCTTCCGCGACGAAAAAATGACCGCCCTCCAGGAGCGTTAAATAATTTTCAGGCATTATTTGCGTTAATTTTGGGGAGTGCATTAGGAATTTTAACAAGAATTTTGAGGCAGGACGCCAGTTATTATTTTGGGTTATTTAAATTTCGCGTTGCGTTAAAAATTTTGATATTAAATTTTTTGACAGTAATTCCATTCGTAATAATGAGTTTAATTTTTGCGTATATTGGATTATTATTTTAAACATTATGCACGCGGAAGAGACAGTCGTAATAAAGACATATGGAATTGACAGGCACGTTGTAAACGTAATGAAAAAAATGCCAGTTCCTGAAAAATATATATATAAATTTTGTGGCATTGATGAGGTTCTAGCGTGTGATTTTGAGATGACAATATCAACACTCAAATTAAGCGTTCCTCAATATATTTTGTGTACGCCCTCGCTTGAATTTATTGACCCCGAAGATTACGAACACTTATTTGATATTTGGCTATGGCCTTTGAATGACGATGCTGTTAGATTTTACATGCGCAAATTGCAAATAAGAATAGAACGTGAATTAAACGATAGTTCAAAAGAGCGGCAATATCGGGAGTTAATGTTCAAAATGGCGCGGCAAGATTATTTAACAGGATTAGCAACGCGCTGGTATTTACAGAGATATTTAGAGGATAACCGCGATGAAAAAGATTTAGTTTGCATATTATTCGATTTAGACCATTTCAAAGAGATAAACGATACTTACGGACACCAGACGGGCGATAAAGTTTTAGCAGACACCGCAAAAATGTTAAAGCTCGAATTTCCAAACGGCTTTCCTGCTAGGCTTGGCGGCGATGAGTTTATTGTAGTCTTAACAGGAAAGCGAAAAATTAAAGACGTTGAAGAAAAAGTGAGCATGTTTTTAATTCGGCTCGAAAATTATTATCACAACTCTTTATTCATGTCTCATTTATCCGTGAGCGCTGGAATTTCTCAATCCAACAGCGACACTCAAAAATCAATCGAACAATTACTACAAGAGAGCGACCGCGCATTATACAAAGCTAAAAACGCCGGACGTGCATGTTGTAAAATTTTTACTGACGAGCCAAATTATTATAAAGATTTTTAATCTTTGACGTAATCTTTCAAAAACTCCGCCCAAATTTTCATACCTTCGCCGCTCATGTGAATGCCGTCGATAAATAATTTTTCGTCAACAGCGTCGCCGTTCTGATTTAAAAATAACGGGTAAATATTCAAATACGTGCAATTAAAATCAGCGGCAATTCTTTGAAGTTCTTCGTTAAAATCTTCAATCGCGTCTTTTGGAAAATTTAAGCTCTCGCTAACCGGAACGATGCTTTGAATAAAAATTTTGCTTTCTGGTGAATTTTGAGAGAGTGTTTTAATAATCTCTCTGTAATTCTTTTTGCTTTGATTTAAATCTGCGCCGTTCCAAATATCATTTACACCGGCAAGCACAAAGATTTTTTCAGCGTGAGCCTTTGTTATTTCATCGAGCCTGTTTAAAATCCCTTCGGTTGTGTCTCCGGCAATGCCGCGGTTTTTAATTTTTACGCCGTCGAGATTTAATAATTCATCAAAATACATAAATTCAGTAATGCTGTCACCAAGAAAAATAATCACGTTACCGCCCTTGCTTTCAGGAATATTATTAAAAACGTTTACCAAAGCATTATAATGCGCATTTACTGGCAATTTTCCGGTTACGCGCTTTTCGGGTTTACTTGGACAGTTATATTTCACAGCGACAAAGCCTATAAAAATAATTAACAATAGGTTTAGAATTACACTCGCATAAAAAAATTTTCTCATCGAAAAATTTGCCTCCTTAAAAATATTTTGCAACTACGTTTACCACTGCAAAAAAGCTTTTTAAAATTTAACCGCCGCATAATTTTTTAACACATCGATTTTAAAATAAAGTGTCAAATTTTTTAAGCGCATAAAAAAAGCCCCCTCTTCAAAAATCAGGGAGCTTATAAAAAATTTTAATGACCTTCGGGCGTATTGGCATTCAATGCACAAACAACACAAGCTTCATCGGCATAATGCTTTGTTCCGCAAACAGGACACTTCACGAGATTTTTATCAGTCTCAGTTTTGTATAAAGCTATCTCGCCACACTTCGGGCATTCGTAAATATCTGTGTGAAAACGTTTTTTAGCGAAAAAGCTGCCCATTGTGTAATTATGAGTATCAAGCTTTAATTCGACGTTGCAATAAGGACATAATCTTTTTGCAGGCATTTTTAAAATTCACCTCCTCTTATTTTATAAACGGCGTAATTTCCGGGAATAACGTAAACGCCAAAAATAACACGATGAATAATAATAACGGTATTATTAAATTTTTAAATACTTCCCAAAATTTTATACCTGAAATCGACAGCATGGCATATAAAGCTATACCTACAGGCGGTGTCATTAAACCAATGCTCTCAAATCCAACAAGACCAGTTAATAAATGATAAGGCTCAATCCCCGCCATAAATGCTGCTGGTAAAACTGAAGGCAGTAACATATAACATGCATCAACAGAATCCATAAACATTCCTAAAACGAATAATGCCGAGAAAATAATAAACGTTGCCAAATATCTATTACTGCCAGCCATGTGAATGTAGTCGGATAAAATTTTTACAGCGTCAAGCTTTTCAAGGCAAGCACTTAAAAAATTTCCAGCGAATAATATTACAAGCAAGGGCGCAACTTTTCTCAAACCGTTTTTAATAACGTTAATGCATTCGACAAATGTTAAAGTTTTGAAAAATACAGTGCTTACGATTATTGCGTACATTACAGAAAATGCAGAAGCCCGACCGGACGAGAATTTATGCGTTGTTAATCCTATAACTACAATTATGGGTAACACCGCCGATAATAAACCCTCAAAAAATACAATGGGAAAACCTTTTTTATATAATTCTTCCTGATGAGCATTTATTATTTCGTCATCGCCTTCTTCGTTGACAATGCAGTAAATAATCGTGTAGACGAGTAATATAAAAGCTCCGGCAAGCCCTAAAACAAGTCCGCTCATATTTCCAACATCAGGCATAACGTTTGCAAGACCTACAGCAATTCGCATTGAAATACTAGGCGGAATTAAAAAACCTAACGAAGCGGCACACATTAAAATTGCTGCACTAAATCCAGGAGTATAGCCAGTGCAAATTAAAACGGGTAAAAACATTCCGGCGGCTAAAGCTGTTGCGGCTGTTGCTGAAGGCGATATAAATCCAAAAAGCACCGTTATCAAAACGCACATCACTGGCCTGAAAGTATGCCTTTTACCAAAAAAGTAAGAGAATATATTAAAAAAACGTTCCGTTAATTTTCCCTCGAAACAAATTAAACCCGTCATCAAACATAATAATATCGGGACATTTGAAACGTTCATTGTTTTGTAAATCGCAAAATAAGCAATCTCTTCAATGCTTGCATTTCCAGTTATTAACAGTCCCGTGCTCGAAAATAACATGCTGAAAAATACGGGCACTCCTAAAAACATAAGGACTAATAAAACTATCAACGTAATCATAAACATTTAAGCACCCTTTCTATTTTTGAAAATGTTGCGTATTAAAAATATAAACGACAGCAGATAAATTATTATCGAGGCAATATGCAAACAAGCCAGCCAAATTGTAGCCTCTGATGAGCGCGAGTACATTAACATGAGTTTTAAACATGAAAATAGAGCCACTTCGATAAAAATATAAGTCAACGCCATAACAATATCACTTACGAATTTTAATTTTTGATTTAAAAAAGCGTTCATCGTTATAAAAATTCCTTCACGAGCTGTAAAGACGACGCTTATTAACATTAACAATCCGCATAGACGGCTAGCCCAAATTTTGAAATTGAAATCCGGTAAAAAATCTGAAAGTTCCGCTAAACATATAAGCAGGAATAATATCCACATTATATTTAAATCAATTTCCCTAAAAAATTTTTTCATAATTTACCTCCGTGCAAAATATTTTTTAAAAAATTTTTATAAATCTTCGAGACTGTTAAATCTGAAATTCATATTTAAATCGGCCTTTGATAATGCTGATAAAGTTCTTTTGCTCCAATCACTTAAATATTTATTCGCTTCATTGCCCTGTAAACCGAGAGCCGACATTTGATTATTTCGTAAATATTTTTGAAAGGCTCTTGAGTTATATGCGTCTAAAAAAGCTTTTTTCAAACGTTCTAAAATTTCCGGCGGCGTTCCTTTTTTAACAAATACTCCGTAATAAGAACCGAACGGCAAATAATCTTTCATACCCGGGTATTCATCAATTATTAGCGGTGTTTTTTCCCAATAAGGAATTTGCCTATCAGAAATCAACGATAAATATCTAACACGGCCATTTCTGATAGCTTCGCGGACTAACTGTAATTTTGCAAAAGTAAAATCGGCCTTTCCAGCAAATACTGCCTCCATAGCCGATTTATCATCTGTATACCACTCTTGAGTGAAGTGAACGTGAGTAAAATTATTTAATATATTTGTCATGTTCCAAATCATGCCGCCAACGTTTGTCGATGCTTCTATAACTTCTTGGCCTTCTTTTACAGCCTGAACGATATCGCTAAAATTTTTATACGGTGATTCATAAGGAACGACTATCCCTACAATTTCTAAACCAGCGAGCAAGATACATTCAAAATCGTCATAATTTTTATCGCCGTAACCTAAAAATTTATACAACGGCGGATTATCAGCACTGAATAAAATTGTAGCTCCGTCCGCTTTTTTATTATAAGCATATTGGAGAGCATAAGCCCCAGCGAAACCAGTACGATTAACCGGAACAATATTTATGTCTGCGTTATTTGCGTTGACGTGTGAAATTAAAGTTCTTGCTAAAAAGTCAGTGCCTCCGCCTCGTCCCCAAGCGATAACACCTTCAGCATTGATTTTAAAATTAAACTCTTTATCTTTGGAGTAAGCGCAACTCAAAAACGAAATGCTAAGAACAAAAATACACAAGCAGATTTTAAAAACAGTTTTATAATTTTGTTTAGTAGTAATATAGTTCAAATTTTACACCGTTCCTTTTTGAAAATTATTTTTTAATTACGTTGAAAATATTACATGAACGTTAGATTTTTGTCCGTGCGCTAAAAAGCTTGATTTTGATAAAAGTTTATCCGCTAAAAATTTTCTACTGATTTTCAAAATTATTAAACTTGAAATCAAGATTAAGTTTACCACTTGCGAAAGCCGCTAAAGTTCTCTCCTGCCAACTGTGAATATAATCGTTAGCTTCTTGACCGGCAAGCCCTAAAGGTATCATTCGTCCGTCAGCTAAATATTTTTGACAGGCCGGCGATTGATAAGCATTCATGAAAGCATTTTTAAGACGCTCTACAATTTCCGGCGGCGTTCCTTTTTTAACAAATGCACCATAAAACGGCCCCCAAGGTAAATATTTTTTAAATTCAGGGAACTCTTCCGTAACAGCCGGCACATCTTCCCATTCGGGCAAACGTTCATCAGTAAGCGTAAAAATAAAACGTAATCTTCCATTTTTAACAGCTTGTCTGGCCATTTGGACTTTAACGAATGTGAAATCAGCTTCACCAGCAAAAACGGCCATCATTGCTGCTCCGTCTGTATCGTACCATTCCTGTTTAAAATTACTTTGAGCGACACTGTTTAACATTGCTGATGACGACCAAGGTAAACTCCCAACGTTAGTAATAGCTTGCGTAATTCTTTCAGCGGTATTTGAATCCTCTATCAGTTCAGAATAAGAACGCCATTTTGAATCAGCAGGAACAATTAAAGCCATAGGCTCAGTCGCGGCGAGCAAGATACATTCAAAATCGTCATAATTTTTATCGCCGTAACCTAAAAATTTATACAACGGCGGATTTTCAGCAGCGATTAAAATTCTTGTAGCGTCAGCCTCATGCGAATATACGTAATGAAGAGCAAGCGCACCGGCAAAACCAATTTTATTCGTTGGAGTAATGCTTATGTCTTTATTATTAGCGTTTATATGATTTATCAGCAATCTGAATAAAGTATCCGTACCGCCGTAACGAGGCCAGGCAATTACACCTTCAGCGTTAATACTTTTACCAGCCGCATAACACGAGTTTAAAAACATTACGCAAAATACCAAGCACAGAGATATTTTGAAAAAAGTCTTGAAAAATTTAAATGAATAACGCAAATTTAACACCGTCTCTTTTTTAATTTCACGAATTTCACGAGCATGAAAATTATTACATGAAATTAAAATTTAAACAGCCTGTCTTGTATTTAATTTCACGCTTGTAGAAGTTGCAGGCTTGTTGTATTTTAAATTTAAATCTTAGCTTTTCCAGCAGGAGGCTTATTTAAACATAATGAAACGCAAAATTTTTTTGACATTATCACTTTCAATTTTAATAGCATTATTATTTTCAGATAATGCTGTTGCCGGTAAAAATTCCAGACGTGTAAGTAACGCTGAGGATTTTCAAAAGGCATTGGATGACGGCGTTACAGACATTACGATTACTCAATCGTTCAGCGGAAATTTTGTCATTCCTCGTTACATATGGACTATTAAAGGCGTTGACCCTGATATAACGATAAGCCCTCAAGATGAAAAAATACCAGTTTTTGACGCTGAAAGCTCAACTAAAAAAAATCTTATTCATGCTGCCGAAGTCTTAATTTGGTGGCCTGCGGCTGTAGGTCATTATGTAGTTTCTGAAGCAACGTCGGATAATTTAACAATCTCAAATTTAACAATTTTGTGCGGTACTGCTCCAGGAATTAGCACTAACTCAATCTCAAAAGAAGTTAATTTAAATAACATAACTTTTAAAGGTGTTCGCTCAGGTCGAAATAATAAATCTAACGGCTGTTATCCAAGCACTATCACAAATTTTAACGGCTGCACTTTTGAGGATTTAACTTGGGGAGTTTATGCGGTTGATAGCAGTGCTAATTATGAAATATATCTTGAGAAGTGTAATTTTAAAAACGTCTCTCAAGCCTTAGCTGTAAATAATTCAAGCAAGAATGCAAAAGCTTGGTTTTCAAAATGTTCAGCTGAAGATTTATCGTATTGGGTATTTCAACACGGAACGGGCTTTGATATCATGTACGTTGATTTTGATGAAGAGACTGTAAGTGAATACGCAAGAAGTGATTTTTATCATAGAGTTGTTGAAAATTTAGACACCGGCAACTCCTACGACAGCGAACAATTAAAAAATTTTATCGAAGATTTACAACGCTGCTTTAAAAGATTACCCGACGACGTTAGAAAATTTGTACTTAGCAAAAAATTCAGCGATTGGGACGAGATAACTTTATATTCCGTGAATGAACTTCGTAAAAAATTTCGTGATTTTCCAAGCAGAGAGAACGTTAACGAATGTCTTGCCTTATATGCTTTGCTTGCGTCAGCTCCGATACATGAATTATTTGACCCAAACGGCGATATAAATCAGGAATTTTTAAAGACGGCTTGCGCTGAAATTTTAAGTAATTCAGTTCGTGATGAAAAATTATTATTTCCGTTGGTTGAGGCATTTTTAGACAGCACTGAATTAGCACCATTATCACGAACGGGCGCGCGAATTTCATGGGGGAAAACTGGCAACGTTAGAGACGCATTAGCAAAAATTAACCAGACACCTGATAGAATTTTCAGAGATAATATTCATAAATTACAAGATTGGTTGACCGCGCTTGAAGATGTTAAAAATGATTTACGCGATTTTCAAAGAGAATATCAACGCTCAACAACGGACGACTATAGAGCTATTACCGAACTCAATCAACAAGTGCGCGGAATTTATGATTTAGCAATCGCTTCAAACAGATTAGCGGCGGCGATATTTTTTGATTTACCTGTTGATGTTGCCTTTACTATAAATTTTGCAAAGGTCAGCCGTGAAGATACAGACAACCGCTCAAAAATAATCGGAATTTGTCGTGAACTTGGCTCTTATTACAACATATCGCAAAATTTATGCGTCTTAAATCGAACGAATACCTTGCGTGAAGAGTTAATAAAACTTTGGAAAAAGATGTTAGTAATAGAAGGTTGGATAAAAACAGACACTTCAAATTATGAGCAACTAATGTCATCGTTAAGCACCGACCCTGATATTATGCGTGACGCTACGAGATTAAATGACTTTTTCAGAGAATGGCGTTAATTATAAAAATCATGATTAAAAAATTTTTATGCGCTTGCTTATTTTTAATACTTTCAGCCGGAATTGCAAACGCTCAAACCCAAACTTATAACCAGCGCAAAAATAATAATATTATCTTAAAAATAGCGCGTGACCGTTTTTTCGATGAGTTCACTGATTTTAAAAGAATAAAAACGGCAACGAATAAAACTCTAAGTCAATCGGCTCTAAAAAATTTTGTACCATATCTTTTTTACGGTGCGTT
>CAJODZ010000025.1:24806-29021 GCA_905233645.1 uncultured Synergistales bacterium | reverse complement strand
AACAAAGTGTTCAGCAAGTTGTATAGCTACCGTTTCAAGTCCGCCGATTTTTGGGAAATATTCTTTTGCAGTGTATAAAATTTTAGCCATGATTTAATAAGCTCCTTTACCAGTTATAACAGCTTGAACAGTCCTCATTAAAATTACTATGTCAAGCCACACAGACCAGTTGCGAATATAATACAAATTCATCATGCGTCTAGTCTCTCTATCAACATCACTTCGTCCGCTAACTTGCCAAAATCCCGTTAAACCTGGTTTTACGGTGTAAATCTTTTTACCTAAGTACTCATCATACAATAAATCAAAATCACTCTTGGGTAACGGGCGCGGGCCGACTAAACTCATTTCGCCTTTTAAAACGTTAAATAACTGTGGTAATTCATCAATGCTCGTACGTCTGATAAAAGCTCCGATTTTTGTCCAACGTGGATCATCTTTGAGCTTTATACCTTCTTCGTAAGCTTTTTTAATTTCTGGGTCTTGGAATAATTTTTTGGTCTCTTCGTCAGCGTTTACGTGCATGGAACGGAATTTGTAAGTCATAAAATATTTTGTCTGCCAGCCTATTCTCTTTTGTATAAACATCACCGGCCCGCCGTCTTCTTTGTGAATTTTATACGCTACCCATAGCATAAGCGGCGAAAATACTATTATCCCGATAACTGCTCCGACGTAATCCATAATGCTTTTTATAAATCGATTAAACGGATTTAATAAACCTTGTGAAGCTGAAATTACAGGCATCCCGTCAACATCGCGAATTTGAGCTGAAAAAGTCGTTAACATGTACATGTCAGGTATGTAATGAACTTGTCTAACATGAAATTCAACCATGTCCAAAATGTGAGTTAATAATTCACGTGAAGCTGTTGAAATTGCTACAGCGACCTCATCAATTTTTATTTCGTTATAAATTTTTTCAAAGTCGTTCAATTTTCCTAAGACTTTATATCCGGCAACTTGAGTATTTAATTTTTTATCGTCGTCATCTAAAAAGCCAACTACTTTGCACGTTGTAAAAGGGTGTTCCGCAATTTCCTGAGCAAAAATTTCACCAGTCCGGCCAGCTCCGATAATTAAAATATTTGTTACAAGAATGCCGGCCGCAAAAAAACCTCTTCTAAAAATATATCGTGCGATTAAACATAAAGGCGTAAAAATTAAAAGTGCCGCAGCTAATGTAAATCTAGAAGTGTCTAAATGCTGCGTGTATAAATATAAAACTACGACTAACAAAATTAACGCTGATGATTTTAAAATAGCTTTCATCTCGTCCCAAAATAGCCAGCTCCGAAAATCATAAAGCGAATTAAAATAAAACACAGCCAACATCGTCCCAGTAAAAAACGCCATAACTTCAAATTCTATTTTACCAGTTCCAGATTTGCTCCCTGAATACCACAGCCACGCCACAAATAAAAAGCTCGACACGTATAAAAACGCATCCACTAAAATTTGCAATGCTGTCAATAAAATTTTTGATAGTTTTAATGAATTAGTCATGACTGATAATTAAACCCCTGCAAAATTCTCGTTCTCCCTGTAAAAAATTGGCTCGTTTCGGAAATTAGTATAACATCTTTATTCGCTTTCAGCGTCATACTGTGTCAAATTTTATTATTTAAATAAGTAAATATCAACTATTGCTAATTAAGTATTTTTACGCTACCGCTTCCCCGAAAAATATAATTGAGTGCAAAACTTTTTTAAATTTATTGTAGTCCTGCGGCGCGTTTAATTCTGTCAGTTAAGCCTAAACCTATGCCAGCATTTAAAGGTAACTCGGCAATGATAAAATTTACTCCGTCGCTTTCAAGTTTACGAAATCCGGCAAAAAGACCATGTGCATAATCTTCGGGGGAATTAAAAATTATGCGCTCTTTAAAAATTATTTCGGGTTCTGTTAATCCCATATAGCCCGCATTTTTAAATTCACTTTCTGAAAAATCTTTTTGACCCAAAATATAAACAGGTATGTTCGGCGAATAATGTTTATAGCGCGTGCCTGGTGAACGTTTTAAATTATTTTTATCAGGAGAATTTAAACGCTTGTTTAAAAAATTCTCTATGTCTTCACGCGCAACACTGCCCGGACGTAAGAGCAAAATATTTTCCTCGTCGGTGATGTCTATAACAGTGGATTCAATTCCGTAATTAGTCGCTCCGCCATCAAGAATTAAATTGATTTTGCCGTTCATGTCATCAAAAACAGTTTGTGCGTCCGTTGGACTTGGTTTACCGCTTAAATTTGCACTCGGCGCAGCTATCGGAACTCCTGAACTAGAAATTAAAGCGAGCGCAATTTTGTTATCAGGCATTCTCACAGCAGCAGTATTTAATCCGCCGCGCGTTTGTAACGGGACAATCTCTTTCGCTTTCATAACTAGTGTTAAAGCTCCAGGCCAAAATTTTTGCATTAAAGCTTTAGCGGTGTCGTTCGTAAAAACTAATTCGTCAACCTGATTAAAATCACTTACGTGCAAAATTAAAGGGTTATCTTGCGGACGGCCTTTAGCTATGAAAATTTTTTTGACAGCGTCGGAATTTAAAGCGTTAGCCCCTAATCCGTAAACCGTTTCAGTCGGGAATGCAACAATCTCACCGTGTTTAATTAAATCAGAAGCTTGTAAAATAATTTCGCGTTCCGGATTTTGAATGTCAATTTTAATTTTCTGAGTTGTTATCATCGTGAAATTTGGCTTTAAAATTTTTAAGGTATTCGGGAAACGTTCCGGCAATAATATTTTCGCGCGCCTCTTCTGCAATTCTGATACTAAATCTTAAATTGTGCCACGAACATAAACGCATTGCTAAAATTTCGCCGCAACGGTATAAATGCCGCAAATATGCACGTGTGAAATTTTTGCATAAATAACAATCGCATTCAGGGTCAACGCTTGTAAAATCATGCTCATAAATTTTTGACTTAATATTTATTCGGCCTGTGTGTGTGAATAAAGTTCCTGTCCGCCCGTTTCGAGTTGGTAAAACGCAGTCAAACATATCAACTCCGCGCGTAATGCCCTCAACTACATTCAAAGGATACCCAACGCCCATTAAATATCTCGGTTTATTTTGGGGCATTAAATTATTTAAAAGGTCTAAAATTTTATACATGACATCATGAGGTTCGCCAACTGATAATCCGCCAATCCCGTAACCTGAAAAATTCATTCCCGTAATCTCTTGTGCGCTGCGTTCTCTTAAATCTTCGTACACTGAACCTTGAACAATCCCGAAAAGAGTTTGTGCATTTAAATCGTTATGTGCGTTAAAAAATTCTTGAGAACGTTTTGCCCATAAAGTTGTACGTTTTAAAGCCTCTTCCGCTTTTTCGTGAGTAGCCGGAAATTCGCAACACTGATCGAACGCCATAGCGATATCACTTTTTAAAGCACCCTGCATTTTCATAGACCACTCTGGCGACATAATCAACTCTGCTCCGTCAATGTGTGAACGGCAAATTACGTTTTCATCAGAAATTTTTTGCAACTTTGCTAACGAAAAAACTTGAAAACCGCCGCTGTCCGTTAAAATTGGGTGTTGCCAATTCATAAAATTATGGAGGCCGCCCGTCTCGTTAAAAATTTCTGCGCCCGGCCTTAAAAATAAGTGATACGTATTGCCTAAAATTATTTGAGCGTTAATCTCTTCAAGCTCTTGCGGAGACATTGCTTTAACCGTCGCTAAAGTACCTACCGGCATAAATACTGGTGTCTTTATAATTCCGTGCGGCGTAAAAAATTCTCCTGCCCTTGCTCCGGTAACAGGACATTTAGCTATAACTTTAAATTCAAACATTAAAAAACCTGCCTGATAAAATATTTAAATTATTTTTAAATTCTGAGTGAGTATAACATTTTAATTGAGGAGTTTTTAAAAATGCAGGAAGTAAAACAAAGAGAGTTTAGCAGCGGCGCGATAGAACGTGCACTTTTGAAAATGATATTGGGTGAAAAATCACAGTATCATGTAGCCGACACCCTCTCAGATGAAAAAATTGAAGAAGCATTTAGCGCAGCTTACGATAAAGTTTTTGGAGGTTTTAGACATGAGTAACGAAATAAAAACGAGGCAGTGTGTTTTGCACATAGCCCCGTTAATTTTTAGTAATTATAAATTTAAAGCTGAAAACTATTTTTTGAGATATTTATCGTAAAAGTCAACAACAATTTTCATAACTGGCTCTTGAACCCAATATGCACCGCCGTG
>CAJODZ010000025.1:9024-24722 GCA_905233645.1 uncultured Synergistales bacterium | reverse complement strand
TGCGTCGCCGTGCATTAAAAGCATTGGGGCTGATTTTTCAGTGATATGATTTATCGGGTTTGCATAATCGACTAATTCTTTGTTCTCAGGGGCTAAAACTCCGCCGTCTTTTCCGCCAAACGGTAAAGCTCCGATTACCCATAACGCTTCAGTCGCTCCGGCTGATTTGTGTTGCGCTTGAATGTTTTCATCGTAATCTGCTCCCACAACCGTTAAATCCGAAAGTCCGTATAAATCAACTGCGCATAAAACATCACTTGAGTAATCTAAATTTTCGCCCTTGTCAAAAGTTTTATCGCCGTTCGTAATTCCTGTGAATGCTGATAAATAACCGCCCGCGCTGTTTCCTAATACACCAACTCTTTCAGGGTCAATGTTAAATTTATCGGCGTGAGCTCTTAACCAACGAATTGCGCTTTTAACATCTTCTAAAGGCTGCGGAAATCTCCCTAACGGCGCAACACGATACTCTATGCTCGCAACAACATAACCGGCTTGTGCTAAACGCATTCTAATTTGAGGCAAATTGTTACGGGGAGCCATGATAAATCCGCCGCCTGTTACGAAAACGATTAACGGGCACTTCTCTTTTACTTTAGGCTGAAAAACGTCCATGTAAAGCGTATAACGTAATGAACCGCGTGCTACTCCTTCAGCAAACGGTACGTTCTCCCAAAATGCTATTTCGTGAACTTCAGCAGGAACATCAATAACTTTGCTGGGGACGTTATCGGCTAACGCAAATGAACTTAACGCTAAAACTAATACTAATGCAAAAACTAATTTACGCATTCTAAAAAATACCTCCGACTTGAAAAATTCTTGTACAAAATTTTACATAACCTGTTTTAGAAATATGAACGGTATTAAAACTTATTAAACACTCATAACAAACAGCATTTTATATAATATATTCAGTTTGCTAAAAAATTTATTAGGATTGCACACGGAGAATTTTTAATGTATGAGTTAATTCAAGTTTCAGAGCGAAATTTTTATATTCAAAGTCCGGCAAAAATCGGGCTTGTAAAATTAAATGACAACGATATCTGCATAATCGACAGCGGAATAAAGAGGCCGGACGAAAAATTCGACAAATTCTTGACGCTAACAAATGGAATTTAACCGCGATTTATAACACTCATTCTAACGCTGACCATATCGGAGGTAATCAATATTTACAAAAGCAGACCGGCTGTAAAATTTATGCTCCTGGTGTTGAAAGCGCGTTCACTCATTATCCAATTTTAGAGCCTTCATTTTTGTACGGTGGCTTCCCATTTAAAGAATTACGGCACAAATTTTTAATGGCTCAAGAGAGCGACGTTCAAGAACTTAATAAAGATGTCATTCCGAATGGATTTGAAATTATTCCGTTGCCTGGTCACTTTTTCGATATGGTAGGTTTTAGAACGCCCGACAATGTTGTATATCTTGCTGATTGTCTATCAAGCCGCGAAACGCTCGATAAATATCAAATTAGCTTTGTTTATGACGTTGAAGCTTATCTCAAAACACTTGAAACAGTTAAAACAATGCAGGCTAAAATTTTTATTCCGGCTCATGCTCCAGCTAGTGAAGAGATTGCCAGCCTCGCTCAATATAATATTAACAAAGTGTTAGAGATAGCTGAAAAAATTATCGAAATTTGTACTCAACCGCTGTGCTTTGAAGTAATTTTGCAAAAACTTTTCAACCACTATAAATTAACCATGAATTTTGAGCAATACGTCTTGGCCGGAAGTACGGTGCGTTCTTGTTTGGCATGGCTGAAAAATTCCGAAAAACTTAGCTGCTCATTTAACGATAACATGCTGCTCTGGCAAAAAATCTAATCCACAACGCTTAAGACTGTTTCAAAAATTGAATTTATATCAGCGCGTTTTGCAATTTTAATATCATAAAATCCGGCGTTACGAGCTTCAATGGCTGTCTGTTCACCTATACATACGGCGGTTGAATTTCTAAACTCATTCGTATTTTCAGCAAAGCCCCTCACAGTTGACGCACTCGTAAAAATTATTATGTCGAAAAAGCCAGGCGTTAAGAATTTTACGTAACTTGTTTTATAAACATGAACGGTATTAAAACTTATTCCGCGCCCGTCCAAAATCTTTTTCATGTCATCGCTGACATCTAACGCACGAACTAATAAAATTCGCCCCGTTAATTTTTCAGCTAAATGTTTTCCGTCGTAAATTTCCGGCACTAAATCAACCTTGAGACCAAAATTGTTGCTGAACCTATCGCCGCAATTTTTGCATTACCAATTTCGCGGATATCACGTCCACTTTCACGCAATAACTCAAAAAATGCACGCACTCCGGTTACGCTCGTGAATGCAATGTAATCATAACCGCCTAAATCAAAATTATTTAACGCACCGTGTATTACTTCTGTTTTGATTGTTGGACATTCGATGACTTCAGCTCCGTTATCGCGTAATAACTTTGAAAGTTTTTCCGCGCGGCCTTGAGGTCTTGTGATAAAAATTCTTTTTCCCGATAAAATCTGTTTGCACGTTAAATTTAAATTCGCAGTCTTGCCAACAAAGATAATCGCAGGCGATTGAATTTCAGCTTTAAAATCTTCGCTAGAAAGTGTTTTTAAATCTGCACGTAAAATTTTTTGATTAGCTGTCGTTCCGTTTTGAATAATCGCGCAAGGAGTTGAGGGTGAAAAATTTTTTTCAGTTAATAATTTTTTAGCAACGTCCTTAACTCTTGACGCTCCCATTAAAAATATTGCGTTTTGATTGTTAAAGTCAGGAACTAAATTATTTTTATCATGCGCCGTAAAAATGCTCACGCCCGAATTAAAATCTCTATGTGTCGCAGGAATGCCGGCAATTTCAGGAACAGCAACAGCAGAACTTACGCCCGGAACTATTTCAAAAGGGATATTGTTTGTTAATAACGCCTCCGCCTCTTCAGCACCTCGTCCAAATAAAAACGGGTCTCCGCCTTTTAATCTAACAACACGTTTATTATTTTGAGCGTGAAAAATTATTTGCCTGATTATTTCGTCCTGCGTTAATTTATGCTCACCTGCAATTTTTCCAGCGTCGATTTTTAAAGCATTTTCAGGAATTAAAGCTAACACTCCGTCGCCGGCAAGCCTGTCATAAATTACTACTTCAGCATTTTTCAAAACTTCATGGCCGCGTAAAGTTAATAAACCAGCATTGCCAGGCCCCGCACCTACAAGCCAAACGTTAATATTTTCCGCATTCATTTTCATTTATATTTTCAGCCAGCCTCTCTCCGATTTCGGAAGCATAATCAAAATTTAAAGCTAAATCACCCGAAAATTCGCCCGACAAAAATTTTTTAATTCCGTTATAATAGCCAACAAATTTAAAAATATTTTTCTGGCCAATCATTTTTTCATCGAGTAAATTTTCATTCGCCCATTCATTTTTTGCAACTACGTTTACAACTACACAAAAAGCCCCAGCAGGAACGTCACAGCCTGTACCGAATGCACTCACAAATTTACGTTCAGTTAACGCGCAAAATTTTGTATTATTGTCGTTGATAGCGTCCAGATAAAAATAATCGCCTCCGGCTCTTCCCTGACATATTAAAATCCCTTGACCCGCCGCCGGTACGATTTCATCAACGCTAAAAATTTTATTAACATGATTTTCAAGGCCAAGCCTTTTTAATCCGGCCATTGCTAAAATTATTCCGGAATAATTATTTGCGTCGTCATTCAACTTGTTTAAACGGGTGTTTATATTTCCGCGTAACGGTTTTACGAGGGCGTTAGCATATAATTTTTCGAGCTGCATTTTGCGCCTTAAAGACGACGTGCCTAAAATAATATTTTTATCAAAATGAAGAGCGTTTAAATCAAAATCATTTTTCAAAATCAAAGCATCACGGGGGTCTTCACGTTTGTAATAAGCGATTACCGGTAATTCAGGATTTGTGCATAACGATAAATCTTTCAAACTGTGTACAGCGAAATCGATTTTGTTATTTAATAAAGCCTGTTCAATCTCGTAAGTGAATGTATTTTTTATGCCAGAACTAAAATTTTTATCGCCGTGCGTTTCGATTGGGACAATTTCAAATTCTAAATCGCTAAACTTTTCCCGTATAGCCTGAATTATTAAACGTGTTTGTGCGATAGCAAGAGGACTTTTTCGCGAGCCGGTTAAAATTTTTTTCATGATTTGTTATTCTAACATTGAGATTGAAAAATTTTTAAACGAGGTATTTTTTAAAAATGAATGAAGAGCTTGACCCAACAACTGAATTATTAGTAAACGAATTATCAGAAAGATTATTACCGCCGCTGAAAAACGCATTAAGCGATATAAAAATTACGCCTGTAGTCGAAAATAATAATAATGACGACGAATTTAACAAGATAAACGCTGAAGCGATAAATAAAAATTCTGAAGCTATTAACAAATTACAGGGCGCAATAAAAATTTCATCAGATGAGACGCGCGCGGGTTATGAAGTTTTAATGAAGTCTGTTAATTCAATTCGTGAGGAGATTTTTGCGCTTAGACGTAACGATTTGTTGACGGCCAAGACTGAAAAGAATAATAACGCTTTGGACGTTGAGCCGGTAATAAATTTCTTAAATGTTCTCGATAAAAATTTTAAAGACTTTCAAGAGGAATGGCGCAATAAAAAAGATATACAAATTCCCGAACTCGTAATTCCTGAACAAAATTTAAAACCGGTAATCGAAATTCCGCAGCTTGATGAAATAATGAACGCTTTATCTAATTTAGAAAGCCTAATCCGAGCGAATGACACTGCACACACTCAAGAGCTTGAAAGTTTTTTAAAGAGTACGCGCTCACTAATTGAACAGAATAATTTAGCATTAAATCACGAAATCAAACGCATTATCACTGCCGAAAACGAGAATGCTCGTGAAAAATTAGGAATGCTCTTACGCAAAGAATTTAGCAATTATGAAAATTCAATTAAAAAATTACGCAACATTATTTTTATTTCAAGCGGTGTTGTGTGTGTTGTATTAGGTGTGTTAATTTTGTTGACGCGATAAAAATTTTTAAACCAATAATTAAAAAGCCCTTGCAAAAATGTGTTTTATGCCGAAAATTATAAATAATCCTTTGTTTATTTGGTTGTTTTTAAATTTTTTATTCAAGGAGGTTTTTGAATTATGCGCAGAAAAATTTTATTACTTGTGATTTTTGTGCTGGGGCTGTTTTTGCCGTTAAGACAAGCTCTTTCACAAGAATTACAACCACAAGCCGCTCCGCCGTCTCAAGAGTTTTTAGATTGGCTGAGTGAGCAAAATTCCCCCGTTCCACTCGATAAGTCTTCTAATAATTCAGGCTATGCAACAGGTTATATTCCCGACCCTGTTGATTATTCGCACTTGAATTATAAGAACGCTTTTAACAATTCACCTGTCCCAATGGATAAAGCAGGCTCGCTACCGACGACTTATGATTTACGCTCTTTAAATCGTGTATCATCTGTCAAAAATCAGAACCCTTACGGTACTTGTTGGGCACATGCGGCAATGGGTGCTCTTGAAAGCAATTACTTAACTCAAAATTCCGGCGCGGTTGAACCGAATTTATCAGAATTGCATTTAGCTTGGTTCGTTTACAAGGACCCTAACGCAGGCAAAGCATTCTCGTTAATAAATTCAGGGAATACTGTGTTAAATCAGGGCGGTAACTCTACTATGGCCATAGCATTTTTATCAAGAATGGCCGGTGCTGTTAATGAAACTTCAATGCCTTACACCGGAGCTTCAACTGTTGAGACAGACGCAAGCGGAAAATCACCGTCGAATTACTTTCCACGCACGATATATTTAACAGAGGCTTATAAAATTGGTAACGTTGACAGCAATAACCGCGACACTGTAAAAGAGTTAATCCAAAATAACGGTGCTGTGCAAATTAGTTATTATGCCGGTTCAGGTGCAACGTCTTCATCAGGCGGTGTAACGTCATATTATGAAACCAGCGGCTCAAATCCCAATCACGCAGTTTTAATTGTCGGCTGGGACGATAATTACGCCACATCGAATTTTACGTCAGGTGCTGCACCTTCAGCTAATGGCGCATGGATAGTCAAAAATTCATGGGGTGAAAATTGGCCAAGTACTGGCGACGGCGGATATTTTTATATGTCCTACGAGCAAAATATTACTAATGCTACGGCCTATGTTATATCAAGCACAATGCCTGGCGCAAATTATTACGGCTATGATGATTTAGGATATGTAGGCTCGGTCGGCTATGGAGATGTTACAGCATGGGGAGCTAATGTTTTTCAGGCTTCAGATAATGAACAGTTAACTGCTGTAAGTTTTCAGACGAATGATGTTAATACCCAATATGAAATTTACGCGTTTGATTTGGGAAGCTCGAAACCTTCAAAGCCCGTTCCGTCTTCAACATCTGGAGCAACTGCTATAGCTTCGGGAAGTTTTACATATGCTGGTTATCATACAGTTTATATTAACTCAGGTTTAGAAATTTCAGCAGGAAATTATTTCTCAATCGTTATTAAATTCACAAATTCAACTTACAAATTCCCCGTTCCTACTGAATACGCTATGAGTAATAATTACACGGATAATGCTGTTGTGAATGTTGGAGAGAGTTATTTTTATACTGGCGATACTATTCCTACAACATGGACTGACGGAGCAACAGGTTCTCCAGCTCGTAACGTTTGTATAAAAGCTTTCACAACGACTACAAGCAGTGCTACGACAGGAATTGAACTTAACGCTGCAAATTTCCCAAACAGCACATTTTTAAATTATGTTAAATCAAATTTTGACACGGACAGCGACGGTTATTTAACTGATGCAGAAATCGCGGCAATCACAAAAATTAACGTAAGCGGAAAAGGCATAAGCGATTTAACAGGTATCGAATATTTCACAGCATTAACTGAGCTTTCGTGCTACGGAAATTCTTTAACGGCTCTTGATATCACGAAAAATATTGCTCTTCAATGGCTCGATTGTTCGGACAACCAATTAACAACACTGGATTTAAGCAAAAACACAAATTTATTAAAACTCTATTGCGGCAAAAATAATTTAACAACTCTTGACGTTGAGGCAAATCGTAATTTAACCGTTCTTGACTGTCATAGCAACTCGTTAAGCGCGTTATATCTCCGTAACTTATCGAATTTAACGAGTTTAACTTGCGACGAACAAATTATTTACGGAATTTCTTTCACAAGCGTTAATGATTATTACACCGTTGATTTAAGTTCTTTGTTAGGCGGAATTTCAAAAGCTTATATTGATGCGTCAAGTTTCAAGGCTTACGATTATGAGGGCAATTTAATCACAACGAGCGTTAATTCAAATTTATGGAAAGTAACTTTGAGCGATATCGCCTATTATATTCAATACCAATACGATACAGGCTATAACTCTAAGAAGATGACCGTAACTTTGAAAACGCAAAAAGAGCCGGAACTCGTAATTCTGTCCAATAATATACAAATGGTAGTCGGCCAAGAGTATTCGTATCAAATTGCAAAAGTTACCGGCGAACCCGATTTTATTTGGTCGGTTACGAATTTGCCTGACGGTTTGACATTCTCAGAAGGCAAAATTACAGGCACGCCAACGACTAAAGGGTCAAAAACTTTAACGCTAAACATTACTAATGATTATGGCAGTGATACGGACAGCTCTGTAAAAATCACCGTTTTAGAAGTTCCTAAAATCACCAACACCGAGAGCGATTTAGGTTATGTGAAATTTACAGAAAATCCTAACATAACTTTGACCGCCGACGGAAGCGCAACAATAACATGGACTTTTGAGGAGACTGGAACTGCTACACACCCAAGCGGTTTGACAATTTCTGGCACTAACAACAGCGTAACTCTTACAAAAGGCTCAAGCGAGATGACAGCCGGTACGTATAATTTTGTTGTTGTCGCTGAAAACTCGGTTGGCTCTGATAAAAAGGAATTTAAAATCAGAATTACAAGAAGTTCAAATGAACCGCCTGTTATAGTAACGGATTATGCAGATAACGCTGATGATACTTACGATTACAATTTCACGTTACAGGCTGAGGGTTATTTAGGTAATTCCATCGACGCAAGCAAATTAGTTTGGTCTTTAGCAAGCGGAAGTTTGCCCGACGGCTTAACGCTCAATTCTGACGGAACAATTACAGGAACTCCTACAGGAACAGGCACGTTTACGTTTGTTGTAAAAGTTTACCGCAGTGATGGTTCAAGTTCAGACGCAGACACGAAAACAATAACACTCACTGTAAACGCTACACCGCCTGAAATTACGAGTGATACTTTGAACGCTGGTACAGTAAACGTCGATTACAGCGGAGAATTATTAGCTAAAGGTTCAAAAACTCTTGTCTGGTCAATCACGAGCGGCGCGTTACCTTCAGGCTTAACACTCAACACAGACGGAACAATTACAGGTAAACCGACGGAATACGGCTCATTCACTTTCACGGTTGCGGTTGATAACGATCAAGGTACTGACGATGCAGAATTTACACTTGAAATTGATGAACCCGGACTTGAAATTAACGCCGAAAATTTCCCCGATGAGAATTTCAGAGCTTATATTTCGGAAAAAATTGATACTAATTCAAACGGTTATTTGAGCGACGCTGAGATTACGGCAGTAACACAAATATTAGCTTACAGCAAAAATATTGCAGATTTAACTGGTATCGAATATTTCACAGAAATAACGCAGTTATATTGCCATAACAACTCTATTACAAGCATTGACTTAACGAATAATACAAAATTAACGTTAATCCAGGCTAATAATAACAGTATGGTAAGTATCGATTTAAGCGGCCTTACAAAACTTTCAAACTTGCAATTACAAAATAACAAATTATTAAAGCTTGACTTGAGCGAAAATGCTATAAAAGCGTTGCAAGTTCAAAATAATAATTTAAGCGAGCTTGATTTATCCGTTACACCGATTACTAGTGCAGCAAACGTAACGTTATCAACGCAAACTCTTTCTGGACTTATTATTTCGCGTTCTGATGATGTCTATGTTGCTGATATAACGGGCTTTGTTAGCGATGTATCAAAAATTTCAAGTGCTAAGGCTTATGACGACAGCGACACCGAAATTACAAGCACGTTTACGGACGGAGTTATTCAGGCTGAAAGTTTACCGGCATATATACTTTACGAGTACGATACGGGTAAATTAAGCATGACAATGGACGTTAAAGTAAGCCCAAATCCTGAACCAGTTATCGTTACTCCGAAATCATTACCAGGCATAACTTCAAGCGATATTATTAACAGCAATTCTTATTCATACACGTTTGAAGCAACGGGCGATACTCCTTTAACATGGACACTTGAAAGCGGTTCATTGCCCGACGGTTTAACTCTTGATGCGGACAGCGGCGTAATTTCAGGTACTCCGACGTATTCCGGAACATCGAAATTTGTATTAAGCGTTGCAAATTCAGCCGGAAGTATTTCAAAAGACTTCACGTTATACGTTGCTCCTGTTGCTCCGATTTTCAATCTTGAAACATTGCAAAACGCACCTTACGGTGAAGAATATTCTCAAGAATTGAACGTAACAGGTACGAAACCGATTGATTTTGCGATTGTTGACGGTTCTTTACCAGACGGATTGAGCATGAACTCTTCAACGGGCGCAATCACAGGTACTCCGACTAAAGGCGGCGCATTTGAATTTACGATTGAAGCCTCAAACCGCGTTAATTCTGTTAGACAAAGCTATACGATAACCGTTACTGTTGATGAAGGTTCAACCCCTGAAATTACAACTTCAGCATTTGACGCGGCAACTTTGAAAGTCGAATACACAGCTGATTTAGAGGCTACAGGTTCGGGCGATATAACTTGGAGCGTGTCTTCTGGGAAATTGCCGACCGGTTTAAAAATTAGCGACGCTCAAATCACAGGTACTCCAACAGCAAAAGGTACATACACGTTCACGTTAAAGGCCGCAAATAGTTACGGTTCTGATACAAAAGAGTTTAGTATTATTGTTACAGAAGTCCCCGTAATTTCGACAACTAAATTAACTAACGGAACTGTAGGCAAATCGTACACGGCGAAATTAGCTGTCAAAAATAGTATCGCTGTTGAATGGGCATTGACAGAAGGAACGTTACCGGCTGGCCTTGAATTTGATACTGATACCGGAAAAATTACAGGCACTCCCGAAGAATGCTGCACAAACCTCGAATTAACGTTCACTGCAACGAACGATGTTGGCAGTAATTCAAAGACATTAAAGCTCACGATTAAAGGTGTTAAACCAACGATTAAATCAGTCGCTAAAAATTTCTCAGCCGGCGTTGTAGGTCAGGAATATTCTGGACAGTTGAGTTACACAGGGACAACCCCAATTACTTTAACTGTTACGAATTTGCCTGAAGGTTTAACAATGTCATCGACTGGCGAAATAACAGGCACTCCGACAAAATCAGGTACATTTAACACGACGTTTAAGGCAGTTAATGCTACCGGAAGCGTTACGAAAAAAATTAAAATCGAAGTTTACGACCTTCCTGAAATTTACGACACAGCTTTAAAGGACGCGACTTACGGTAAATCTTATTCGGCAACGTTTAAATTAGCTAAAGGCGCGAAAAAAGTTACTTGGACTTTGGCGGACGGCTCGAACGAATTGCCAAAAGGTTTAAAAATCTCAAAGGCCGGCAAATTATCAGGTACGCCCAAAGTTTACGGAACGTTTACATTTAAGCTTAACGCCTCGACCACTGTTGGTGATGCTCAAAAAGAATTTACGCTCGTAATAAACCCTGTTGCTCCGAAAATTACGACTTCAAGTGTCAAAGCCGGAAAGGTCAACGCAAATTACTCAGTCAAGCTTAAAGCAACGGGTACAGCTCCTTTAACATGGGCGTTAGCTTCAGGCGTAATTCCTAACGGAATAACTTTAGATGCCTCAACAGGCGCATTAACTGGAAGTCCGACGGAAGCAGGCACATTCAATTTCACGGTATCGTTGACGAATGACGCAGGAACAGCATTAAAGTCTTACAAGATGACAATTAAGCCGTTAAAACCTGTATTCAGTGTTAATTTTGCGGACGCTACGGTTGGCCAGCCTTACAGCATGACTTTAGTTGCAGACGTAGGCTCGCCAGTAACATGGTCAATGACAAAAGTAGCAGGCTTGACAATCGACAGTAACACCGGTGTTATTTCAGGAACTCCGACAAAAGCAGGCACATTTAAAGTTACGGTCAAGGCTAAAAACGCGAGCGGTACTGTTTCTGAAAAAGATACTCTCACCGTTAATGCTGCCCCGTCTGAAAGTTCAACGTATGCGGCTGATTTAACGACCGAAAGCACGAATGAAAATGACAGCGAAAATTATTTTGATGACGCGATTACAAATTCCGGAACATTATCAGAATTTGAGCGCGGTGAAGTTACGGAAGACATGTTAAATCTTGCATTCAGTGATGAATATTCAATCGCGGCTGTTTTGAATGCAATCAGTGTCAGCAAATCGGGTTATTACGAAATTGCGGTTGAGCTTGATGAGAATGCGGAAGACGGCGAATTAAACTGGTTTGGTTTCCCTGTTGACGTTGATGAAAACGAATTACAGAGTTACGAAGCAATTTTTTATGACGCAAGCGGAGCGGAAATTGTCGACAAACCTGAAAATAATTTAATTACCGTTTCGGTCTATCTTGAAGAGGGAATTATTTACAAACCTGTCATTGCAATTAAGGCGCGTTAAAATTCTCCTAAGAGTAAATCTTTTAAATGCCTCCTGTTTTTTAGCGGGGGGCGTTTTTTATATAATTTAGCTGGTGATTTTTATGAATGATTTAGAAAAAGCTGACGCAAAAATTTATACAGCCGGCAAAAGATTTAATTTCATGCTTTATTTAAGTTTTGTATTAAATGAATGCGCGGTGTTAGTGTTTTATTTTATTTATCGGCGTGTTTATAACTCAACTGGCTTATTTTTAGTGAGTGTGTTTGTAATTTTAGGCGTGTTAATTGGCAAAGGAACTTTTTATTTTGGAAATAAGCTCAAAAATTTAATGTGTTACGAAATTACGGACGACGCTTTAATTTATGGACGGGGAGCGAAAAAAATTTTATGGAAATCTTTTCAGGAAGCCGACGTTAAAAATTTTAATGCGTTCGATTATTATCCGGTGTTTTTTATCGTTGACGGCCAAAAATTTGAGTTAAATCAATATATCGAAAATTTGCCCGATTTAGGACGCGAAATTTTAAAACATATTCAGCCGTACGCGAAAATTTCTGATAAATTTAAAAATCTAACGCAAGTGTTTAGTTAAGCAAGCCCTTTGATATAATAAATCTAATTTTTAAACAGTCCTTTAAATTTTTGGGGGACTGTTATTTTTTACAACTACGTTTACCACTACAAAAAAGCATTTATAAATTTAACCGCAGCATAATTTTTAAGCCTATCGAGTTTCAAACAAAGTGTTAAATTTTTTAAGCGCGTTATTTAATCATTAAAACTAGTTAAAAGCACGTTGTTAAATAAAATTCAGCGTGTTAAATTTTTTGCGTCCAAATTTTTCAAACGGAGTGATGTTAAATTTGAAAGTGTTTAAATGGCTTGAGGAAAATCTCGAAGAATGTATTTGCGTCATATTTTTAATCGCGATAACGTGCATTACATTTTTACAGATTGTCTTACGCAATTTACCTTTTACAACGTCGTTGCGTTGGCCTGAAGAGTTTTGCCGTTATTGTTTTGTAGCGTCAGCGTTTATTTCAATGGGTTATTGTTACCGTAAAAATTGTGTCTTGGCCGTCGATATTTTATCGCAGCATTTACCGAAGTTCTTAGCAAAAATTTTAGGCATTTTAAATCGTCTCGTTAGCATAGCTTTTTACGGTTATATGATTATGCCTGCGTGGGGAGTTGCTATGAACGCTATGACAAGACACCAATTAAGTCCGGCCATGCAAATTCCAATTTGGATTTTATATATTTTTGCGCCGATTGGTTTTGGATTAGGCTTTTTGCGCGGCATTCAAGACTTAATCAAATATTTGTTCGTGAAAAATAAAACGGAGGCTTAAAGTTACAAAATGGTTTTAATAGTTTTCGTCTTATTTTTTATATTATTGGCTCTCTCTGTTCCGATTGCTGTTTCAATGGGAATTTCGACAATTTTCCCAGCGTTAATTGATCCGGACTTCGCCGTTAATGCCGCTTACGTCGTCCGCAGCATGATTAAGGGTGTGGACTCTACTGCTCTTGTTGCTGTCCCGTTATTCATGTTATCAGGAGCTATCATGGCAACCGGCGGTTTATCAAAACAATTATTTAACTGTTTCTCGTTAGTCATAGGCAAGTTACGCGGTGGAATGCCCTGTGCAGTCGTTATAACGTGCTTATTTTACGGTGCGATATCTGGTTCAGGGCCTGCGACGTGTGCTGCTGTTGGTGCGATGTGTATTCCGGTTTTAACGAATTTAGGATACGACAAAGTTTTTTCAGCGGCTTTAGTTGCAACTGCGGCGGGGCTTGGTGTAATTATTCCTCCCAGCATTCCGTATATTGCTTATGCAATGGTTACGGACGTATCAGTCGGAGCGTTATTCATGGCCGGAATTTTACCAGGAATTTTAATCGCGGCTGTCCTGATGATTTACACGGTTGTTTATTGCATTAAGAGCGGTGAAAACCGTGAAAGAGTTATGGAAGAATACGAAGCCTTAAAAAAGCACGGAGCATTTAAAGTTTTTGTCGAGGCAATTCCAGCGTTATTGACACCGGTAATAATTTTAGGCGGAATTTATACAGGCTGGTTAACACCGACGGACGCGGCTTGTGTATCTGTAATTTACTCAATAATCGTATGCCTGTTCATTTATAAGAGCGTTAAAGTCAGCGAGCTTTTAGAATTTTTCAGACAGGGCGTTAAAAGTTTTGCACCTATGGCGGCGATGATGGCATTAGCTCAAGGTTTTGTAAAGCTGTTAGTATTTTTAGACGCGCCGGACGTTTTTGCAGAATTTTTAGCCGCAACGGTCAATAATAAAGTTACGTTCCTGTTAATTTTAAACGCGCTCTTAATTTTATTGGGTATGGTTATCGACGTTGGCCCTGCAAATATGATTTTAGCCCCGATGTTAATTCCTTTTGCAAGTTCGTTAGGCGTAAGCCCCGTTCATTTAGGAATTATCATGACGTGCAATTTAGCTATAGGATTTGTAACGCCGCCGTTTGGAATGAATTTATTTGTCGCCGCGCCGATGATTAAAGTTGACGCAATGGTTGTAGGAAGACGCGCGATGCCTTTAATCTTGTTTTATATAGTCGCGTTGATGATGATTACTTTTATCCCGCAAATTAGTTTGTGCTTACTTGGCAGTAGTTTTTAAATTTTATTCATAAAGGAGTTTTTAAGATGTCCAAAAAATTTTTAAGTGTTGTTTTAGCGTTAGTTATGGTATTCAGTTTTGCGTTTAGTGCCGGTGCTACAGACTGGTCGAAATTGCCAAAAGTTACGTTTATCTTCGCATCAGCTCAATCATCAATGTTAGCAACTAGTAAATATTTGGCCGAAGAAGCGCAGCGCATTAACGAATTAACCGGAGGCCGTTTCAAAATTCAAATGCAGTTCGACAGTAAATTAGGCGGCGACACTGAAGAAATCGAAGCTATTCAAGCCGGCGATATCGGAATGATGTTATTAGCGTCGTCTGCTTTGTTAGCATTTGTACCGGAAGTTGCTGTATTTGATATGCCTATGATGTTTGATTTTGCGGACGAGGCTTATATGGGCGTTCCTGAGCTTGGAAAATATTTTGAGCCTATAACAATGCAAAAAGGAATTAAGACGCTCGGAGTTGGTTTTTCAATGTTCCGTTCACTTTCGACAAATACAAATATTCAGAAGCCCGAAGATTTTAAAGGCATGAAAATTCGTACGCTCGAAAATAAATATCATATGGACTTCTGGCAGAATTTAGGTTGTGAGCCTACGCCGATAGCATTCACTGATTTATATTTGTCATTACAGCAAGGCTTAGTAAGTGCGCAGGAATCGAACCGATTAAAGCCATGAAATTTTACGAAGTCCAAAAATATTTTATGGATATTCCGGCATTCATGAACGTCTCTTTCGTAATCGCAAGCCCCGACAAATGGGACGCTCTTCCTGATGAATACAAAGAGCTTTTAAAAGAGTACGTCAAAAACTTAATGGAAAAGGGTTACAGAATGAGCGAAGAGGGTGGCAAAAACGCTCGTGCTGAAATTGGCGACAAGATGACCGATTTAGTTTTGACTGATGAAATCAGAAACGCGATGAGAGAAGCCGCAAAATCTGTTTGGCAAAGTGTTAGAAATGATATCGGCAGTGAACTTTGCGACGCTTATTTAAGCATTGCAGGCCGCACAGAATAATTTTTAATTAGCTTAGTAAATTTTTCAGCGTCTCCTGTTTAAAAGCGGGAGGCGTTTTTTATTGGCTTGAATTTAAAAAATTTTGGGCATAAAAAAACTCTACTCAATTTTTAAATTGGAGCAGAGCTTTTCATAGTTATATATTTAGATAGGTTTGGTTGTGTTATGCTTTCAAAATTATGGAGCGGAAGACGGGATTTGAACCCGCGACCCCAACCTTGGCAAGGTTATGCTCTACCGCTGAGCTACTTCCGCAAAATTGAAATCTTGTTTAACGG
>CAJODZ010000025.1:0-8829 GCA_905233645.1 uncultured Synergistales bacterium | reverse complement strand
TGGTGGGCGAAACAGGGTTCGAACCTGTGGCGTCCTGCGTGTAAGGCAGGTGCTCTACCGCTGAGCTATCCGCCCTGCAAACACGATGGGTATTTTAAACGTCCTCCCCCTCTTTTGTCAAGCATTTTAAAAATTATTCGCGTATGAATTTTCGTAAAAGCGCGTTAATCTGCTTTTGCTCGAACGGTTTTGGAAGATAATCATTGAAGCCGTAACCTAAATACATCGCGCGCGCGTTTGAACCTGAATTTGCCGTTAATGCTATAAAAATTGTGTCGGGGTGAATTTGTTTCGCGCGGTTTAAAGTTTCTATTCCGTCAATTCCGGGCATTAAATGGTCTAAAAACACGATATCGTATTTGTGCCACTTCATTAAATTTAATGCATCTTCGCCGCTCTCTGCTGTGTCGATAGCCGCTTCTGAATTTTTTAACATGCCTCTCGCAACCGTCAAATTAACCTGCGTGTCATCAACGACTAAAATTCTTGCGCCCGGGCATTTGAAATCACCAACATCACCAGCAATAACGTCCTCTTCAAATTCTAAGAAGCGCGAGTCGTATTCTGCTATCGTTAAATCTTCGCCGGACACAGCCTTTTTCTGGGGTATCTCAATTTTAAAAGTCGTACCCTCACCGAAAACGCTGTCGACATCAATTTTGCCCTTCATTAAGTGAACAACGTTTTTGATTAACGTTAAGCCTAAGCCCGCGCCTAAAATGTGTCTGTTCTCTTGCAAGTTTACACGGCTGAAAGGCTCAAATAATAAAGGCAGTTCCTCTTTACGAATGCCGATACCTGTATCCTGAACGGCAATTTTTAAAATAACATCGTATTTATGGTGAACAACGCTTTCTGATGAAATTTTGAGCGTTATTTTTCCAGTGCGTGTATATTTTGCGGCGTTGTCTAATAAATTTATAAGCACCTGTTTTAATCTGACGTTATCACCGTGCAAATGTTCGGGCATATCTGGATCAACGTCCGAGATAAATTTTATGGGTTTGTCGCGTAATATATTAAAAATATAATTTTCACATTCGCGAATTAAATTGCCAAAGTGATAATCCTCGTTATATATTTCCATTTTGCCGGATTCGATTTTTGAGATGTCGAGAATATTGTTGATGATATTTAATAAATGATTGCCGGCGTTACGAATACTAACAGCGTATTTTCGTGTCTCAGGGTCATCCGTCTCGTTTAAAATCATCTCGTTCATTCCTAAAATCGCGTTCATCGGTGTACGGACTTCGTGTGACGTGCTTGCTAAGAAATCGCTTTTTGCACGGCTTGACTTCTCGGTACGGGCAATACTTCTCTCGATATTGGCGCGCGCTTCTTTAGTTTCTCGTTGAGCGTCTATAATTCGTCTGTAAGCCGGAGCTTCCAGATAAAAGAACGTGAAAAACATGTAAACCGTAACGCATGTGTATATAATCTGGACGTGTAAATCAAAAATATACTGCAATATAAAAGCGTCGATTAAAACAATAAATGATAAATTCATCAGCAAAAATTCTTCGGACGAATAATATCTCTGAAAGACAACTTGTAATACAAAACCTTCAAGCATAAAAATTATTGACGCAGTCGCATTTACTACGCCGCAAAATAGAGGGTTGTAAAAATGCAAGAATAACGGGAAGAACATCGCTAAACCTAAAATTATATTGTTCGCTATGTAAAATTTACGGTTGTTAACTAAAGTGTAAGCACCAACATAACGCATTAAACACCAAGCATCAATGCCCATAGCCATGTTATAGACATGCTTTATAAATAAGTTTTCGGGTTTTATCTCTGAACTAATTTCGATTACAGCCGCTGCTAAAGTTGCAAGAGTAAGCTCAAAAAATCTCCTGTTCACTTTGGCCGTAACACGAAATCTAAAACCGAGCGCAAATGTCATAACCGCTAAAAATGGTAACGTCGTCATTTCCAGCCATAAATTTTCAACTAGGTTAATGCTCTGACCTGCCGCCTGTGTAACGTGTAACATGTATTTTAAAAAATCCTTTCGCTCAAAAATTGCCGTTTATAATTTTTATAAGTCATAATTTAAATTGCTAGTATACACCGAAATTTAATGCGCTTTTTCTCGTGCTATAATGCGAAAAAATTTTCACAAGAGGCTAAAAATCCTATATGAAACAAAATATGCATAATCATAATTTAAATCCCGCGTCTTCGTTAAAACGTGAACTCAGTGTTTTAAATGCTTGGGCGTTAGCTTTTGGCTGTGTCATTGGCTGGAGTGCTTTTGTCATGCCCGGAACGTTATTTTTGCCAAACGCTGGGCCTGTCGGGACGATGTTTGCTATTCAGATAGCGGCTTTCACAATGTTAATAATCTCTTACAATTACACGTACATGATTGGTAAATTCCCTATTGCGGGCGGTGAATTTGTTTATGCTTCGCGTGCATTCGGAAAACTTCATGGCTTTATATGTTCGTGGTTTTTAGCGTTGTCATATTTATGCGTAATCCCTTTGAATGCTACGGCATTTAATTTAATCTTACGAATTTTATTCGGCGACTTCTTTTCATTCGGATACATGTACAGTTTTTCGGGGTATGATATTTATGCCGGCGATATGATAGTCGTTGCGTTTATGCTGATATCTTTTGCATTTATAAGTTTTTTAGGCGCAAGAGTTACGGGAGTACTTCAAACTGTAATGGTATTTATATTATTGGGCGGCCTTGCTGTCATAACGGCTTCAGCTGTCTTTTTAAGTTTATATCAAGGCACGTTCTCTTTAAATCCGATGTTCTCACCGACCGGCGACAGCAATCATTTTGTACAAATTATGGCCGTCTTAGTAACTGCTCCGATGTCATATGTTGGTTTTGATATCGTTCCGCAATTAACAGAAGAGACTAAATTCCCAACCGAGCGCGTAAAAGTAATAATGGACGCCAGCATTTTAATGGGACTGTTAGTTTATATTGTGCTTGCATTTTTAGCTTGTGCATATGTTCCAACCGGTTATTCAAATTGGTCGGAATATCTTGCGGATTTAGGAAATCTCAGCGGCGTGAGAAGCTTACCAACTTTAAACGTATCGTATCAAGTTTTAGGTAGAGCAGGAATTTGCATAATGGCTTGTTCAATTTTTACGGCTATGTTTACTGGTATCGTTGGATTTTACATGGCGACGAGCCGTTTACTTTATGCTATGGCGCGTGAGGGGATTTTGCCTTATTGGTTTGCATATGTAAATCAAAGGCGTATGCCTGTAAATTCGGTTGTATTTTGTTTCATAGCGTCGTGCGTAGCGTGTTTATTAGGCCGTGCTGTTTTAGGAATGATTTTTGACATGGCCTCAATCGGAGCTGCTATCGGTTTTGCATACACGTCGCTTGCGGCTTATAAATTTGCTACACATGAGAAAAAGACTGATGTCAGGGTGTGGGGAATTTTAGGATTTTTATTTTCGTTAGCATTTGCGTTTTTGTTATTAGTTCCGTTGCCCGGCCTGAATGTCTCATTGAGCTTCAATTCGTACGTTGCTTTAATGGTCTGGCTGACGCTTGGAATAATTTTTTATAACTTATCCGTACGCGAAAATCAAAAATTCGGCGTATTTGTATCATGAAAATGTATTGCGCATATTCTATAATTTCGGCGTTCTGATTTTTAAAATTTTTAATTTAACTTAGCTCAGGAGGTTTTTAGCATTATGAAAAAAGTTTTGACGTTATTTTTAATTTTGGCTTTAACTTTTCCGGTCTACGCTGATGAATTTCCCGAACATGATTTAAACGGAATTATTCAATGGGGTCAAGGCGGAGTAACGGACGTTTTGACACGCGCATTATGTGAAGCCGCACAACCGTATTTCGGAAAGAATATTAAAATCCAAAATATCACAGGCAACACCGGCGCGAATGGTCTCGAATATGTTTACAACCAGCCGGCGGACGGTTACACGTTATTGCTTGGAGCTGAAAACCCTGCGTTATACAAAGCTTTAAGGATTAGCGAATACACTTACGAAGAGTTTGAATGCGTATATTTAATCGGCGACGTTACAGCTGGCGTTATCGTAAGTCCAAGCTCAAAATATTTTACGTTTTCTGATATCGTAGCGGACGCAAAAGTTAATCCTGGCAAAATCAAGTACGCTATGACAGGACGGGGCGGTCTTCAATGGGTTATGGCGGCATTCGTCAAAGATGTTACGGGCGCGACGTTTGAACAAGTTGCATATCCGGACAACAACGCCGCAAAACAAGCAGTTTTAAACGGTGAGTGTGATTTTTCGATTTGCTTATTACAACAATGCATAGACGATTACAATAACGGTAATTTAAAAGTTTTATGCATATTCTCGGCGGCGGAAGCGTCATCATTACCAGGAGTACCGACAGTCATCGAAGAGTATCCGGGGTTTTTAAAATATTTCCCTTGGGGAGCGTTTTACGGAGTTTTTGTCAGAAAGGGTACGCCTCTTGAAGCCATTGAAAAATTAAGCGAAGAGTTTTCAAAAGCCGGCGCAGATGAAAATTTCAAAAAGATGCTCACGGGCTACGAAGTAAATTTCTTAGGCTATACAGGCAAAGAAGCGGCGCGTTACATTGGTAACTGGAGCGGTAACACGATTGACGCTTTAATAACAAGCGGTGCACTGGAATAGAGTTAAAATTTTTTGAGCAGACGAGATGAATATATAAACAATTAACCCCTGTTTGATAATTTAAAAATATCGACGGGGGATTTTTTTATATTTTGACGGTCAAAGGCTCAAATTAAGACGGAGGATTTTAAAAAGTGTTGACACATAAATTTTTTATACCAGTTTTAATTTTATGGCCAATAGCCGGAGCAGTAATCACTTATTTAATTGGTCGCGTTGATAGAGATTTTCGGGATTACGTAGCTGATTTAGTATGTCTAGCGCAATTTGCAGCCGTAATATTTTGTCATAAATTCATCGGTTCGGAAATGCAGATTAAAAATTTAGGCGGTTTCGGAATGAGCTTTAAGCTTGATGAATTTAGATTTATATATATTTTAATTATTGCGTTCATGTGGCTGGCGACGACAATTTTTTCACGGGAATATTTAGCACATCATAAAAATCGAAATAGATATTACTTTTACGTTTTATTAACTTTAAGCGCAATCACCGGAGTATTTTTATCGAATGATTTAATGACTACGTTTATATTTTTTGAGATGATGTCATTATTTTCATACGTAATGGTAATTCAGGACGAGACGCAAAAAGCATTACAGGCCGCCCAAACGTATTTATATATTGCGATAATCGGAGGGCTTGCGACGTTGACGGGACTAATAATTTTATATTCGCTCACCGGAACTTTAGACGTTGCAAAATTAACAAATCCGCCGGTTAAAAATGCGCGCGCGTTATATATTTCGGGCGTGTTAATTTTTTCAGGTTTTGCGGCGAAAGCTGCTATCTTTCCTGCTCATATATGGCTTCCGACTGCTCACACTGCTGCTCCTGCTCCGTCAAGTGCTTTATTATCGGGTTTATTAACAAAATCGGGGCTGTTCGGAATTTTGATTTTAAGCTCGCATATTTTCATGCACGATAAAAACTGGGGTTTAATGCTTTTAATATTGGCTTTAATCACGATGGTATTAGGTGCGGTGTTAGCTGTCTTCTCCGTAAATTTAAAAAGAACGTTAGCATGTTCGTCGATGTCGCAATTAGGATTTATATTAACGGGTGTAGCAATGATGTGTTATTTGGGCGTTCATAATGATTTAGCGGTACGCGGTACTGTGTTATACATGGTAGGTCATTCGTTAATCAAACTTGTATTATTTTTATGCGCTGGCATTGTGTATTTTAATACGCATAAGCTTGAATTAAATGATATTCGTGGATTTGGGCGCGGCAAAAAAATTTTTATGCTTGCATTTGTCTTAGGTGGTTTAGGATTGGCGGGCGTTCCGTTATTCAATGGTTATTTGGGCAAGACGTTAATTCACGAAAGCATTGTTGAATATATAAACATGGCCGGCAAAGATGAATTATTATTTAAAATTATCGAGTGGTTATTTTTAATTTCGGGCGGCTTAACTTTGGCATATGTCTTAAAATTATTTGTCGTGTTGTTTGTCGCTGAACCCGTTAAAAATTTTTCTCACGAGAATAAAAAATACTTATCCATTGAAAACGTCATCACGCTTTTAATATCGAGTTTATTATTGCCGCTGATTGGTTTAATGCCTTATAAAATCGGAAATGTAATCGGTTTTAGCGGAACTGGATTTTTAAACGGCTCGACACACCATATTGTTATTGATTTTTTCACGTTCGAGAACATAGAAGGCGCGTTAATATCAATTTTAATCGGAGCGTGCGTTTATATTGTAATCGTTAGAAAATTTTTTATTGACCCCGAAAAAAATTATGAATGTTCAAATTTATGGCCTGAAAAATTAAATATCGAGTTCCTGATTTTCAGACCTGTATTATGCAAAATTCTGCCGTTTATCGGTGCGTTATTTGCAAAACTTGTAGATTTAATAACAGCCGGATTAGTTGATGTGATTTTAAACAGGTCTTCGCGCACAAAATTTATAATTCCGCCTGAAGATAATGAATTTGGTGTTTATCCTGAGCTTAGTGAAAATCAGAGTGCCGGAGTAGTTTTAGGCGCGAGCTTATCATACGGTTTAATAACAATAGCGGCCGGACTTTTATTCGTGGTAGCGTTTGTTTTAATTTAATTTAAAATTTAGGCCATGAATTTAAAATCTGACAAGCTTGAAATTTTAAACAAGTACGCTGAATTATTAAACGAATGCAAAACAGCAAGATTAACAGGTACGCGCGGAGTTGATGAGATTTTTAAATTACAAATTCTTGATTGCGTGCCTTCAGTTGAATTTTTGCCGGTTAAACCACAAAGCAAAATAATTGATGTCGGGAGCGGCGGCGGTTTACCTGGTATTGTCTGGTCAATTATGCGGCCTGATTTAAAAATAATTTTGCTGGACAGCATTCAAAAGAAGTGTACGGCCATGCAAAATATCGTTAATGCTTTGAATTTAAACAACGTCGAAATAATTTGTGGCCGTGTCGAAGAATTAAAAGATTTGCGTGCAAAATTTGATTTAGCATCAGCGAGAGCCGTAGGAAATTTAAAACTAACGCTCAAATTATTAACACCGCTCGTTAAATCCGGAGGCCGAATTTTGACATTCAAAGGCGCGAAATTAAATGACGAATTAAACGAATGCAATATAAAAGACTGGCGCAAATTAAATTTAACAGAACCGCAAATTAAATATTATGAAAACGATAACGCCGAACAAGATAAAAATATAAATTCATCACGGTGCGTTATTTTCTGGGACAAGATTATTTTAAAAATTAAAAAACCCTCCCGTTAAAAAGCAGGAGGGCAATTTTTGAAATTAGCTTAATGCTTTATTCAATGCATTTACAACTTCTTGCGGTTTGGCTTGGCCTTTAGTCTCTTTCATGATTAAACCCTGTAAAAATTTGAACTTTTTACCTTTCGTGTCTTTACCGGATTTAATTTCGTCTAAAACGTCTGGATTTTCGGCAATAACTTTTTGAATTATCGGTGTTAAAGCGTCGCCAGCAATTCCGCCCTCAGTTATGCCACATGATTTAACAGCGTCGTCAATGCTTAAATTTTGATTGGCCATGACATCAAAGACTTCTTTTGCTTGCGTTGTTGATAATTTTCCAGCGTCGATTTTGCTGATTAAGTTTGCTAATTGTTCCGGCGAAATATTGAATGCGTCGATTTTTAAAATTTTCTCATTCAAAATTCTCAACACTTCAGTTCTAACCCAATGAGCAGCTCTCACAGGGTCAGCCCCAGCCTTCACGCACTCTTCAAAATAATCAGCCAACGCTTTATTATCCGTGAGCATGTCCGCAACTTCAGCAGGGATATTCATTTTCTCGACAAAGCGTTTAGCTCTTACGTCGGGCATTTCGGGGAACATAGCTTTAGTTTTGTCGATCCACTCTTGAGAAATTATTAACGGCGGTAAATCAGGCTCAACGATAAATTTACGATAAAACTCTTTTACACGTGAAGCAGTCGTAACTCCTTTTGCGTCGTTCCAGTGTCTTGTCTCCTGTAAAATTTCGCCGCCCTGTAACATAATTTTTTTCTGGCGTTTGATTTCGTATTCAATAGCTTTTTCGAGAGCGTGAAACGAGTTCATGTTCTTGACTTCAACTTTACGACCCCAGCGGCCATCAGAACATTTCATAGAGACGTTAGCGTCAAATCTCATCATTCCTTTTTCGAGTTCAACGTCTGAAGCTCCGGAATATATGACGCGCCGTCTTAAAGTTGTAACGTATTCGACCGCCTCTTTTGCTGAAGACACGTCCGGCTCTGAAACAATTTCAGCTAAAGGCATTCCAGAACGGTTGTAATCAACATACGAAATTGCTGCGCCCTCTAATCTTCCGTCTGAAGCACTGTGATGTAAACTTCCTACGTCTTCCTCCAAGTGCAAATGATTGACGCGAATTTTTTTCAAGTTGCCGTTTTCGTCATGAACTTCAATAAATCCGCCCGCAACAATCGGTAAATCGCATTGGCTTATCTGATGACCTTTAGGCAAGTCCGGATAAAAATATGATTTTCTGAAAAATAACGACTTCGGCTGAACTTCACAATTTAAGGCCATGCCTGCTAACATTCCTTGCTGAACGACTTCATAATTTAATCTAGGCAACGAACCAGGCAGCCCCATACAAACAGGACATACATGCGTGTTCGGCGGAACGTCTGTATTTGTTGAACATGAGCAAAATATTTTCGTGTTAGTCTTTAAGCGTATATGAATT
>CAJODZ010000024.1:5678-17631 GCA_905233645.1 uncultured Synergistales bacterium | reverse complement strand
TGAATTGCCTGTATGGTATAATGCCGCGCAGGTTTTCAAATGTTGCCCGTAAGGTAACAGTACCTATGGAGCGTAGGGAAGGGTTAGCCTCATAAAAAAACCATAGCCTCGGAAACTGATTCCTGTAAAACGAAATCCTGAAGGCTAAGAAGTATTCAGGTTAGGAGGATTAAAGGAAGCTGCCATCTTCTATAAGTAGCGGTAGTTCACTGAATTATAAATTTATATTGAACGGTATTTTTGCACAACGATTAACACAAAATCCAGAGCCGAGCTAAAAACTCAAATGCTATAATTTTTTACGTCTAAAAATTTTCCAGGAGGTATTTAAAAATATGAAGATCGGATTTATTGGGCTTGGTATTATGGGGAAACCTATGGCTAAAAATTTAATCAAGGCTGGCCATGAATTGCGTGTTTACGATAGAACTAAAGCTCATGCTGATGAGGTCGTAGCTTTCTCAAACGGTAAGGCTGTCGCTGCTGCTAATGCTGTTGACGCGGCGAAAGGTGCTGAACTTGTTTTAACGATGTTGCCAAATTCCCCCCATGTTAAAAGCGTTATGTTGCTCGACGATAAAGTAGCTGAACACATGGAGAAGGGCGCGACTTTTATTGATATGTCTTCAATTAACCCGATAGCCAGCCGTGAAATAGCAGAAGGACTTTCAAAATACGGGATTGAAATGCTTGACGCTCCTGTATCAGGCGGAGAACCTAAAGCTATTGACGGGACGTTAAGTTTTATGGTCGGCGGCAAAAAAGAAGTTTTCGCAAAATTTGAGCCGGTCTTAAAAGCTATGGGAGCAAGTGTTGTTTTGTGCGGTGATATCGGAGCGGGCAACGTTACAAAATTATGTAATCAAATCGTTGTTGCTGTAAATATTGCGGCTGTTAGTGAAGCTCTTATGCTCGGCAAAAAAGCAGGCGTTGACCCTGAAGCAATTTATAAAGCAATCAGAGGCGGTCTGGCTGGTTCAACGGTCATGGACGCCAAAGCACCGATGATTATGGACAGGAACTTTAAGCCCGGATTTAAAATTGATTTACACATTAAGGATTTATTAAACGTTATGGACGCGGCCAGAGCAGTTGATTCTCCTATTCCATTAACGGCGCAAGTTTTTGAAATGATGAAGATTTTACACGGCGACGGACAGGGACAATCAGACCACAGCGCATTAGCTCTTGTTTATGAAAAATTAGCGAACACCGAAATTACGCGCGGATAATTATAAAAATTTATCATGAAAAAATTTATAACAACGCTGTTTTTGGCTCTCGCTTTAACTTCTGCTGCCTTTGCTGTAACTTCTCCAGTCCCGCCGCAAAAAGGCCAATGGGGTTTTGCGCTTGAGGGTTCATTACCTCTTTATGAAAAGGCTGATTCTGAAGCTGATTCCGAATATATAGACATGCCTGAAGATTGGTTTAGTGTTCCGAGTGCAACAAGGGACGAATATAATAATTTATGGTACAAAGTCAAAATCGGTAAAAAATCCGGTTGGCTTGCACAAAATGGCGTTCGTTTAAAATTAAGTGCCGGCAAAAGCAAAGTTGCTACAGACCTTTACAAGAAATATAAAAAGAACAAAAGCGCGCTCAGATTTTTATTAGGCTTAAATCAAAACGAGCTTCGCAAAAAATTAGGAACTCCGACGATGCGCGAAACTCCTTATGATGACAGCGACGTAAATATTTTGTCATACGAGCTTTTTAATAATAATATGACATTAGTTGTAACTTTACGTGAAAATGAAGTTGAGAGCGCAATATTTCATGAAGGCCGTGCCGGTCAAACAGACGATGATTAAAAATATAGGCTCAAATTAAATTTTATAGCTCTTGAGTGTAAAAGCTCAGGAGCTTTTTTTAAATTAAATTAACTTTCCACTTGACATTACTTACTAAAAAGAATAAGCTAATAAATATTTTGCCTACGACAGTGGGCTTTATGATATTTATATTATTATTATTAAAATTTTTTCAGGAGGCTAGTTTTTTTATGGCTCAAGGTACTGTAAAGTGGTTTAACGAGAGCAAAGGCTACGGATTTATTACCGCCGAAGAGGGCAACGATGTCTTTGTACACTACAGCGCAATTAAAGGTGAAGGTTACAAAACGCTGAATGAAGGTCAGAAAGTTTCTTTCAGAATCGTTGAAGGCGAGAAAGGTCCGCAGGCTGCTGACGTGGAAAAGCAGTAAAGGTCTCCTGCATACGTTTCAACACTAGACTTAACCAAAACAACCATTTGAAAAATTGTAAGAGGGAGTTTTTAAATCCCTCATTATTTTGTCTTTTAGGGACTGGAAATTATTGCATTATTTAATTCTCTTCAAACACTTGTTGTTTTAATTCATTGTCGTTATCACTAGAATGAATTTGGCGCAAAATCTCAACAGCAACTTCTAACGCGCGTTTACCATCTCTAATTCCAACTAAAGGCGGTCGTTTTTCTTTCACACAGTCTACAAAATGCGCAAGCTCTAATTTTAAAGGCTCGCTCTTCGGGAATACTGGACTTTCGCGAATTTCTGTCTGTCCTTCTGCATTATTAACACAGCGCGTAATTTGTAAAGTCTGAGCCTCATAATTAACGGTTATTTGTCTCTCACGTTCAACAATTTCAAGCTGGCGACACTTCTTTTCAGCAATACGACTAACCAAAATATGAGCAAGCACTCCGTTTTCAAAAGTTATTTGCGCGTCTGCGATGTCTTCATGTTCTGTAAAAACACATGCTCCGGTCGCGGCGATACGTGTAATTTTTGACTGCACTAAACTCATAATAATATCGATGTCATGAATCATTAAATCCAAAACTACACCAACATCATTTATACGCGCACTGAACGGACTTGTACGGCGCGAGTCTAAATAAATAGGTTCGCACTTAATTTGTGAGATATAACGAATTGCGCTGTTAAATCTTTCGATGTGGCCGACTTGTAAAACGAGATTTTTTTCATCAGCAAGTTTTAATAATTCTCCTGCCTCTTCTGGTCTTAAAGTAACAGGTTTTTCGACAAGAACATGAATGCCGGCGTTTAATGCTATTTTTGCAGTCTCATAATGCTGGCTCGTCGGAACTACGATTGAAACAGCGTCCGGCGATTTGCGTTTGATTAACTCTTCAGCCGATGAATACCACGGTACACCTAAATGTTCACCGATTAGACGCGCCCGCTCGATATCACTATCAGCAACTCCGACCAAACGCGCATCTAATAATTCTGTATAAACTCTTGCGTGATGTTGTCCTAAATGTCCTACACCTATTACGCCAATTCTTTCAGCCATGATTTAAAATAACGCCTTCTTAAAATTATTTTTATAAAATTATATTAAAATCATATTTAACTTATTTATCACAAAAAAATTATTTTTTTTGCAAAATGCGCTGAAGATATTTAGTGATAAAGAGTAAAGGAGACTAAAAAATTTATGAAAACGAATGACATAGCGCTTACAGATTTAATGAAAGCTGTTGGTATTGGCATGGTACAGTTGCCTGATTTTCAAAGAGGTTGGGTGTGGGACGATGGGCGAATTAAAGCCTTGATAATCAGTGTAATACACAATTTTCCGGTCGGTGCTGCGATGTTTTTGGAATATGGAAATGAGAATATTCGTTTTAAGCATAAACCTATCGAAGGCTCGGACGCAAATTCTAAAACAAAGCCGGAGGAACTAATTCTTGACGGCCAACAAAGACTGACTTCACTTTACAATGCCCTTTATAGCAAAAAGCCTGTGCATACTAGAACAGACAAAGGTAAAGAAATTAACAGGTTTTATTACCTCGATATTGAAAATGCACTTGACCCAAGTGCTAATGATGAAGATGTCGTAATATCCGTTCCTGAGACAAAAAAGGTAACATCTGATTTCGGACGAAAAATAGAGATAGACCTTTCTACAAGACATAATGAATTTAAGCATAAAATGTTTCCTTTGAACATCATTCTTAATCCAGATGAAGAGCAAGTATGGCAGAATGAGTATTACGCTTATTATAACTATGACCCAGATGTCATTCGGCATTTTACCGAGCTTTTTTCTAAAATTATCATGCCTACACAGAAATACTCAATGCCAGTAATTTCGCTGGATAAAGGAACTCCCAAAGAAGCAGTGTGTCAAGTTTTTGAAAATGTCAATACCGGTGGTGTCTCTTTGACTGTGTTTGAACTTGTTACGGCAATTTTTGCTATGAATGACTTTCAACTTCGCAAGGATTGGGAGGAACGCAAGGAAAAATATTTTTCGGGAGATTTGTTAAATATCATCACTGCTACTGACTTTTTGACTATGATTACTTTATTGTCATCATTTAAGTCAGGTGGAACGGTAAGTTGCAAGAAAAAGGACGTACTCGCTCTACAGCTGTCAGAATACCAGAAGTACGCGGACAACCTTTGTAATGGCTTTTCTGTAGCAGAAAAAATACTTCAAGAGGAACGAATTTTCTCAAGTCGAGATTTGCCATACAGCACACAGCTTATTCCTTTAGCTGCTATTTGCACCGTTTTAACAGATGGAAACAGAATAAATACTACAACTGTCAAAGATAAAGTAAAACAATGGTATTGGTGCGGCGTGTTTGGTGAGCTTTACGGTTCAGCCAATGAGACGAGATATGCTAACGACATAACGCAGGTCATCAAGTGGATTACTGAGGCTGGCTCTCTTCCTAAAACAGTAACGGACTTCTTTTTTAATCCGACACGTCTATTAAGTTTGCAGTCGAGGCAGTCCGCAGCATATAAAGGTATTATGGCGTTGATACTTAAAAATCATGCTCGTGATTTTATATCTGGTGCAGAAATGGATTTTGCTACATACTCAGATGAAAACATCGACATACATCACATCTTTCCGAAAAATTATTGCATCGAACACGGGTACGACAAATTAAAATGGAACAGTATTGTGAATAAAACTCCGATTTCTGCAAGTAGTAATCGAGAGATTGGTGGAGTTGCTCCGTCAGTTTACCTTCAGAAACTCGAAAAGAAAGGCTCTGTAACGTCATCCGATTTAGATAGCTATGTCGAAACACATTTTATTGAGCATAATAAATTGAGAAATGATGAATTTCAGGGCTTTATTATTGAGCGTGCAAAAAAATTATTAAGAGCTATTGAGCAGGCTACGGGGCGGACGATATCAGGTAAGGACTCTGACGAAGTGCAACAAGCATTTGGTGATGTTCTGAACTAAACTTTTCAGCGATATATGGCAAAAAAACACCAGCGTTTTAATTCGCCAGTGCTTAATTTTTAATTATTTGTTTGGAATTAGCATTTTGTCAATTTCGCTGAGTGGTTCTAATTTTAAAAATTTGCCGATGATATAACCTGTTGCTATTTTTTTAAGCTCTTTAGTTTGTCCTTGTGTTAATTGGGACTGTACAGGCTGTGTAAGTTGTTCAGACGCAGTTTGAGCTTGTGTATCGGAAACTTGAACATTTTGTTGTTGAATATTTTGCGCCTGAATTGTTTTTAATGTAATTAAAAAATACAAACGTTTTTTAATCAGTTTAAGTTTTGGGATAAAAATTTTTTAATTATGCTGTTTTTACGATTACAGAAAGTTTAGCGAACTATAAAATTTTTATATCCAATTTTTGATTTAAGAAAGGAGGGTAAAAAAGTATGTCGGTCAAATTTATACGCTTTGGCAATATGTTCCCGCCGGAAGAAGCTAAATTACACCCGTACTTAATCGACAAAGACCCTTTTAAAATCGCTGGTAATCTTTATTACGTCGGAAATATGTGGTGCGCTTCACATTTAATTGACACTGGTGAAGGACTTGTGTTGCTCGATGTTCCGTGTGCTTCCGGTTATCCTGGATTGTTATATAACATTCAAAAGCTTGGTTTCAAAGTTGACGACGTGAAATATATTGTTATTTCTCACGCTCACACTGACCATTACGGTTGCGTTAATGCTCTTGTTCACAGAACGCACGCAAAAACTTTTATGGGACGTGTTGATACCGAAGACATGTTAAATAATCCTGAACGCACGAAAAGACTTGATGACGGGTTAGGGCCTTATAACGAAAGTTTTATTCCTGATGTCAAGTTAGAGGACGGCGATGTTATCGAACTTGGTAATTTAAAAATGCGCTGCGTCTTAACACCTGGACACACAATCGGAGTTATGTCGCATTTTTGGGACATGGACGTTGACGGCAAAAAAATTCATGTTGGAATTTACGGCGGTTCTGGTTACGGCTCATTATCGACTGAGGGACTTAAAAAATTTGGCTTGCCTTTGACAATGCAGGAAGTATTTTTGCAGTCTATTGAAAAAGTTCGTAACGAACCAGTTGATTTAATGCTCGGAAATCATCCATTCCACAGCGACGAATACCAAAAACATAAGCGCAGTCTTACGGAAAAAGAAAACCCATTTATTGACCCGTCCGAATGGCAAAGATTTTTGGACGAACTCGGAACAGGCTTTAAAGAGTTTTTAAATTATTCACCGGAGCAAATGAAAGAATTATTTGCTGAAAGCCATTTAATGGAATATTACGGCGATACGTTTAATTAGTGTTTAAGTTTTTTTAATTTTAAGTTTTAAAAAATTTTAACGGAGGTTTTTTTATCATGAGCCCAACAACTGTAGCTCTCGCGATGTTGATTATTATCATAGCGTGTATTTTAATCAACAAAATACCAATGAATTTCATAATGTTTCTTGTTCCGCTTGCATGTTTGCTAATCCTTGATAAAAATCATAATATTTTTGAAGCAAGCAAAGTCATTTTAACTCAAATTAACATGGTTATGAGCGGTGCCGGTTACATGTTAATGTTCGGTATAATTTATTTCAGTATGCTAACGGAGACAGGTCTATTTGAAATAATTATCAACAAAATGATTAGCATGTTAGGCGAACGCATGAACATGGTTGTAATTATGATTATGACGACCGTAATCAGCTGCGTTGCTTATTTAACAGCGAACATGTCAACGACGTATTTAATCGTTTTCCCGGTCATGATTTCGCTTTATAAAAAATATAATATCGACCGCAATGTTGCATTTATAGTTTGTCAGACGGCTGTCAGCGCAATGTGTTGGTTACCTTGGGGAATTGGTATTGTTAATTCGGCAATGATGGCTGGTGTAAGTCCTGAAGAATTATCCGTTGCGTCAATACCTTGGGGACTTTGCTTTATTCCTGCAATAATTTTACAGTGGGCATATTTCGCATTCACTCACAAACGTAAAAACGGTACGCTCGGTCTTCCTGCAACCGCTGTCGAAGTTGAAGCATCAGCAGCTAAGAAAAAAGAGGGAGAAGATTTATCACGTCCGCAGTTCTTCTGGATTAACTTAATAATTTTCGCAGCAGCAGTAGCGGCATTAGCATATTTCAAAATCCCGTCATATCTTGTTTTCATCGTTGCAGCTATTTTAACGGCCATGATTAACTATCCTAAAGACTTCGGAAAAATCTGGAACAAATCCGGTACAACATTCTTTAACGTTTTAATAATGTTACTCGGTATTTGCTTCTATTTGGCGGCGTTCAATGCGAAATTTGTTGACGGTGTTTTAACAGCAGTAGTTCCGCAAAACGTTCAGACAACTTCAATGGTTACGTCTCTTGCCGGAGCTATGACAGGTGTATTCCCCGAATATCTCTTAAAATACATGTTCTTGATTTTCTTAATTTTAGTTGTACCGATTATTCATTTTATTCCTTACCAGGTTTACAACACAATGTACCCGTTATTTATCTCAGTCGGTGCTACGTTCGGAATGACATCAATGGCGATTATTGCTCCGTTCGTTTGTAACTTAGGTCTTGCAACTTCCGTAACGCCTATGAACTCAGCTACATATGTCGGTTGTACGTTATGCGAAATCGAAGTTGACCATTTCTGCAACTGGGGCGGTGTAATAATGTTCTTCACAAACTTAATAGTAATTGCCTGTGCTATTTTGACCGGAGTAATGGTGCTTTAAAATATGGCTATCAGCGAAAAAAATTACAACGAAAAATTAAACGAGCTTGAGGCAAAAACTCACGATACCGGCTTTTTTCAAGAATTTATGGGCAGTGAGAATATCCCGATTGAGAGTTTAGGTGCTATGGGTGCTAATACGACGCTTGAAGAATTTTTAAGAGAGATGAAGTCGCATGGCCTTGAAGTTCATTTGAAACCTAAAGCTCAAGATGAAACGCCCGTTAAAACTAATCCCGAGAGCGTAAATTTAAATTCTGTTATTACTAATACAGCTGAACATAAAAAAGCTTACGCTAAAAATCTTGATGAAGCGCGTGAAAAATTGGGCGGCGATACTGGTTTAGTTTCGTCGATTTTAGAAAATACACCTGAAAGCGCGATTGATAATATCAATACTGCGAGCTATGAGGGTGAATTTGACGAGCTTAAAAATTTGTCGAAAGACTTAAATAAAAATTAAATTTTTACAGGAGGATTTTTTGAATTATGAAGCTTAATATTTTTCCAGGCTACGAAAATCACGTTATGAGTTATCTTCACGGCGACACTGATGAACTTAAAAAACGTCGTCAAGCACAAGGCGCGGCCATGATGAGCTATACGCTTCCCGAAGGCATGACAATGGAAGATAAGACGATTAAAGGCGGCGACGGTCAGGATATGAAAATCAGAATTTACAAGCCCGCTAATCTTCCTGCGAAAGCTCCTATGGTCTTAGAAATTCACGGCGGCGGATTTGTTGCTGGTAACCTTGATATTGATAACGCCCGTTGTATAGCAATCGCGACGAGAGTTCCTGCAATAGTCGTTGGTGTTGATTATCGTTTAAGCAATAAAGAGACGCATTTCCCTAAACCGTTAGAGGACTGCCACGCGGCTTATCAATGGATACAAGACCATGCGGACGAAATCGGCGGAGATGCTAAGAGAATTGGTTTACACGGTTCAAGTGCGGGCGGAACGTTATGTGCTGGTTTAGCATTATATTTACGCGACCATAACGAATTAACACCGGCTCTTACTGTTGCAAACTGCGCTACGTATTTCACAGCCCTTGAAGAGACTTTCTCATTCCAGCAGATGATTGATTTAAAAATGGGGCCGGATAATAAAGCTCTTGGAGCTGAAACGACATTTTTAGGCGGTTACAACGGAGCAACACCCTCGTATTACGCATTCCCTGGCTTATGTCATGATTTAGGCGGATTGGGAGCGCATTTAATTATTGCTGCTGAATATGACACATTACGCGACGGCTCGATTGAGTATGCAGCAAGACTTTTAAGAAATGGCGTCCCGACTGAGATATTTATGGGCGGCCGCGTTGGACATTGTTTCAGCTGTGCGCCTCACCCTTACACAGATGTAACTCATGATTTAATCGGTTTGGCTTTCCAGCGCGAATTTGGATTACTTGACGGCCTTAAAAAAAACGTCTAGCACAAGAAGTTAACAAACAAGCTAATAACAATCAGGAGAATAATAATCATGATGAAAACAGCAACAACTCTATTATTAGTTCTATTGGCCGTTGTATTAAGCGTTTCTTGGGCGGGCGTTAGTTCTGCTGAAGAAAAAGAAGCTAACAGCGAAAATACAACAAAAGATAAATTGATTATGCAGGTATACGTGAAGCTCGTTCAAGAGAACATTGTTGACCTCAAAGGCCCCGCAGGTACTGTCAAAATGCTTCCGTTTACAGGGACAGTCGAAGGTGAAATTTTTAACGGTATCGTTGCGCCCTGGGGCGTTGACACTCAGGTAACAAATCAGGTCGGCGTTCGTCATATGTCAGCACGTTACATGCTAGTCGGTAAAGATAATCAAGGCAACGACTGTAAAATTTATGTTGATAATAACGGCTGGTTCACAAACGGCGAGCAGCCCAGACCATTTATCACAGTCCCTACGTTCTACACTGATAGCCCCGTTTTAAGTGAATACCTGCACCAAAATAAATTTCGCGGTGAAGGTCATCCAGGCGGTAACGGAACTGTAACGATTAAATTTTTTGAAATTATCCCGTAAAAATCCACGATTTACAAATTTTTCAAATGACCTCTGGTTTTTAATCGGGGGTCATTTTTTAATACGTTATAGTTGTAAAAAATAACAGTCCCCAAAAAATTTTTCAGAGACTGCATAATTTTTAAAAATTTATCACAAATACACTGACAATAAAAATTATAATTTGTAAGCTTTGTAGTTATGGTGTGGTTGTCGTTTATTTTCTGGCGGACGCTTCATATAATCGCCGTACCAGTGCGTTAATAATTCATCATAGGCGGCAGGCGCAGGAACTTTGAAATCTTCAAAATCTAGATACACAAGCTCTTCAAAATATTTACGCGGCTCTAAAACGTTTTGCTCCCAGCCAGGAATACCGACGTATTCGCTTTCATCAAATTTATATTTGCGGGCTAATTTATCTGCGATTTTAAATGTTAAATTTCGTGAAAAGGGTCTAGCTGCAATAAGAAAAGGTATAAAACAGAAAAGCAAAGCGTATTCTAACTTACTCTTCCCCCCCCCTCGTGATTATTGCGCTTGCTAAAATAGCGTTTATATGTTTCAAATAACGAGCCGTGTGAATTTGCCCATGTCAAATCCCCAAACTTTCTGATTAAAAAACGTCTTGTGCTTTTAAGCCAACTTTTGCCCTCTAAACCGTCCATAGGATATATATCAATGAATACGCCAGATGTATATTTTGTGCTGTCGAAGTAAATACGGTTTTTGCGTTCAGATACACGCGCAATGTATAAATTATAGTCTTTATTATTTAAAACATGATTTAATTCTAAAGTCGGGTGCGTGTTGTTATTCTTGAAAAAGTAATTGCAAAATTTTTCATAGTCATCGCGCTTCATCGAAATATCTAAATCATCATCCCAGGGGATAAAACCTTTCTCACGTACAGCACCAAGCAAAGTCCCAAACATTACCCAGTATTTAATATTTAATTCACGGCACAATTTATCGACCTCTTCTAACGTGAATAATTCTGCGTCGTGAATTTCATCAATAGTTAATTCTTTGCGCTCATTCATAATTTTTATCGAACTCCTTTTAAAAATTTTATAAACTTAAAAATCCGGCCTCGTTTAAAAATTGCTTTGATAAAAACGATAGCCGGAAATTTTGAAATTTATATTTCGATTTTAATAATCCCTGCGACGGTCACGGTCACGTCTTCTTTCACGCTCGTAATTGTTCCGCTCGTAGGAATTTGCTCCGTAATTATTCCCGCGCCCATAATCATTACGTACTGTGTTGCGAGAATAGCCACGTTCTAAATATGCCGGTGCTCTCGTTTCACGTTCACGGGTTACGTAAGAATTATAACCACGTTCACGCGATGATAAGCTCGAAATTAAATTATCACGTTCACGTTCATCAGGTAATACATGCGCTAAACCGGCTGCCCTGATTTTACCTTCATCAGCCATAACACGCCGCCTCGTCAAATTTGCACGTCCCTGTTCGTCAATGTCCTTAACCATTACTAAAACACGGTCGCCAACTTTGAAAACATCTTCAACTCTTGGAACACGGCTTGTGCTAATCTCACTGACATGTAATAAACCTTCCTTGCCTGGTATACACTCGACAAAAGCTCCAAAGCTTAATAATCGCGTTACAGTCCCTAAATAGACTTCGCCAGCTGCTAATTCTCTTGTTATTGACATAACGATTGCACGCGCGTCCTCAACTTGTGCTTCCGTCGGGCCTAAAATCGTAACAAGTCCGTTGTCCTCGAGGTTCATTTTTACGCCTGTGCGTTGAATGATACTGCGAACAACTTTCCCGCCGCTGCCAATGACATCGCGAACTTTATCAGGGTCAATCTCAAACGAGATAATACGCGGCGCATTTGCTGATAACTCGTTGGGAATTGGTATAGTTGCTTCCATTTTGTCGAGAATTTCTAAACGGGCTTTGCGTGCTTGATTTAATGC
>CAJODZ010000024.1:0-5655 GCA_905233645.1 uncultured Synergistales bacterium | reverse complement strand
GTAATTCCGCCAGCTTTATTGTCCATTTGTAAAGCAGTAACTCCGGCTCGCGTCCCTGCAACTTTAAAGTCCATGTCGCCGTAATGGTCTTCAAGTCCTTGAATGTCCGTCAAAATTTGAATTGCGTCGCCCTCTTTAATTAAGCCCATAGCAATTCCAGCTACATGACACCTAATCGGAACACCAGCACTCATCATTGAAAGACTTCCGCCGCAAATACTAGCCTGTGAACTTGAACCGTTACTCTCTAAAATATCTGAAACAATGCGAATTACATACGGGAACTCGTCTTCAGTCGGGATAACAGGTAATAATGCACGCTCCGCTAACGCACCATGTCCAATTTCACGACGGCCAGGCCCGCGCATTGGTCTGACTTCTCCAACTGAGAACGGCGGAAAATTGTAATGCAACATAAATTTTTTAGCAGGCTCGTTTAATTTAATTCCGTCTAAAATTTGGTCGTCTTCGCCAATCATACCTAAAGTTGTTACGGCTAATGATTGTGTCTCACCACGCGTAAATAATGCTGAACCATGAACTCTCGGCAAAACATCAATTTCACAGCTAATCGGTCTAATCTCGTCCATCGCACGACCGTCAACTCTTACACCCTCGTTAATAATAATTTGGCGCATAATCTTTTTAACACGGCTGTCAATAAAAAGCGAGATATATTCTTCGTGTTCGGGATTGTCAACAAAATGTTCAAGAGCTGTTAATTTAATTTCCTCTAACTTCTTCTCGCGCGCCTTCTTCTCAAAAATTCTTACGGCTTTATCAATTTCGCTATCTAAATTCTCAGTAACCCAATTTTCAACTTCAGGGATTTTTTCAGGTAATTCAATCGCGATTTCTGGTTTACCTATTTCGTTCTTCATTCTGCGTAACAAAGCAATAATACGTTTAATTTCAGAGTGCGCTAATTCTAATGCATCGACTAAAATTTCTTCAGATACTTCGTACGAACCAGACTCAACCATTGTAATTCCGTCATCATGGCCAGCTACAATTAAGTGCAGCATCGAGTTACGCATTTGATTTTCAGTCGGATTAACAATTAAATGACCGCCAATTAAACCAATTCTTACAGCTCCGACAGGCCCTCCCCATGGTATACCTGAAATGGCTAATGCGGCAGAAGCAGCGTTTACACTCAAAACATTTAACGGGTAAATTTGGTCAGTCGCTAAAACCGTACTAACAACATGAACATCGTTACGCATATCATCATTAAAAAGCGACCTTATAGCTCTATCTGTAACACGCGAACTCAATATTGCCGCCTCTGAAGGTTTGCCCTCGCGTTTTATAAAACCACCTGGAATTTTACCGGCAGCGTAATATTTTTCTTCGAAATCAACAACAAGCGGAAAAAAATCAATACCTGTCCTTATAGTGTCTGTCATACAAGCTGTACTGAGGATAACCGTTTCTCCCTGAGATGCTACGACTGCGCCGTTCGCTTGTTTAGCCATTTTACCTGTCCGAAATTCAAGCTGCGATTCTCCAACTGCGATTGAATATACTTTTTCTTGTTCCAAAATTTTTCTATACTCCTCTATAAACTTAACAAATGTCGCATGTGAGTATTATATCTTGCTTGAAGTTTTTTGAATTGATTGAGTATAAAAAATTATTTTTAAATATTCCGCGAAAAATTTAAACCCAAAATAAAAATAATGCCCCCGAAATTTTTATAAAATATTTTTTCAAACTGGAGCTTTTTATAATTAACACACTTAAAAAATATAACTAAACATTTTTTAACACGCCTTAAAAAATTTAACACTTTGTTTCAAACTCGACAGGCTGAAAAATTTTGCAGCTGTTAAATTTTCAAAAGATTTTTTGTAGTGGTAAACGTAGTTGTAAAAAATAACAGTCCCACCAAAAATTTAAAGGACTGTTTCTAAATTTAATTATTATATCAAAAGAGCTTGCGATAAAAATTAACTCTCTAATAAATCTACGGCGTTCCTTACACAATCATCACAGCTGCAAAGCATTTTCCCAGTGTCAACACCTTTTAAGTCTTTACAAATTGTAGCTCCGCATTTTTCGTTGAACTTGTTAAAAAATTCTGAAGCGTCCTTCCAAATCCCTTTGCCCTGATATTTGCGCATTCCTAAAATCATTTGAGCACCGCATAACGCACCGCAAGTCGCTCCCATTGTCCCCATACCTGAACCAAAAGCCGCACCTAATTTTTTTAATTCAGGCTCGTCAATTCCCGTCTCGTCAGCAAAAACACACGCTACAGCTTGACAGCAATTATAATTATTATGTTTTAATTCAACCGCTTTTTCACGCCTGCTAAGTTCCATTTTTTAAAAATCCTCCTCAAAAAATTAACGACGCTGCACACCAAACTAATAACAACGCCATGATTATATTAAAAATTCTGTAATGCCGCGTTAAAAATTTTTGCAATAATCCGCCGGCACATGCCCATAACGTCCAACTTATTATTGCTAATATAAAAGTTGCAAAACCGTGAATGAAAAGGTCAATTAAATCCGCTCCGGCAGGTATCGCATAAGCTGTGTAAATCGTTATGAAATATAAAAGAACTTTTACATTTGTTATCGCTAAAAAAAATCCGCTCGAAAATTTTACCGCCGCTGAATTTGAATTTGAAGGCTTACTGATTGCAATGTGTACAGCCAGCCATAACATGTAAATTACACCAACATACTTCAGCCATCGCGTTATCTCTGGAATATAAATCGCAAGACCGTTACAAAGAATTGCGCAAATTGAAAAGCCAACTATATAGCCCGTCGCTATACCTGAAATTATTTTTAAACCATTCCGCCAACCATAATTACTAACGGAATAAAACGACATTAAATTATTCGGGCCCGGTGTAAAAGTTGTTATGAGACAGTACGGCAAATAAGCTAAAAAAATTTGAATATTCATGCTTGTTAAAAATTTAAAATCTAAAAATAAATACAAAAAACCCGGAGCGTCTCTTGTGCATAAAAACTCCGGGAGAATTTTTTAAAATTACAAATTCATTACGTATTCAAGGCATGTACGAACACCGAACGCGCTTGCACCCTTTGAATAAATTCCGTATTCTTTTTCGTAATAGTCAACGCCTGCTAAATCAAGATGTGCCCAAGCAATATCTTTAGCTACAAAGTTTGAAAGGAATATCGCAGCGAAAATTGCTCCGCCGTATCTTTTGCCGCAATTCGTTAAATCAGCAAACGGGCTTTTCAAAGTCTCCTCAATGTGTTCATCTTCGTGCGGCATTCTCCAGAAAGCTTCACCCGATTTTTTAGAGGCCGTTAAAATTGCATTCGATAATTCTTCATCGTTCACAAATAATCCGGCGCGCCAATTCCCTAACGCAACAGCACAAGCTCCCGTTAACGTCGCCATATCAATAATTACATCGGGTTTTAAATCACTTGCTAAACTCAAACCGTCAGCTAATACTAATCTTCCTTCAGCGTCTGTATTATTTATCTCAACGGTCTTGCCGTTATGAATTTTAATGATATCGTCCGGCCTGAAGGCATTGCCCGAAGGCATGTTCTCAGCACAAGCTAATATTCCATGAATTTCGATATCAGGTTTTAAATCGGCGACAGCTTTTAAAATTCCAAGAACATTGCAAGCTCCTGTTTTATCACACTTCATTTGAAGCATAAAATTTTCAGGTTTAATATCAAGTCCGCCGCTGTCGAACGTAATACCCTTACCGACAAAAACTATTTTTTTACGAGGATTTTTAGGCGCGTATTTTAAATGAATTAAGCGTGGCGGAACGGCAGAGCCTTTACCAACAGCAAGAATACCGCCCATATTTTCAGATAATAATTTTTTCTCGTCATAAATTTCGATTTCGAGGCCGTAATCTTTTGCAAGGGCTTGCGCTTTTTCGGCCATGATAACAGGATTAACATCGCAACCAGGAATATTTATTAAGTCGCGCGAATAAACCTGTGATGATGCAAAAATTTCACCGCGCTGAATTTCGTTCTGATTTATTTCGACACCATGAATAAAAATATTGTCGAGCTTTGCGGGTTTTGAGTTCTCGTCATCTTTTTTGGATTTATATTTATCGAAATCATACGCGCTTAATCCTGCTGCTTCGGCTGTAATCTCGTTGACGTTGCAAAAATATTTAATTCCGTCTGCGAGTAAAAGCACGTTTTTATTTTTATCATTACGAGCCGCCCTAAAAGCCCAAGCAAGAGAATCGCGGATTAAATTAGAATTGCATTTATCTTTTTCACCAAGTCCGAACAGATATAAATTTCTGACATTAGCATTGTCAAAAACTGGAACTCGTAAAAATTTGCCCTTCTTACCCGTAAAATCTTTTCTCGTAAAAGCCGCGTTAAAAATTTTTTGCAGGTCATTTAAAAAATCAGGAAGTTTGAAATTTTCGCAACTGTCCTGATCTACAAGAGCTATTACAGCAACATCATTGAGGCCGGAAAAATTTTCGCTTTCAAAATTTACCAAGCCTTTAATTTCCATTAACTGACCTCTTTACAAAACCTGAGCGTAAACAACGTGTGCAAACTTTGACTTTTACAAATTCACCATCACCGGCCTGAATTTTTACGCTTTGTAAGTTAATATTCCAACGGCGGCGAGTATGTCTGTTAGAGTGGCTGACGGCGTTTCCAGTAACAGGGCCGCGACCGCAGCATTCACAAAATTTTGCCATGATTAAAAATTTCCTCCATAATTTATAAAAATATATTGACTTGCGAAATTATCCTACTTGTGAATTTTTTAGGATTATTACTTAAATTTTGAACGTATAATTTAAAAAATTTTATATTTTCAGGAGGGAGATTATATGCCTACGATTTTTAAGAACGCTAAAATTTTTACACAAGACGGTTTCAAAACGCACGATGTAATTCTAAATGATAATAAATTATTTTTGGACGAGCAAAATTTTTCAAGTGATATAGACCGCGAAATTGACTTAACTAATTTATATTTACTGCCTGGTTTTGTTGACGTGCATGTACATTTTCGCGAGCCTGGTTTTGAATACAAAGAGACGATTTTAACGGGGTCAAAGGCTGCTGCTCATGGTGGGTATACAGCGGTTTGCACAATGCCGAATTTAAAGCCCGTACCTTCAAATTTAGAAAATTTAAAACGTGAGCTTGAAATTATAAATCGCGACGCTGTCATAAAAATTTTCCCAATCGGAGCAATTACTAAAAATCAAAGCGGACGCGGTGAACTTTCAAATATCGAAGAGCTTGCGCCGTACGTTATTGCATTTTCAGATGACGGGAAGGGTGTTCAAAATGAGAATTTAATGCTCGACGCTATGAAAAGAATTAAAGCTATTAACGGAATGATTACAGCTCATTGCGAAGTGGAAAGCGAATTAAAACAGGGCGGCTGCATTCACGAAGGAGAGTACGCTAAAAAATTTAATCACGTTGGAATAAACAGCGCATCAGAATTTTTAGAGGTCGAACGCGATATCAAATTAGCTGAACAAACCGGCTGTAAATTTCATGTTTGCCACGTATCAACTAAAGAGAGCGTTAATTTAATTCGTAAGGCTAAAAATCGCGGCGTAAATATCACTGCTGAAACAGCACCGCACTATTTGATTTTTAATGATATGGATTTACAGGAGGACGGCAAATTTAAAAT
>CAJODZ010000023.1:17740-31575 GCA_905233645.1 uncultured Synergistales bacterium | reverse complement strand
AGTCTCTAAATAATTTGCGTTATTGGTTGTTATATCGTTGAGGCCGCTGAAATTATAAAACTCCGAAATTTCCGCAAGCCCTTTTAAAAAATCTAAATAGCCAATTTCGATTGCTTGAATATGCCTTATTTTGTATAAAGGGTTTGTAAAAATTACCAATTCTATGTTGTTTTCAGAACATAGGCTTTTTATGTTATTGATATCGTTTAAGGCGCGTCCAATATTTTTATGCCCTCTTACTTTGGGGAGTTGCGTGGCTTTAGATGATGTCCAGTCAAAAACGCTTTTTTGTCCGTAATTTACCCACCAACCATGTGAATAAAAATGTTCAAAATCCGTATCTAAATCACCAAGACTGAAACCTAAAATATATTTTAACGACTGGAATGCAACTTCAGAACCAAGATATAAATTATAAAAATGCCATGCATCATTAGCTAAATATTCATAAGGGCACACCATCGGCTGATTTATCAAAGAATTTGGGTCTGAAGTAAACGGAGTATCTATACCGATATAAACTTTTTTAATGTGTACTCCATTTTCAAGCATGGTTTTAATGTTAGCAAGATTTACAGCGGGTATACCTCCTGCGGTTGTCATGTTATAACATTTTTCGCCTACGATTTTCTCATTATGAAGAGCACCGACGCGCGACGAGCCAAATATAAAACTGTTAAATTTATCAGGATTTTTCACAATATAACGCATCTTTATATAATCTTTATTAGGGTGAACTCCATTATTGCGAATATTATCAGCGTGAAAAACATTAAAAGGGTCAAGTAAAGCAGGTAATACAACTTGAATAATTGTAATAAAAATTAAAAACGGTAATAATTTTAACAAAAATCTTTTCATGATTTAACACCTCTAAAACTGGAAATAAACGAAAGCAACTTCATCAGCCGCTCGGAATAAAAGAATTGCTGTAATAATTCCAAAATAAAATGCATATCTGATAATAAAATGCTTGTTAGCTGTAAGAGCTTTTAAAACGTCATATTTCAGCGCGATGTAATCAAAAAGTGCTAACAGTAACGTAACTGCTATTATTTGCTTTTTATCGCCAAATTCAAAAATCCCACTAAGCAAATAATTTTTTAAATTCGCAATTCCGTTAAAACAGTTTTTGAAAATATACATTGCGTCGTTAAGTGTGTTGGCTCTGAAAAATGTCCAAGCTGCCGAAACAAATATAAATACGCAAATTACTCGCAACCACCATAAAAGGCCATGCGAATTATTTTTTAAGTCGAGCTTTTTGGATTTCGTGAACATGTCTTCTAAAACTTGCGCTACACCGTGAACAAATCCCCATATTACAAACGTCAAATTCGCTCCGTGCCAAAGTCCGCTGATTAAAAAAGTTACGAGTAAATTAAAATAATGTCTAACTTTGCTGCAACGGTTACCGCCCAACGGAATATACAAATAATCCCTAAACCATGTGCTTAACGAAATATGCCAGCGCGACCAAAATTCATGAATGCTTGCTGAAAAATAAGGGCTTTTGAAATTTTCCATTAACTCAATACCTAACATGTTCGCGCAACCTCTTGCAATGTCTGAATAACCCGAAAAATCGCAATAAATTTGTATCGTGAAAAATAACACCGCTAAAATTAACGCAAAGCCTTCAAAATCGTAGACGTTGTTAAAAATTTTATCAGCATGTTTCGCTAAAACGTCGGCAACAACTAACTTTTTGAAAAATCCCCATGTCATGAGCTTTAATCCGTAAGTTGTGCGTTCGTGATTAAAATCGAGTTCCGTAACGGATTTAATTTGCGGCAATAAATTTTTCGTGCGTTCAATCGGGCCTGCCACTAATTGCGGAAAAAACGAGATAAACGTAGCGTAAGCTATAAAATTTTTTTCGGGCGCGATATTTTTGCGATAAACGTCAATTACATAACCTAACGTTTGAAAAGTGTAAAACGAAATTCCGACAGGCAATAATAAATTTAAAGTAACAGGATGTAATTTAATCGCGAAAATATTTAAAGTATCAGCAATAACTTGACTGAAGAAATTAAAATACTTAAACACAAATAATACGCCAAGACATGAAATGAGCGTAAAACCAAGAATAAATTTTCGTGCGTTTAAATTTTTAGCATGGTCTAGCAAAATTCCGGCCAAATATGAAATTACAGTTGTGAATAAAATTAAAACGATATATTTTGCGCTCCACGACATATAAAAATAATAGCTGGCGATGAAAAGCAAAGGCAATCTAAAATTTTTAGGCAACGTCCAGAACAACAAAAACACACACGGGAAAAATACCCCAAACTGCCAAGAATTAAAAAGCATGATTAAAAACACCCTCCAGCAGTGAGGCAAAACTCTCTTTTAGACTTGAGAGCTAAACTAAATTTAAAGCGATTATTATTTTGATTTTGTGAAAAGTATTTTAAGCAATAACTATGGCTCGTGGCTCGTGGCTCGTGGCTCGTGGCTCGTGGCTCGTGGCTCGTGATTGTACTGTAAATCTGTCAAGAGGTCAACCTCCAAAAAATAATTATTTTTGCGGATTATAGCACACGACAACGACGACGCTCACTTTAAAAAGAATTAAAAGTTTTTAGCGGTTAACTTTTGATATAATAAATTTAATCTTGAGACAGTCCCTTTAAATTTATGAGGGGCTGTCATTTTTGCAACTACGTTTACCACTACAAAAAATCTTTTAAAAATTTAATCACCGCATAATTTTTAAGCATATCGAATTTGAAACAAAGTGTTAAATTTTTTGAGGCGTGTTAAAAAATTCTTGATGATATTTTTCAAGCGCATTAAAAATTAACAAATACGATTTATTTTATAATATCCCTTTGAATTAAAAGGGGGATTTATTCTTAAATTGAATATAGTAATAATCGGTGCTGGAGAAGTTGGCCGCGATATCGCAAAAACTCTTTCCGGCGAAGGTAATAATATTTATATCGTCGAACACAATGCAGCTAATGCCCAAAATATAAAAGACGATTTAGACGTTCAAGTAATTCAGGGCAACGGAGCAAGACCTAATGTTTTAGCTCAGGCTGGTATTCATTCGGGCGGCGATGTCGATATTATGATTGCTTGCACTAATAAAGATGAAGTAAATATGCTGTCTTGCTTAATCGCTCATACAGCAGGCGTTCAAAGAATTATTTCCCGCGCAAAAAATTTAGAGTTCGCAGATTCTCCGGATTGGGCGCATAAATTCGGAATTGATTTAATGATATCGCCAGAACGTTCAATCGCTAGAGAAGTCGTTAATTTGCTGGCCGTAAGTTCAGCTACTCACACAGCAGAACTATTAAATGGTAAAGCCGCAATTTATACGTTCAAAATAGCTTATAACTCACCGTTGATAAATCTAGCCTTAAAAGATATCAGACCACATTATAAAAATTCTATTGCAAATTTTGTGTATGTCGAACACGAGGACGGTACTGGTGCTGTTCCAAACGGTTTAACAGTCTTGAAAAAAGATGATGTCTGTTACGTTGTTACTTATAAGCAAAACGTTTGGGCTTTGGAAGAATTATTTAATCCTGAAAAAGTTACTAAACAGCTCGAAAAAATTTTTATCGTCGGCGGCGGAAAATTAGGTACTCAAATTTCACAAAGACTTAAACGCGATTTCGGAAATGTTCAAATACGCTTAATCGAAAAAGATAAAGAGAAGTCCGAAAGATTAGCTGAAGAATTAGGCGAAGCTCTTGTAATTTGGGGAGACGGTGCTGATAGAAGATTATTACACGATGAAGGAATTGAAAACGCAGACGGTTATGTATGTGCTACAGATTCAGACGAATTAAATTTAATATACGCCGCTCTCGCTAAAAAAATGGGTGTCAAAAAATCTATCGCTGTCGTTAAGCAAAAACGTTATCAACAATTAGCGGAGAGTTTAGATATTTCGATTGTTAACCCGAATGAAGCTTTAGCCGCTTTGATTTTAAGAATGGTTCATTATCCTGGACATACGCGCGCATTGTCTATTATTGAAAAGATAAATGCTGAAATGCTTGAACTCGTTATGCCCGAAGATAGTAATTTAACCGGCAAAAATTTAATGAGTTTTACGTCTTCCGCGCGGAGTGATTGTTGCTTTAATGGAACGCGGCGAAAAAATCTTAGTCCCCGACGGCGCAACTCAATTATTGCCTGGAGACCACGTTATTCTATTTGCGTCAACGGATTTAATGCGGCAGACAGCGGAATTATTTAATATAACCGTTCAGAAATAAATCATGAAGATAAAAATAGTTCTGGGCATTCATGCTCTTATTTGTTTAATCGTTACGCTTGCTATGTTTTTACCGTTGGGCATTGCGATTTATGACAGGTCTTACGACGCAAAGGCATTCGCAGGCTCAATAGCAATAGGTTTAGCTGTCAGCTTTATGCTTGCGTTACCAGTTTTAATGTCAAAGGAAAAATTTAAACAACATATCGGCATTCGTGAAGGTGTCGGAGTAACTGGTTTTTCGTGGGTTATCGCTTCAGCAATAGGTGCGTTACCTCATTATTTAGCCGGTGTCGGAAATTCTTACGCTGATGCGTTTTTTGAAACGATGTCAGGTTTTTCAACAACGGGCGCAACGATTTTAACCGAGATAGAAATTTTGCCGCGCGGGATTTTGTTATGGCGTTCTCTTACTCACTGGATGGGCGGAATGGGAATTATAGTTTTGAGTTTAGCTGTCCTTCCTTTTTTAGGGTTGCGCGGAATTGAATTATATAAAGCCGAAGTCCCGGGAGTAACAGCTGAAAAATTAACACCAAGATTACAGCAAACTGCAAAAAGATTATGGAGCGTTTATGTAATGCTGACGTTGCTTGAAACGTTCTTTTTATGGATTGGGGGCATGAGCTTTTTTGACGCATTCGCGCATTCATGTTCGACGATAGCAACGGGGGGCTTCTCGACAAAAAATAATTCAATCGCGTTTTTTAACAGCGCTTATATTGAATGGATAATCATAATTTTTATGTTTGTGTCGGGAATAAATTTCTCGCTGTTTTTTTTATTGGCCGCGAAAAAATTTAGAGAGTTATTCGAGGACGAAGAATTAAAAATTTACATAGCCATAACACTTATTGCAACGGGCTTAATCGTCTTAGCTTTATATTTATCCGGTTACGGAGTTATGCTGCGTGAAGTTTTGTTCCATGTTGTGAGCGTAATGACAACGACAGGTTTTATAACGCGCGATTACAATTTATGGCCAGAATTTACGAAATGTATATTTTTAATTTTAATGTTAATCGGAGCTTCAGGAGGTTCAACAGGCGGCGGCTTTAAAGTTTCGCGAATAATAATTCTGTTCAGACAATTAGAGGCCGGAATTATGAGATTATTACATCCGCGAGCCGTAATCATTCCGAGATTTAACGGTCGTTCTATTCAACAAAGTACTTTAGATAATGCTAGCGCATTCTTTGTTTTGTACATGTTAATTCTAGTTTTAGGGACGTTATTAACTACGGCGTTTGGTGTTGAAATTTTGACAGCGTTCTCCGGTGTTTTAACATGTCTTTCAAACGTCGGGCCTGGATTAAATTCGCTTGGGCCGGTTGAAAATTTTTCGCATTTGCCCGACGCTGTTAAATGGTTATTTTCGTTTTGCATGTTAGCAGGAAGGCTCGAATTGTTTGCGGTGATATTATTGCTTTTACCAAAGACGTACATGAAATAATAGCGAAATAAATTAAAATTTAATATTTATTATTACGGGAGTTGATTTAATTTGGATTTTGATTACGAATTAAACTTGAACAAGAATAACATTAACAATAACTATAACCATAACACGAATACTAAGGCTAAACACAGTCCCCAAATTCCGCCGCGTCTTCAAATTACATCGTTCTTCTGCGGAGCGGCCACGATGATTTTAGAATTGACAGGCTCAAGGCTTGTAGCTCCGTTTTTTGGAACGTCTTTAATAGTCTGGACAGCGTTAATCGGAATTATTATGACGAGCTTATGTATAGGTAACTGGTCGGGCGGTGCGCTTGCAGATAGAAGACCCGAAGGCAAATTACTCGGACGAATTTTATTATTTGCCGCTATCATCATCGCTATTACGGCATTCATTAGCAATTATGTTTTAACGACTTTAGCCAATATGAATTTAAATTTATATTTTGCGTCGGTTTTGTCCTCGTTAATAATTTTTGCGCCGTCAAGCATTTTGTTAGGCATGGCCTCACCGTTTATAAGCCGTCTTGCAATGTTAAACGTTCAATCATCTGGAGCAACAGTCGGGCGTTTATCAGCTTTAAATTCAGCAGGAAGTATTTTCGGGACGTTTTTAGGCGGATTTGTTTTAATTTCGTTATTCCCGTCTGGTGTAATCTTAATGTTATTAGCGAGCGGTGTTGCGATTTTAGCGGTGTTAGTTTATACGGGTGCTTGGTTAAAAATTATCGCAAGCTTTATCGTCTGCATTTTATCAGCGTCAGCGTATTACTCGAATATTCACGGCTTACCTTTTCAACCGGTAGGCGAACAGATTGACACCAGATATAATCATTTATCGATCGTTGAAAGCGTTGACACTCGTAATAACCGGCGCGTAAGAATTTTAATCACAGACCCCGATTCGGCACAATCAATGATGTATACGGATAATACGAGCGAATTAGTTAGCGGTTATACAAAATTTTATGACTTAGCTTTCCATTACAAACCCGATACGAAAAAAATTTTAATGCTTGGCGGCGGAGGTTATTGCGTTCCAAGATACTTAATGACCGGCGAACGCAGTAAAGATGTTACGATTGATGTTGTTGAAATTGACCCTGGCATTACTCAAGCGGCACGCCAATATTTTGATTTAAAAGATTATCCGGGCATGAAAATTTATCACGAGGACGCACGGACTTTTTTAAATCGGGCATTAAAAAATAACATCGGGCCTTACGACGCAATTTTTATGGACACGTTCAGCTCATGGACGGTTATCCCTTTTCAGATGACAACGGTTGAGACGGCTGCGCACTTACGTGAAATTTTAAAACCCGACGGCGTTCTAGTTGTAAATATTATTGCGTCTGTTATGGGGCGTCAGTCCGGAGTTTTTCATGGAATTTATAAAGCGTTCTCGACTTCGTTCCCAACGATGATGATTTTCCCAGTAACAGCACCGGATAAACGTTACGCTTTTGCTCGTCAAAATATTATTCTCGTTGCAACAGGTCAAGACGCTACAACAATTACTCAAACGCCGGACGCTAAATTTGCAAATTTACTTTCGCACCAATGGTTAGAGCCTTTCACGCCAGACCCTGCTGTTCCTGCTTTCACGGATGCTTTTGCGCCTGTTGAAAAATACGCTTTAATGAATATAAATTAAGAATTAAAAATTAAAAATTTTTAAAAGGAGTTTTGATTTAACACATGGCCAAGAAAAAATATGTGCCTAAAAATAATTATTTGCTCAAATCTAAAGAGCCTGAACAGTTAGCATTAGTACCTGCTTATATTTTATTCCCGTTATGGGTCGTCTCGTTAGTGCTGCCAAATTTAATATATTCCGGTGTTGAGTTTGCAGACACTTTACACATTTTGAAATGGACTGTTACGGGAGTTCCTGTTGCAATAGCTGTTATTATTGCCGGACTGCGTTTAATATTTTTCGGGCGCGAACGTTTTAATTTGAAGCTCGACAAATTTTCAATCGTATGGGCTTTTATGATGGCTTATGCCGCAGTTCAGCCGTTATGGGTAAAATTATTTTCGCCGACCGGCTTTGTCTTAGAAATGACGTGTGTGTTGGCGGTATGGGCTTTTTATGTGATTAGTGTTATGTCGTTTCCAGAATGGGGATTGAGGCCGATATTATTTTTAGCAAGTATTAACGCCGCAATTAACACTATATTTGCAGAATTACAGATTAGAGGAATGAATAATTTTGCATTTCTCGACGGGACGGCGTTTGAATGGCTTAAACAATACAGTTCAATAATTTTGCCAACGCCCGGAAATTATATCGGGAATACTGCTCAACAAAATATGTTCGGTTTATGGCTGGCAGTATGTACGCTCGGAATGGTGTATTTGTTCATGTTTGATTTATGGAGCGACGACGGACAAGATAAAAATGAACACGGCAAAAAGATTTGGCTGCCTGTTTTAAATACCTGTTTAATAATTATTTCGATAGCGTCAGCTTTAACGACACCGCCTGAAAATACGTTACACATGATTTATATTGGCATGGCCGGATTTTTTATATTGGCTCAAATTGCAATCGGCGTTTATAAAAAGATTTTTCCGGTAATGTTAAACGTAACACTCATGGCCGCAAATTTTTGGGGTTTAATAAGTTCAACGAGCCGTTCAGGAGTTTTAGCACTTGTTACGGGTTTATTAGTCCTTATAATTTTTGCGAGCGTGAAATTCGGAAGATATTATGCATTAAGATTTTTAGGAACAATTTTTATTTTGGGTGCTGTCTTTTGGGCTTCGACGTTCTCTCTAAGGTCTGAGCAAATCGTAGGCAAGACAATCGATATCGTCCAAAACGCTGAAAATATCGGCAACAGACGCGGAATTTGGGCAACGACTTATGCAATGTTTCAGGAACACCCGCAAGGAGTTGGAACAGGTCAATATAAATGGCATTACTTAGAGGCTCAACGCGAAGGTTTTAGAATTTTCCCCGATGCTCCATGGTACGAATGGCAATATACACATTGGGCGCATAATGAGTTCTTTCAATGGTTTTGCGAAGGCGGTTGGTTTGGCGGAATAATTTTATTGTTAATGTATTTAATATGGTTCTGGCCTGCGCTAAAAAGTCTGTTTAAAAAATCTGACAGCGTTCAAATTCAGGCTGTATGGGGTGCGGCGTTAGTGTCTTTGATTTCGTTCGCGGCATTCTTTACCAGACCGTTCCACCGCATTGAAAATATGGTTTGGATTGCGTTAGCTTTTGCTCTTTCAAATAATGGATTTGGTGTCAAAGCTTACGATTATTTCAAATCTAAAATTCTCACAAAATTAACAGGTGTAATTTGTATAGCGGCTTCAGTTTGGGGGATTTATTATATTTCCGGCGGAATTTACGGGAATTATATTTTAAGGCGCGCGCTCTCAACACAGAATGAAAAATTACAGCTTTATTATTTAAACGAGGCTGATAAATATCCAATCGTTTATGAAGATACGGAGCGTAATTTAGCTTTTCATTATATGCAGGTAGCTGATTTAAGACACGATGACGAATTAGCGATTAAGGGGTTAAATATTTTATGGGCGCAATTCCAACGTGAGCCGCGTTCGGAAGATTTGCAAAAGTTAGTTTCAATGGCTCAGAAATATCAGAACGTTGAAGCTCTTGAATATATTGTAAGTCTTTTTCAACCAGGAGCTTATCATATCGCGATTGAAAAACGTATTGATTACAAAGGCAACGTCATAGACGCTCATATTATGAGAAACGGTTCGGCTGTTCCTGAATACGGCTCTGAAGATGATGAAGAGAATGAAGAACAAGAAGAAGACGCAACCGCTCACGCAAATGAACCGATACCGGAAATCGATGACGGCGATGACGAATAATTTTTAAAAATGCGGCGCGGATTTACGTTAATTGAAATTTTAGTTGCGATAATGTTGACGGGAGTTTTAACGACTTTAGCATTAGCTCCCGTCGCTGTTACAGTTAGACGCGTTATCGAAACACAAAATGATTACGGCGATATTTCTGCTTTATCGCGAACGCTGAACTTTATTGCTCGTGATTTATCAAACTCAGTGAGGCTCGTTCAAAATGTCTTAATCGTTATTAACCATGAAGCATTAGGCGGTAAGGCTGATGATGTTTTAATTTTTATGAGCAACTCACCAGCAGCGCAAAATATGCCGGCAGAATTCAAGAAGGCGGCATTATGAACGCTAATGCTATTTCCGGATTATATCGTTGGGTTTGCGCCGGAAAAACTCCTGATGAAATCGACCACGAAAAATTAAATATTAAAGACGCACAATTAGTTTTGCCCGATGTTGACAGTTTCAGCGTCGAAATTCCAGGCTCTGGCGGTTTTAAAGATGATACCCAAAAAGAATATAAGGGCGTATTACCTTCAGGATTATATTTAAAAATTTCGCGCGTCCATGAGAATGATTACGGCGTTAAAAAAGAAGATGAACTTGAAAATGTTATCGTGTTCCCTTAAAAATAAAAATAAAAATCGTAAAGGCTTCGTGCTGGTTAGTGTGTTAATGTTGGGCGTACTGTTAATTTCATGTGCGACGGCGTTTTCATGGTTTGTAAGATTACAGGCAAGGGGTATAGGCCGCGAACGTGATGCTCTTTCCAGCCGTAGTATGGCTCAAGTTTTTGCTAACGTTATCGTAAAAACTATGGCGGACATGGCCGGACGTTATAACGCTGATAGTTTACGTCAACGCTGGTTTCAGCCGTTTGTAATTCCTATGGAAGATTTAGGGATTTGGATAATTCAGATTAAACCGCTCGATGACAAAATTCCGTTAAGGAATTTATTTTTGCCGGACGGTAATACTTTAAGGCGCGAATTTAGTACGGTGTGGGATGATTTATGGGATAAGCTCAAAAATCGTGAAGCCGGAACATTAGTTTTAGACTTTCTCGATAAAAACACCAGACCGCGCGTCGGAAGTGCCGAACGTGATAATTTTATAAACCGCGGTTTGTATGATATGTCCGAGCTTTTAATTTTAAGTCAGGACATTGAAGAAGAGGCGTTATATTCACTTGAAGACTATGGCACAATTTGGAGCGACGGAAAAATAAATTTGAATGTTGCTCCGCAGGAAGTTTTAGAGCTTTTGCCTGGTCTTGATACTGGTTTAGCTGAACGGCTTATACGTGAACGTGAGGAGCGCACTTTTGAGAGTTTAAAAGATTTGCAGACGTTGCCCGGAGCTTCACCAAGAACATCAACACAACTCACAAATTTAGCAGCGTTTAAGAGCCGTTATTTTGAAATTCAAATACAATGTATGAATTATCAGGGCGAAGGCGGAAATTCTTTCAGTATAATTTTTGACAGAACCGATAGAAAAATTGTTAAGTGGGAGGAGATTTAAAATTTTAGAGAATTTAAGGAACAAACTAGTTAAGCATGAAAAAGATTTCACAACGTTTGAGTTCAGGCGCGTGATAGATTTTCAAAATGATGAGGGCGAAATTCAAAAAGCTGTCCGCGTCGTCGCAAATGGTAATACTAAAAGCGGCGCGATAACTTTTATCCCGATGAAGTCTTTATCGTTTGAGAAATTTGCTTTTCCGTTTTCCAACAGCACAAAAATTCGCGAAGCTCTTAAATTACAGGTTATGCCCTATTCAGCAGCCGGTAACGTTGAAATTTTCCCCGTAATAACTTCACGTAACGGCCGCAATTCTGAAGGACTAGTCTGGTATGTTGCGCCTGAAGAGTTAAATATTCCTGGTTCTGTTTTAGAGAGCAATAATAAAATTTGGCCTGCGCCGTTAGGTTTTGTATCGCAATTAAAAGATTTTAACGGCAACGGTATAACTTTATGGGCAGACGAAGAGAATTTAAACTCAATCTTATGGCAAAATTACAATCCTGTTTTAAGCCGCTGGCGCAAAAATTCTAATTCAGAAAGTTTAAAACACGAACTTGAATGGTACGACGGCTATTGTTCTTCACAAAATTTAGAAAGGGGCGGAACGTTTCAAGTTATATTCGCTTCAAAAGACGAGAGCTTACGCACAAATTCTGAATATTTAGATTTTGGCGATATCATCAACGAGAGCGTTAAATTATGTCCTTGGATATCTGATGTAAATTTATCGCGTTCGGCACTTGAGGGAGCGATGGGGCTTGAAAAAAATTTGAGCTTTTTAACCGAGGCGGCCTGTTGGATTTTAGCAATAGGTGTGATTATGTTAGGGGCTGAAATTTTTAGCTGGCAAAACACTTTAACACAGACACAAAATTTACGTTCACGTTCAGAAAGATATTACCGCGAAGTTTTTGACCCTCAACATACCGGAAGAATTTCAAACCCCGTTACTCTTGCGCGTGAAAAAATCAGTGAGGCAAAAGGTACGGGCGGAACTGTTCACGGTTTAGAGGAAGTGCTTGCGGATTTTGGAGATGTTTTCAGCGATGAGAGCTTAAAAAATGTTACGGTCGATACTGTTCGTTATAACTCTGAAGGTTTTGACTGCACAGGCTCAGCTCAGGACATGACAACGATTTTAAATTTCCGCAAAGCTTGGGAGAGTAAGGCGGCATTAGCTCAACTTGATAACACGCAAAGCGTTTCAGGAGTTGGCTATAGATTTGATTTACGAGTACGGTGGTGAATTTTTAGGTTATGAATTTTGATGCTTTATTAAATAACGTACGAAGTGTTTTGCGCGGTGAGGTTACTGGTTCAGTAAGATTTGTTGCAGTAATTTTAGCGTCGTTAATCGTTTGGGTTGGTGTTTATATCGTAAATGATTTAAAAAATGCTGCGGCCATGAATTTAAATACACAACAAAGCCGTTGGAAAAATTTATTGATTTTAGCGGAGGAATATAAAAATTTAGACCCGTCCTCTAAAAATCGCCAAAATAATCCTAATGTTGATGTTGCTACGGTTTTTGCGCAAGTTAGTGAACGAATGCAATTAGGCAACCGCGTCAATCGTGTAACACCTGACGGACGTAATCAATCGGTTGAGATTAACAGGCTTTACGGCGAAGAGTTAGCAGATTTAGAACGCCAGCTTTCAAACAGGGGAATAACTTTTAATGCGGCTGAGTTAAGAGCTTTACCGTCTGGGCGTGAGAGATTATTAACAGTTAATGCGATTATAGGGCCGGTGAATTAGAATGCGTAAAATATTTTTCAACACACTCAAAGTTTTATTATTCATAATTGGATTTTGTGCGGCTCTTTGGTATTTTCTGCCTTATCGTGAAGTTGGGCGCGTGTTAATGTCGGTAGCTCATTCACAATTAGCGCAACGCGGAATGAATTTAGCTTACTCAGATATTACGGACGAGCCTGACGGTTTTACGATAAATAATTTAGCGTTGGAAGTACCTGTTAACGTCTCTTTCAGCTCTTTAACGATACGCCCGCGATTACTTTCGAGTTTGCTTTCGTTAGCCGGCGTTTGTAATATTGATTTCAGGTCATGCAATATAACTTTTGGCCAGCGTCTTAACATTGGCGACGGGCATTTTTTAATGACAGCGACACCGTCTGAAATTTTGCTGGAAGATTTACGGACGAACGGTGATTTCAGAGTTAACGGATATCTCACGATAAACACTTCAACTATGAAAATCGGTCAAGCTGAAGCGCGTGTGAACGTACCGGAAGATTTTGCTGTTGGATTAAATTTGCTGAAAAACTTTTTGCCGCTTGAACAAGATAATAATGGTCAATGGTATTTACGGCGGCGTTAAATTAAGTTAATTTAAGTTGCTCAATTAAAAAATTCTCTCCGTTTTTTGGGCGGAGAGTTTTAATTTTTTATAATACTTCTCGAATGACACCTTTTAAAACTTCTGCGGACTTCCTTAATTTTTCCTGTTCGCTCTCATTAAAACGAATTGGGACGAGCGTCTCTATTCCTTCACTACCGACTACAGCAGGCATACTCAACGTAACATCGTCAATCCCGTGAACGTTGTGAATTATGCTTGAAATAGACAACACAGATTTTTCATCGCGAATAACGGCCTCACAAATTCTTTCGACAGCCATAGCAATTCCTTGACGTACTCCCCACGACTAAAGTCGGGGGATTCTGGTATCAACGAACCTTGCACCCTTGCGAGTGTCTTACAGATTCTCCTCCGAATGGTCGACGC
>CAJODZ010000023.1:0-17706 GCA_905233645.1 uncultured Synergistales bacterium | reverse complement strand
CCCAGCTCGACAATGATGATTTTATCAGAACAGATTAAAATTTCAAAGCCTTATATCCCTACGACTAAAGTCGAGGGCTTTACGGCTGATTTTGGTAATATGTTGCTTGTTTACGTTTAATAATTTCGTAAGCACTATTCCTGACAGTATTTTCGATTTCGTGCATAGCTTCTTCGTGATTAAAATGACCGCGCATATCACAAAAATCTAAAAGCGGAACACCCGACACATTAGCACTGCTCCAAACAGCAAACTCACTGTCGCCGTGTTCACCAACAATAAAAGCATGAATGCTTCGGCTATCGACTTTTAAATGCTGAGACAATAAATATTTTAGCCGCGCCGTATCAAGTACTGTCCCTGAACCGATAACATGATTTTCAGGAATGCCGCTAAATTTAATCGCTGTATACGTCAAAATATCAACAGGGTTCGCCACAACTAATAATATTCCTTGATAATTGAGCTTTGCAATTTCCGACATAATACCTTTACAAATCGTTGTATTCTTTTTAACGAGGTCAAGTCTTGTTTCGCCAGGTTTTTGATTTGCGCCTGCCGTTACGACAATTATTGCCGCGTCAGCAATATCGTTATAATCGCCGGCATAAATTCTCATTGGTTTAGCTAAAGGCATTCCGTGTCCGATATCAAGAGCTTCACCTTCGGCACGTTCATGATTAACATCAACTAAAACCATCTCGGAAAACAAACCACTATGCATTAACGCAAAAGCAGAAGTCGCTCCAACAAAACCACAACCAATAATTGCAACTTTTCTTAAATCAACTTGTTTCATAATTTTTTATTTTAGCAAATAATTAAAAATCTTCTTGTTTAATTTTTAAATACTAATCAGGTTTTACACAATCATAAACATGTTATATTTTATAAAAATTTTAAGGAGCTGAATTTTATTTAACATGTGCATGACAATTCTAGCCGGTAAAAAAGCAACGTCTAATAATAAAATTTTAATCGGACATAACGAAGACGCGCCGGGAAAATTTTTAATACGCACTCATATTTTAAAAGAGTTACCCATTCAAAATAATACAACCATAAAATTTGAGCCGTCATTACAAAATTTTACGTTACCAAATAAACGCGCAAAATTATTTTGGATTGAGGCTTACACTTGCAACGAAAATCCTTTTGTGTCGTCGTTCTGCGATAGTTTCATAAATTCTAACGGCGTTGTAATCTGTTCAAATAATTGCGCATTCTCAAAAGAAGACAACCCTGAATTAAATAACGGCGGCATTGGTTACGCATTCAGACATTTAATCGCTCAACAGGCTAAAACGGCTAAAGACGCTGTCGAAATCGCAAAACACTTAATTCAAAAATACGGTTATGCTTCGAGCGGGCGTTCATATGCTTTTGCCGACAAGAACGAAATTTTTGTAATGCAAATCGTCAACGGCAAACACTTCGTTATTAAGCGCGTTCCTGACGATGAAGTCTGTGTTATTCCTAATCACTATACTATTCACGATTTTGATGACGCTGATGAAAATTTAATTGCTTATGCAAAATTAAAAGGCTGGTTTAAAAGCGGTGAATTTGATTTCGCGGAAGTCTATCAGGCTGAAAATTCAAAAGGTCTTTCAAAAAACACATTCAGACATTCAAAGGCATTAGAAATTCTTACAGGGCGCAAAGATTGGCAAAACGCTAGAAAATTCCCGTTTTCCGTTAAACCCAATAAGCCCGTTGATGTCGCTGTTATGAAAAAGATTTTGCGCGCCCATAATGAAAATGATAATCCGCATTTGACAGAGCCGTTAAGCGTTTGTAATGCCGAGACGTTACAAAGTTCGATATTTGAATTAAACAATGACCCGCGCCAAAATACTATTCGTCTTGCATTAGGGAGGCCGTGCGAAAGTGTTTATATACCGATATTTTTCGGAGTAGATGATTTGCCGGAAGATTATAAATGCGAAAACTCGGAGCTTGCCTTGAGAAAACATTTTAACGCAACGCCTGAAGACTTAAATTATAAAAATAATGCGTGGTTTTTAAACGAACAAGCTCAAAAAGTGCCGGACAAAAATTTATTGCACACTCGTTTAAATAGTCTCGAGGAACGTTTAGAACGCGAGTTAAGATTTATTTCGTCGCAAATTGACACGTTATTAAAAGCCAATCTCACCGATAACGCCATTAAAACGATGACCGGTTCGGTTAATTCATGGGCTGTAAGCGTTAGAGCTTGTCTTGAAAATTTAACAGAGACGTTTAAAATTACAGACGCGAATAATTTTTCGGATAATCTTTCAGAATGACTTTTCAAAATAACGAACCAAACGAATTTTACAACTACAAGTACAACTACAAAAAAGCTCTTAAAAAATTGATGACTGCTAAAAATTTTAACGACTTTAAAAAATTAGACTTACGATTTTTTTTGAGCGTTTTAATTTTGATTTTAGCCTTTGTATTTTTTTATTCGAGGTCGGAAAATTCAAACAGCGATTTTATTTCTGCAACCGTAACAAGAGTAATCGACGGCGATACTTTAATTGCTAATGTCAACGGAGAAAATCGGCGCGTCCGCTTGCTTGGTGTTGACACTCCGGAAACTGTTCATCCAAACAAGCCCGTTCAATTTTATGGACGCGAGGCGAGCAATTTTACGAAAAATAATCTAACCGGCAAAAATATTTGGCTTGAATACGATGTCTCACCGCTTGATAAATATAACAGGCATTTAGCTTACTTATGGTTTGAAATTCCTGAAACGGTCAACAAGAAAAATATCCGGCAAAAAATGTTTAACGCGATTTTAATTTCAAACGGCTATGCTAAAACGATGAACATTAAGCCAAATTCTAAATACGCAAATTTTTTCAAGCAACTTGAAAACGAAGCACGCTCCGCTAAAAAAGGTTTATGGCAATAAAAAATCCCCCTGAGCTTTTGAACTCAAGGGGAAAAATTTTTTAATTAAATTCTAGCGTTCACCTTCGAGAGCTTTATTTAATGCACAGATTGCGCACTCCTCTTTTGGGCTGTGTAAAGTTCCGCAATTAGGGCAAGCAACCATATCAGTTTTTGATGCATATAATTCAACTCTCTTGCACTCAGGGCATGAATAAATGTCTACATGTACTCTATCCGTTTTTAAAAACGCGCTTCCCATAGGATAGCCTGTCTCTTCAAGAACCAATTCTTTTTTACAAACCGGACATAATCTTTTTGCCTCTGTTGTCATTTCAAAAATACCTCCTGCTTAAATTAAAGCTTAATATATTTCAACGGCCGCGTATTATAGCACTCTATTTGGATTTTTGGGAAACCAGCCTTTTTTTACGCGTTCAGCCTGTTTTTTGAGTTCAAGAATGCTCCAAAAACATACAAAACCTAAAATACCGCATAACGTCGAGATTATATCATTGCTGATTACTAAAGATACCGCGCAAAATATAATTCCTGCCAATAAAAATAACGGCCATATTTTCCATGTGAAATAATATTCGCATTTAATTACTATCGGGTGAAATATTCCAATAATCAAAAAGCTCGCAAGCCCCGTTAAAATTCCTGTCCAGTTAAAAATTTTAAACACCTCTTAACCGAATTATAAACGAACTTAAACAAGAGCTTGCAAAGCTTCAATCAATTATTTATAAATCTAGAACAAAATAACAAGAGCAACCGGAATAAGGAACGCAGCAGTTAAAAAACTTGCATTCGATGTATTACAACCACCGGAAGGGCTGCCATTGAGTACGGCTGGTGTGTCGTATTCAGGAGGATTATCAGCAGTTTCAGACGTAACCTTAAATTTAGCCTCTATCGGTGTAAGTGCATTACCGCTACCGTTCGTACCTTCTCCCTGTAATGTAAATGAATATGAAGTGCTTGCCGCTATGCTGGTTTCTGACTGTGTAATTTACATCTTTAGCAAGTGTTGTCGTTTGCGTACCTGTATCATTAAAGTAAATCCAACTTGAAAAATCGTTCTCGCCTGTATTTACTAATGTCCAAGTTATATTGCTTGCAAGATTTTTATAAAAGTCGCTCTCTGTATCGACTGTGAAATCAAAAGAACTAACGCTGCTTTTCGAGCTTACCGTTACGTTAATTGTTCCGTCGCTACCAATGCTGTATTTAATAAAATCAGCGTCGCTCGAATTAACGGTTATGCTCTTTAAATTTTCATCGACTTTTTTCGCGTCGTCTTCATCGCTCGGATTGTCTTCAAAGAGGGTTACGCTGTCGTCTTCTGTAAAAGCTGAGGCACTGTAAGCGCGTGTCCCGTCTGAGCTTAACGAGAAATGTTTTAAAAAGTCCCATAATATTGGCATTTCAGACGGATAACAGTTATGCGGACGTAAAAGCGTTAATCCCCATTTAAACACGGCAATGCTATTAGCGTCGTTCCACGTATAAACATAATGGCGTTTTGTTAAAAATTCGTTACTGTCAGACCCGTAATTATTGGCTTCAGTCCCGACTGTTTTATTAAGGCCGTTCACTTTCATAAAGTAATTGCCCCAAATTGTTAAAGCATCAGACGTAAGGTCGGGCATAAGTCCTGGTAAATCGCTTTGACCGATTAAAAGCATATTAGGGATAGCTTTATCGCTTGAAGCGTCCGTGCCGAAATCTAAATCATTTACTGCAAACGTAACGCCTGAAGTTGAAGCAACAGCCGCGAAAAATCCTGGATTAACTCTGGCCATGTCTTGCGTTGTCATACTTCCCATAGATTGGCCTGTTGCATAAACTCTTGTAAAATCGAGCGTAGCTAAATTTCCATTGATAGAGTTTTCTAATACAGACATCATAGCCGTTTGATATAAGTAGGAATCTTTATGAGTTACGGCAACCGCTGAACTATAAGTTTCGCAAACAAATACTAAGACGATACCTTCTTTGTCGGCTACTTGATACCATAACGTACTGTCAAAAAATATGCTGTCGGTCTGTGTATTGCCTGGATAGACGAATAAAACAGGAAGGCTCTTTCCGCTGAAACCTGACGGTACATAAATTATATATTCGCGTGGGTCATTTACACCATCGCCGTCGTTATCGCTGAATGTGAAAACGCCAACTTGAACCGTTCCATGACCGGAAATCGTAGCATTGCTGCGTCCAATAACATTAACTGTTTGAGCGTTGCCTTTCCAATCCGTTGTATTGTAAGTATTAAGAACGGTGTTATTTTTAGCTTGTTGTTGAGCAGCAACTCTCGCCGAAGTGTAATCAAGTCTGTAAGCTATAGCGTTTGAATATGCAAAAGTTACATCGTAGCGCGTATAGACTGAAAGCCATTCATAAATGCTTGACGCTGTCGGATAAGTTTCAGCACTTGAAACTCTGACTTGTGAGATACCGTGAGAACTAAGCTGTGAATTTGAGTATAAAGTCTGCGGCCTTGTTGATGATAAATTCTGCCAATAAACTCCGTCTGTAGCTGTTGCAACACAATCATTAGCATTACGCCAATACGTTAAGCTGTCAGCGTCGTCTGCATAATTGATAAACCACGAAGGAATTGGAACATCTTTTTTAGCGATTTGTGAAAGTCCTGTAAGTTCGAGTGTCTCTTTAAATTCTGTCTCATCTGTTAAGCCTGGGTCATAGCCGCTTGTATTAGTTCCGTCATAAAGGGTAGCTCCTGCAGTGTTTAAATCTGATAGAGTGCTATCGCCGCTGATGTAAACTTGGCTAATGATTAAAATAGGATTTTGCGCCGCGTACAATTCCAATGGAGCAGCTCCAGCACCGTAACCAACGAAATAAAATTCGCCGAACGTCGACAGTACAGGTATCCCCTTAGAGTTCACACCGCCGCGGGCTGTAGGGACAAAGAGTGTGTTTATATATTCGGCCTCTTCTTGAGCAGTTCCCCAACCGTTCGCGCCAGGTTCAAGAACAAAAAGCCCTTCTCCTTTTTCGTCCATTAAGTCAAACCAGCCTTGTTGCTCTAAAAATGTCGTGGTGTCAACTCCGTCTGGAACAGCAACAACTGTGAAATATGACCTGATTGACGCTTCGGGCGCGATATAAATTTTCATCGTGCGGTCATCGCTTTTTCTCTCAAAATAACCCGTTAACGGTAATTGAGCCGCTTGAGTGTAATCGATTGTGAGGGCTTCAGTGTAGTTATCGATATCAGTTGGGGCGGTCATAGCGTAAGCTGTAAACGGTAAAGCTAATAAAAACAATAACGTAAATAAAAACTTTCCTCGCATAATAAATATGCCTCCTAATATTAAAAAATTTTGAAAAGAATTGTGAAAAATCGGATGTGCGTATTTTATCGTATTTAGTGCTAATTTAAAAATTAAAATCGCTAACATTTCACACAAAATAATTTAATATTAAGCCTAAAATTATCGCGCTTAGAAAAATTACGACGGGTAAAAATTTTTTCCTGTCTTTGACGCTCAAAAAACGCACAAAATTAAAACCGGCCATGACATAAAAACTCAGCATGAAAACATTTTGAATTATCACTATTACAGCAGGCAATTCGTAATCTAAAAATGCAAAGATAGATTTTAAAAACATGTAATCAAAAATTCCGGCCTTCAAAATTAAATATAAACCGTAACCGGAAATTAAAATCGCAATTAAGTTTTTGATTATCACGTTGATTTTTATCTTGGCCGCCATAATTCCCCAATGTAAACCAATATGAACGCCCATTAACGCAAAGCACCAATATGAACAACACAAATGTATTACTCTCGCGTCTGAAATTAAATCAGGAATATTTAAGCTCGCGAAACTTTCCGACATGATTACGCCGCTGAAAATTGTTGTCATAAAAATTATCATCAGCGAAAAATTTACGAGTATGTACAAAATTTTTATCGCCGATAATTTAGATTTAAATAATCCTGCGTACCATTTGTAATTTAAAATATTATGCGCAATCACCAAAAAGAATAAAGCTGCGCCGGTGTATTCGTGATAATTTTGCGGTGCTATTTGAAATGACATTAAAAAAATCAAACAGCATGTCATTAAAATATCGATTATGCGTTTATGAATTGTACTCACTTCCAATTAAAAAATTACCAAAAATCTTTATGCTAGAATTAGCCGCATATTAAATTTTAAATCATGAAAGGGGAGAATTTTTCTCTTGAAGAAATTTTTATACGCTCTTTTAATTTTAAGCATTAGTGTTTTATGTGCCGGTGCTTTTGCTGCTGATGAACCGATTTATAATTCACAAAATCCCGCTCCGTTCCATATTGGTATTGTTACTGGTACAGTTTCGCAATCTGAAGACGATTTACGCGGTGCTGAACTCATCATGAAAATGTACGGAGAGACTTCAAACGGCGGAATGATTACTCACGTTACTTACCCCGATAACTTCCCTTCGGAACAAGAGACAACCATCAGCCAAATCACAGGACTTGCTGATGACCCGTTAATGAAAGTTATAGTCGTCAATCAGGCAGTACTAGGCACTACGGAAGCTTTTAGACGCGTCCGCGAGAAGAGACCTGACATTTTATTATTAGCCGGTGAGCCTCAAGAAGACCCGACAGTAATTACAGAAGCCGCAGACGTTGTCGTCCATGTTGATAACGTTGGTCGCGGTTACACAATTCCTTTAGGTGCTCAAAAAATGGGGGCTAAAACTTTTGTACATATTTCATTCCCAAGACACATGAGTATAGAAATGTTAAGCCTTCGCCGCGCAATAATGGAGGAAGCTTGCAAAGATTTAGGAATTAAATTTGTTTTCGAGACAGCACCAGACCCTACGAGCGACGTTGGAGTAGCAGGAGCGCAGCAATATATTTTGCAAAACATGTCCGTTTGGATTGAGAGATATGGAAAAGACGCGGCGTTCTTCTGCACCAATGACAGCCATACAGAGCCGTTATTAAAACGTATTGCTGAAGTTGGCGGTTGTTTTGTTGAAGCTGATTTACCGTCGCCCTTAATGGGATATCCGGGAGCTTTGGGAATTGATTTATCGAATGAAAAAGGCGATTGGGCTGCTATTTTGAAAAAAGTTGAAGACGCTGTTATTGCTGCCGGCGGTAAAGACAGAATGGGAACATGGGCTTATTCGACGGGCTACACTGCTTCGGCCGGACTTGCTGAATACGGCAAACGTTACGTTGAAGGCAAAATCACTAACAAAATGGGAAATGCTCAAGCTTTGAGGGAAATTCGTGAATGTTTTGATTTATTCTGCCCTGGCCAACAATGGAAGTTTAGCTATTACACTGATGCTTTAACGGGTGTAAAAAATCCGAAATTCTTATTATTTATGCAAGACACATATATTTTTGGCAAAGGGTATTTACATTTAACGGACGTTGAAATTCCGGAAAAGTATTATTTAATTCACCAACAATAGCAATAAAAAAGGACACTGCGTTTTTTGAGTTAATCTTTCAATTTCCGCAAGTGTCCTAATTTTTTAATTAAAATTTAAAATTACTCGACGACAAAAGTTCTCTCGCTAGCTTTAATATCATACGGTTCAGGTAATTCGCCGTCCATATAACCTAAAATGCAATGGCCAATCCCTTCGTAATCGCCTTTAATTCCTAAATCAGCCAAAATCTTTTTACCTTCGTCGCTTTCAAATTCCTGTTTAGCTCTATGTATCCAGCAAGCTCCTAAACCGAGTGAATGAGCCGCTAATAACATATTACCAAGCGTTAAAGAGCCGTCATAAATTGCTGTTGGTTTAGATTTATCAACGAGGACGATTAAAACTTCGGGTGCGCCGTAAAACGGGTCAAAGCCTTCATCCCAACCACCTATTTTGCGGTTCATTTCAGATAATTTGTCGCGCAACTCTTTATTTTTAACGTCGATAATAATTGCTGGCTGAGCTTTTCTGCCGCTAGGGGCACGTAAACCAGCGTCAATTATTTTTTCAACGATGTCTCTAGCTGGTAATTCTGGTTTATATTTTCTAATGCTGCGGCGTTCTTTAATTGCTTTTAAAACTTCATTCATGATTAAAAAATTCCTCCTGCGTTTTGAATTAAATACATGTAAATCGCTGTGCCTGTGATTATGCTCAATAACGTGTTGTGTTTCCAGACGTGCAAAATTATAACAGCAAGACACGCTATAATTTCCGGTAACGCATAAAAATTATTTATGTCCGTATTACGCAAGCAATAAATTACTAACATTGCCATTGTTGCTGGCGGTAAAACTTTTCCCAAATAAATAATAAATTTGGGCTGATGTTTTCCAAAAGCTATAAACGGCAAAAATCTCAATAAAAGTGTTATTCCGCCTGATATGAAAATTATTAAAAGCGTGTGTAAATTATTCATGGCCTCGTATAAAAAATAATCCGGTAATTATTAAAATCATCGTTGGAATTAACAAATTCTCACGCCCGAAAATTATCAAGCTCAAAATTCCCGCCCCTAAACCAATTAACGCAGGCAAACGATTTTTTTTGTCGCGCCATTGGTCAACGCATATAGTTATAAATAACGCCGTCAACGAAAAATCAATGCCCTTCGGATTAAACGGTAATACTTCGCCCAACAACGAACCTATTACGCCGCCAATAACCCAGTAAGAATGGTCAAGCACTGACACATAAAAACAATATTCTAAATCGTCAGCATTACACACAAGCGAATATGTTTCATCAGTTAGGGCATACATTGAGTAAAATTTTTTGAACGCGCTTTTATTTTTATCGTACTTATCAACGACTGAAAGCCCGTAAAATAAATGTCTCGCTCCCATCATTAAAGCCGTAATTGCTGTCGAAAACAAAGAGGCCGGCGCAGTTATTAAATCAATCGCTACGAATTGCATAGTGCCGGAATAAATCACAAGTCCCATTAAAATCGACCATAAAAAATTATATCCGTTCACTCTCAGCAAAACGCCAAAGCCAATTCCCATGACAACATAACCGGCCATGACTGGCATTGTATCTTTTAAAGCAAGTTTAATTATTTGTTTTGTGTTGTTTTGCATGTTAAATAACGATGAAATAATTTAGAAAAAGTTATCAGTCTTCAACGTCTATGCGTTCAATTTTAAAAATAACTGGCCTTGTCCCGTCATTACAACAAGCAATCATAATTTTGTCATCATTAGTCCAACCGTGCATAATTGAACCGCCTTGTAACGCTGTATAAACATAACGGCTTACGCAGTCCCATGCTTCAGAGCAAAATTTTCCGTTTAACATGTGCCAAAAGTCATCGCGTTCACTGTTACGTTCTAGTAAAAATTCATCGCCAGGCTTAAAACAAGGACACGCACCAGATTTGGGGTCAGCTAAATATTTTTCTTGTAATTCATGGAATACGCGCGTTTCTAAAACAGTTATTTTGCATTTATGTTGCACAACAAACCACCGACCAATAATAAAATTTTTATGCCTTGTATTTTACCAGTGTATAATAAATCTCACGAGAAGGTCTCGGGCAGAAACACGGACTGCTATTAAGAGAACTCCACCGTGAGAAATCTGATGATATCGTGAAAAAAACGAATAAATTTAAAATATTTTAACACATAAAATTATTCTTGAACTCCGGCTACTTCGCATTTAAGCTCTTCACCGTCTAAACTCACTGCTAATTCTGTTCCTTCAGAAAATTTCTCGTTCAACATGAAATCAGCTAGCCTGTCTTCCAACATTGATTGAATTGCTCTACGTAAAGGACGCGCCCCGAATTTAGGTTTAAAGCCCTTCTCTAAAATCTTCTCTTTAACGTCGTCGGCAACATCAATTTTTAAGCCCTGTGAATTTAATCGCGTCGATAATTCTTCTAACATCGTATCAACAATTTTTAATAAATTATCGCGGTTTAACGGTTTAAAGACTGCCATTTCATCAATGCGGTTTAAAAATTCAGGTCTGAATAATTTATTAGCTTCTTCGAGAATAATTGATTTAAGACGTTCCCAGTCGCGCTGTGTTTGAGTTTCTGCACTGTTGCCAAAACCTAACGAATTGCCCTGTTGAGCCTCTTTTGCACCAACGTTACTCGTCATAATAATTACAGTGTTCCTGAAATCAACTTTGCGCCCTTTACCGTCCGTTAATCTTCCGTCATCTAAAATTTGTAATAAGACGTTAAAAACTTCGGGGTGCGCTTTTTCAATTTCATCGAATAAAATTACACTGTACGGTTTACGCCTGACTGCTTCAGTTAATTTGCCGCCGTTTTCAAAACCAACATAACCAGGAGGTGCGCCAACTAATTTTGAAACTTCGTGGCGTTCCATAAATTCGCTCATGTCAATTCTAATCATAGCGTCTTCACGGCCAAACATGAATTTTGCTAAACAGCGCGCTAATTCTGTTTTGCCTACACCGGTCGGCCCCATAAATAAAAAACTTCCTATCGGGCGTTTGGGGTCGCGAAGTCCTGTTCTTGCACGTCGGATAGCTCTTGAAACAGCACTTACCGCTTCGTCTTGGCCGATTAAACGTTTTGAAATTTCTTCCTCCATTTTTAATAAACGTGTCGTCTCGGCTTCGGTTAATTGTTTAACTGGAACTCCCGTTTGTTCAGCAACTACCGTAGCAATATCTTCAGCCGTAATTTTTACACGTTCGTTTTTGCGGTTAGCTTGCCATTCTTTTAAAGCCTTGTCTAATTCGCCGGAAATCTTTTTTTCTTTGTCGCGTAGTTCAGTTGCGTGTTCGTACTTTTCAGCAAAAACTGCGTCTTCCTTTTGTTTACGAACGGCCTCTAAATTTTTCTCAATGTTACGAATGTACTCCGGCGGCTCTAATGATAATAAACGCGTTCGCGCTCCGGCCTCGTCAATTAAATCAATCCCTTTATCAGGTAAAAATCTATCCTGAATATATCTCGATGATAATTTTGCAGCTGCGTCAATCGCTTCGTCCGTGAAAATAACTTGATGATGATTTTCGTAACGGTCTTTTAAACCACGCAAAATTAAAATTGCATCCTCAACAGGCGGCTCATCAACTTGGACAGGCTGAAATCTTCTCTCAAAAGCTGCATCCTTCTCAACATATTTGCGGTACTCGTCCATAGTCGTTGCTCCGATTAGTTGAAAAACTCCGCGCGATAAAATTGGTTTTAAAATATTCGCCGCGTCAGTCGTTCCTTCAGCACTTCCAGCTCCAATAATCGTATGGACTTCATCAACGAATAAAATTACATCGCCTTTGCTGTCCGTTAATTCTTTTACAATTTTTTTGAGACGTTCTTCAAATTCTCCGCGATATTTTGTACCGGCTACTAAATTCCCCATGTTAAGCTGAATAATTCGCTTATCCTGCAAAATATCCGGAACTGTCCCATTCGCGATACGTGAGGCTAATCCTTCAACAACAGCCGTTTTGCCAACACCAGGGTCGCCGATTAAAACAGGATTGCTCTTCGTACGGCGGCATAAAACTTGCATTAAACGTTTAATCTCTTTTTCGCGTCCAATTACAGGGTCTAACTCTCCATTACGCGCACGCTCTGTTAAATCTGTTCCGAATTGGTCGAGCGTTGGGGTTTTAACTTTTACTTTAGACTTATTATTTGAATTAACTTTATTATTTCCGGCATTGTTAGAATTTCTAACACCGCGATTTTCTAAAATTGCATTGACCTGATTTAAAACAGCTAACGGCGTTAAACCCATTGACATAAATTGCTGAACAACCATTCCAGAATCGTCGGCTAATATTCCTAACAAAATATGCTCAGTATCAACGTAATTAACACCAGATTTTTTAGCCTCTAACATCGCTAATTCTAATGCACGCCTCATTCTCGGACTTAACGGTAAATCAACAGGGCGCGACGCAGGATTATTTGAATGTCCAATAATTTCGCGGATATTTTTTACAAGTGCTTCCGCATCAACACCAAGCTCAACAAGTGCCTGACAAGCTACTCCACCGCCTTCCTGTAAAATTCCTAACAGCAAATGTTCCGGTTCAACCATTGAATGTCCCATCTGTAAAGCTTCGTTATGAGCAAGCTGAATTACTCTTTTGCCTCGTTCTGTGAAAAATTGCCACATACTTTTTAATTCACTCCTCTTAGCTCTCGATTTAATTTATTTTTTCCTTATCAGTGATTACCATAGCTTTTAACATTCTTTCGAGCATGTCCGCTATTAACATCTCAACTTCATAATCTGTAATCGCTAATTCTTCGTTCAATGAATGTAAATATTTCAAAGCAAGCTCAATCAAAACACGTTCACGCATTGAAATCAGTTCACGTTTATAAAAAGCTTGCACAATCCTTTTAGCCTCCGAATAACTCAATGTGTCGCCGATAATCGTTGAAACGTGTTCAAGCTTCTCTTCAGGCATATCACATGAAATCTTTGTAATCTGAATGTAACCATGTTCGCCGCGTTGACTTTCAATCAAAAAGCCTCGTTCGGGTGTGAAGCGGCTGCGTAAGACATAATTTATTTGGCTTGGTACACAATCAAAATTACTCGCTAAATCTTTACGCCTAAGTTGAATACAACGTTGTCCGCCATCTTCAAAAATTGCGCTTATAAATTCAGCTATCTTTTCTGATAAATTATTATCATTTACATTAGAACGAATAATACGCTCTTCATTCTCGTTCTCATTCTCATTATCTTTTTCATTGTCAATCATCTAAAAAACTCCTGACTTTTTTTAAAATTCCGTTGCGAATTATATTTTAGGTTGTCAAAATTAGTCAATTCTTCAAAATGTTAAAATCATGAGCAAATTAAAATTTTAAATTTTCAAAAATGGAGCGTGTTTTATTTTGAGTGATGAAAAATTTATTGACACGGGCTTAAAAATTCTTAAATATCCTAATCCGGTTTTAAAAAAGATGTCAGAGCCTGTTGAAATTTTTGATGATGAATTAGCCGAATTTGTTCAGAAATTATTTTTGACCATGAGAGCGAGTAACGGTGTCGGGCTTGCTGCTCCTCAAGTTGGAATTTCAAAGCGTGTCGCTGTCGTTGAGTACGATGATAAATCTTACGTCTTAGTAAATCCGCGCTTAATCTCAACTGAAGGCGAACAGGAAGGCGAAGAAGGTTGTTTAAGTTTTCCGGGTATTTATGCAAATTTAAAACGTCCCTTAAAAGTCAAAATCGAAGCGCAAGACGTTAAAGGCAATTTTAATACTTACGAGGGAGAAGGTTATACAGCGCGCGCATTTTTACACGAAATGGATCATTTAGACGGCCGCGTATTTATTGACTATCTTTCAAATATGAAACGCGGAGCTATTAAAAAGAAGTTAGCCAAAAACACGGGAGGACATTTTTAATTTTGAGCGGCGATATCTGGTTTATTTCTACTGGGAAATTTGGCGCATTATGTCTTGAAAAACTTGCCGGCAAAATCAAATTTACCCGCATTATCACAGGTCAACCAACCCGTTCAGGCCGTAATAATCAGCAAAATATTTCAGAAGTCGAAAAAACAGCGCGTGAATTAAATTTAAATGACATAATCATTCGCACAGGGCGTTTATCAGAAAATCAGGATTTATTAAATATTTTTAATGCGCAAACGCCCGATTTAATTTTCGTGATTGATTTTGGACAAATTATCCGCGAACCGTTTTTGAGTTCTCCTAAACTTGGCTGCATAAATATTCACCCGTCATTATTACCTGAATTAAGAGGAGCTGCACCGATACAACGAGCTTTACTGCAAAATTTCAAATACACCGGTGTCAGCGTTTTTAAATTAACTCAAGAGATGGACGCTGGAAAAATCTTTGCTCAGGAAAAATTTTTAATCCCCGAAAATTTCACAGCTCAAGATTTATATAAAACGCTTTCAGAAATCGGAAGTGATTTAGCTGTTGAAGTCGTTAAAAAATTGCCCGATTGTGATTTTGAAATTCAAGACGATAGCAAAGCAACTTACGCCCCAAAAATCGAAAAGCATGAACACGAATTAAATTTTGAGATGACGGCTTTAGATTTTGTAAATCATGTGAGAGCGTTAAACATGTCCGGCGGAGCTTATGTCGTTTTAAAAAATAATAAGCGTTTAAAAATCGTAAAGGCTGTAATTCAAAATGCGTCCGGCAATTCTGGAACGTTATTAGAAATTTCGAGCGAACATAATCCCGTTATTGCGTGCCGTGAAAAAAGTGTTGAGCTTTTAGAAATTCAACCGGAGGGCAAAAAGATTTTAACAGGCTCTCAATGGCTTAACGGTATGCGTTTAAAAACGGGCGATATTATTTGAAAGACGTGAATTAAGGATAATGCGATATAATTACAAAAATTATGAATGCGGGCGGGTGTTTATATGCCGGAAGAATTGAATAACGAATTAAAAAGCCTGGAGGAAATTTGTGTAACTCCCAATAAAATTTTTGACGGGAAAATTTTAAATTTACGTTGCGACGAAGTTCGTACCCCGTCGGGTCATCTTGCTAAACGTGAAGTTGTTGAGCATAAATCAGCAATCGGGGTTTTGGCACTTACTGGTAATCAAAGCGTCTTACTCGTCAAACAATACAGGTACGCTATAAATTCCATAACTCTTGAAATTTGTGCAGGTCTCATTGAAAAAGGTGAAGACCCTTATCAGGCTGCTGAGCGCGAAATGCAAGAAGAATTGAAATTTAAAGCCGGCAAACTCGAAAAAATTGGCGGTTTTTATGCGTCGCCTGGTTTTTGCACAGAGTATGTAACTATATTTTTGGCGACTGAGCTTGAAAAATCATCACTGCCGCAAGACGAGGACGAAAATGTAAGCACGGTCGAAATTAAATATAATCAAATACCGGCCATGCTTGCAAACGGTGATATTCAAGACAGTAAGACATTTGCCGCGCTCTCATGGTTAATGGCGAAGGAGGGGATTGCTCCTGCCGGATAGCTTCGCGCGCTCGTAGTTTTTGTTGGCGAACCGAATTATTTTTAATTACGGTTTCAAAAATTTTTAAGTCATTTTTAAAAATCAGTTAGTTGTCTTTATTTTCTTTATTAAGTTTATTAAGGAGGATTTTTTCAAAGCATGTTAAAGAATATGAGAATCACCGGTAAGCTTGGAATAGGCTTCGGATTTGTACTGGCGTTATTCGGTGTCGCAGTGTTTTTCAGCTGGATGAGCATTTCCGCTGTTCAGACCGACGTTCTATTTTTGCAGGCGGTTGGCGGTCAGCTTGGTTTTGCTATCGAAATGAAAGAGACGGTCATAGATATTCGCACTAACGTCAGCGATTTGAATTTCTATGAAGGAGAACAGTATATGACCAAATTAAGAAGTCAAATTGACGCAGGCAAAAAATTCCGTGAAGCTAATCCCGGTCTTGTGGCATTCAGAAAGTTAGACGAAATGGAACAGATTTTGCGCACGAGTTCAGCTAACCTTGAAAAGACAATAACGCTCGTTAGAAATAAGACTGCCGTTTCATCAAAACTTGTAGCTGATACGAACCAGTTAGTTACTCTTCTTGGCGAAGTTATTAACATGCAATATCAAACGACTTTACAGGAATTGCGTTCAAGCGGCGGCGGTAATGAAGTTCAAGCATCAATTAACAGAATTAGAACAGCTGAAGAGTTACGCGAAAAATTATACGTTGCTGCAAGAATGTATGCTCAAGGCACAGCGGCTCGTGATACAAAAATTCTTGGTGATGTTCTCGCTTTGATTAAAGATTTAGAGACGCGTTACACAAGATTTACGGAGATAACGAGATTCCCTGACGTAAAAGAGAAATTAAATACAGGCCGTCCGATTTTCAACGTATTCCAATCCGGCTTCTCAGATGTTTTAACCGCTTACACACAGGGACATGATTTATTTGTGATACTCGTAAACGACTGTGCAAATCTTGTTGAATCAATAAGCACGATTGAGGACGACAGTATTAAACGTGTTATGAGCGTTTCTAAGAACGATTACGAGGCTCTTTCAAGTTCAATAATGCTTATGGTTGGTCTTGCCGGTTTAGCAATTTTTGTAGGACTTGGAACAGCACTTATAATAGCCCGTTCAATTTCAGTTCCGTTAGCCCGCGTTGTTGAACTCGTTAGCAATGCAAGCAACGGTGATTTAACGATTGAGCGTGAAGATTTCAATTATGAAGGTCATGACGAATTAGGCGATTTAGGCGACTCGTTATCAGAAATGTTCATAAGCTTACGCGGTTCAATGGGTGATATTTTAACGACAGCCAACACCAGCACCGAAAAAGCAAACGCAATGGGCGAAGACGCAAGCAAGAACTTAGATTACGCTAACAACGTCCGTTCATCAGTTGCTCAAGTTGTAAAACTTATGGAGTCAAACTCATCATCATTACAGGAAAGCAACGCCGGAACAGAAGAGATGTCAGCGGCTTCAATGACTTCAGCACAGGCTGCTACAGACACAGCAGAATTTATTTCAAACATGACGCAAGTCGCTGGCAAAGCTGTTGAAATGCTTACCGAAACGATGACAAATATGGACACGCTCCAAAAGAAGACTCAAGAGAGCGGAATTAAATTACAAGAGCTTGTCGAATCCGTTAATAAGATTGGCGAATTCATCGGAGATATTACTTCAATCGCTGACCAAACGAACTTGTTAGCTCTTAACGCGGCAATAGAGGCAGCAAGAGCCGGTGAAGCAGGACGCGGATTTGCAGTTGTTGCTGAATCAGTTAGAAAACTTGCCGAAGAATCAAGCCGTGCTGCTGAAAATGTAAGAGGCTTAATCGAAGCATTACAGACTAATGCGCGTGAAACAAAGACAGCCAGCGATGAGACAGCAGTATTACTTGG
>CAJODZ010000022.1 GCA_905233645.1 uncultured Synergistales bacterium | reverse complement strand
ATAAAATCTAAAAAGTCTTTTTCAGGAACTGTGTCATCTTCAAAGTAAACGCAATACTCGAACTTCTCAAAAACTTGATTAACAGCATAAACAACATTTTTAGAGCAGCCGAAATTTTCAGAACGATGTGTGATTTCCATGTCGAGCTTATTTTTCCAGCTGTCAAGAATTTTTCGCACTTCCTCAACTTTTTCAACATTATCCGGCCTGTCAAGAGGTGCTGCGTCAGAAAATGCGTACACTTTACATTTTTCGATACCGTCACATTTACTCAAAGCATTAAGCACGATTTCTGTTTTATCGGGGCGGTTATAATTTATAAAAACAATCGGGATTTTGTTAGAAACAACTTGACTATTTTCCAAATTTAAAACTCCTTTCAAGATTTATATTTTTGTTATTTTATCACGTATATAACTCAAAAAATCTTCTGGCAAAAATTTTCTAAACGTTAATAATTTTTTAGTAATAGGGTGTGCAAATTCTAATTTCCATGAATGTAAAAGCACTCTCAAATTATTTTCACGGTCTTTAGCCCCGTATAAAGCATCGCCAACTAATGGACAACCTAACGCCGCTAAATGTACTCTTATTTGATGAGTTCGTCCAGTGAATAAATCGCATTGGACTAATGAAATTTTTTCGCCGCGTAAATTTTCTCGTGTCCATAAAATTTTATATCCCGTCATCGCTGGCCGCCCACCTTCTATTAAAGCCATCTTTAAATAATTTTCGGGGTCATGGTCAATCGCTCCCGATAAAATCCCCTCGCGCAATTTAGGACAACCGTGAATTAACGCCAAATATTTTTTCTTGACTTCTCGTGCCTGAAACATTATTTTTAATTCATCACAAGCTCTCTGTTCACGCGCAATAATCATTAAACCTGAAGTTCCAGCGTCTAACCTGTGAACAATTCCGGGACGATTTTTATCGCTTAAATTTTTTATCTCAGGGAAAATTTTTATCAGTCCGTTTAATAGCGTGTGTTCATAATTTCCAGCAGCAGGGTGAACAACGAGACCGGCAGGTTTATTTATGACAGCTAAAAATTCATCAGCGTAAACTATTTCAATCGGAATATCTTCAGGCTGTAAATCTTGATTTATTTCGGGTAACGTAATCGAAAATTTTTCACCCGCTTTAACTTTTGAGGACGGTTTTAAATTTTTTTCGCTGTCTAAATTTTTAACGTTGCCGGCTTTTATAATTCTTCCAGCGTATGACCTCGTAATCTCAGCCATAAGCGATATAAAAATATCAAGCCGGTCGTAATTTTTGTATGCTTTAATTCTTATAACACGTTCGTTCATTTTTAAATTAAAAAATATTCGCGCTTCAAGACAAAATTTTCAGGGTCATTCTTCAACGCTTCCATACAAGCAAAACGGCATATATTGGCAATTTCAGCACCGGACTTATTTTCAGACATGGCTGCTAAATTATTTAAGTCTAAATTTTCCGCAAGCGGTTTATTTTGTAATTCAAGCTTAAAAATTTCTAAACGCGTTTTTAAATCTGGTAACGGAACTTCAATTTTTAAATCAAACGCCGACAAAATTAACTCATTCACAAATTTTATTCTGTTAGTTGTCGCTAAAACCGTAACACCGTGTAACTCTTCTATGCCTCGAATTTCGCTTAATAACTGTCCGGCTAATTTGTTATCATCGGTTGAAAATAATAAATCTACTTCATCAAAATATACTATCGAAGGCGCGGCCTGTTTGGCTACACGAAAAATATTATGTAACGCTGAAACCGAATTTAAATGCACGCTGCGGACGTTTATAAAATTTACTCCGCTTTCATGAGCTAATGCTTTCGCTAATAAAGTTTTGCCCGTCCCTGAAACACCGTGCAGCAAAATGCTTTTAACGGGTTTGATTTTGTAGCGTGAAAATTTTTCAGAATATTTTTCAGGCCAAGTAACAGCGTTCATTAAATCAGCTTTAATATTTTCAAGTCCGGCTATATCTTTCCATGAGACTTCGGGAATTTCAACAAAGACTTCACGAACTGCCGAAGGCTCAATTTCTAATAAAGCATTCATAAAATGTTTCATCGTAACTTCAAGCGCGGCAATTTTTTCGTAAGGCAGATTATTATTTTCATCATGGAAATTTACAAACGGCAAAACATCACGCACACACGACATCGCCGCTTCTTTTGCTAACGCCTCTAAATCAGCTCCAACAAAACCGTGCGTTAAATCAGCAATTCTTTTTAAATCAACGTCCTGTGCTAACGGCATTCCGCGCGTATGAATTTTTAAAATTTCTAAGCGTCCTTTTCTGTCAGGTGTCGGAATTGACAATTCGCGGTCAAAACGTCCTGGCCGTCTTAAAGCTGGGTCTAACGCATTCGGAATATTTGTCGCTCCGATTACTATTAACTGACCACGCGATTTTAACCCGTCCATTAAAGCTAATAACTGTGCAACGACGCGGCGTTCAACTTGTTTTTCTCCGCCCATGTCTTCACGTTTTGGGGCTATTGCGTCTATTTCGTCAATAAAAATAATTGATGGCGCGTGTTCTTGAGCTTCTTCAAAAATATTGCGTAAACGTTCTTCGCTTTCACCGTAAAATTTTCCGATAATCTCAGGCCCTGAAATATGTGTAAAAAACGCGTCTGTCTCATTTGCAACGGCGCGGGCGATTACAGTTTTCCCCGTTCCAGGCGAACCGTACAGCAAAACACCGCGCGGAGGTTGAATGCCTAAACGTTCAAAAATTTGCGGAAATCTTAAAGGCAGTTCTATCATTTCACGGACTTTACGAATTTGCGAATTCAATCCGCCAATATCTTCGTATGAAATTTTATGGACGGGCTTTATTTCGACGGGCTTTAAAATATTTAAATATGTTGACTTATTCAAAATAACAATGCTTTCAGGAGTAGTAGCTGTTACTAAAAAATCACAAATGCGCGTCCCAAATAAATTTAGTCTAATTCTGTCGCCTGCGGTTACTGCTTGTCCTTCAAGTAATGACAAAATATAACCTGCATCGTTCTCACGATTTGATAATTTTACATCGCCCATAGGCTGGATACTTGCACTTCCTGCAAAATGATATTCAGGCTCGGAATTTAATTCTACGTAATCATCAATCGAAACAGCGGCATTCTCACGAATTAGGCCGTCAATTTGAATTAAACCGCGTTCGTTTTCGTTGTCGCCTGTTCTAATTCTGACTGAAGTAATTTTATTATTACCCTTAATCGAACATAAAGCACCGTCAATTAAATTTAATTCGGCCATGTCATCAGGGTGCAGGCGTGCAATTCCTTTTAATGCGTCTCCTGAAAATGCTTCGCGGACTTTGAATTTTTTTAACATAATTTCAATAACTGCTCCTCTAGGATTTGTGAAAGTGAATTAACTTTTTCGGGGTCTTGAGCTTCAACTAAAATTCTTAACAAAGGCTCTGTACCTGAAGTACGAATAAAAACGCGGCCGGAATTTTTTAAATCAGCCTGATATTTTTCAGCGATACTATTTATTGTGTTCATGTCAACTTCATCGCGCGGACGTGTTAATTTTAAATTAGTTAATTTTTGAGCGTAACGCCCGAACCTGTCAATTAAAGTATTTATGTCCTCGTTTAATTCGTGAATGGCGTTTAAAAATAACATAGCCGTACAAATTCCATCGCCTGTACTCGTAAAATCACGAACGATAATATGCCCCGATTGTTCGCCTCCGAGTGCAGCTCCTGAACTTCTCATTGCGTCTAACACATATCTATCGCCTACAGGACATCTGAGAGTTTTTATTCCTTCGTTCATTAAATGACTTTCTAGAGCCATGTTGCTCATAACTGTAACGGCTGTCTGCGAACTTCCAGAATAATTTTTAGCCCTGAGCCAGCGCGCAAGCACCCATAAAATAATATCGCCGTCAATAATTCTGCCTTTTGCGTCGCTCACTAAAACTCTATCCGCGTCGCCGTCAAATGCAAATCCCAAAGTCATATTATTTTTGCGGACATACTCAGTTAAATTTTCCATGTGCATAACTCCGGCATTAGCATTTATATTCAGGCCGTCAAATTTTGAAGATATAATTTTCCCGTTTAAGCCTGTAAATTCTAATAACTTCGGAACAATGACGCTAGCGGCACCGTTAGCACAATCAAAAGCGATTTTGCCAAATTTAAATTTTAAGAGTGAGGCTAAATGTCTTGCGTAATTATTTATTGCGTCCGGAACATCTTTAACATCACCGATTTGATTTGGAGAGTGTGTATCATTTTGGTCATCGTTTAAAATTATTTGCTCGATTTTAAATTCGTCTTCGTCAGATAATTTGCAGCCGTCGCTCCCTAAAAATTTTATTCCGTTATATTCAGCAGGGTTGTGCGACGCACTTATAACAGCTCCGCCTCCGGCATTATAATTTTTAATCGCCCAGCTAACGCCAGGTGTAGGGATTATTCCAGTTAAAAGAACTTCCGCGCCTTCAGAGCTCATTCCCGAAAATAACGCGCCTTCTAACATTCTGCAACTTTTACGAGTGTCGCGGCCAATAATAATTTTTTTAGCACCGCTGAATTTTACGAATGCACGCCCTAATTTTAGAGCCATTTCTGGTGTCATGTTGCCGGTATTTGCTAAATCTCTAACGCCGTCTGTGCCGAAAAATTTTCGCTCAAATGATTTTGCCATTATTTAAATTTTTAGACCTCCTGAAATTTTTTAAATGCACTATCGCGAATATAATAGCAAATTAAAAATGGGAAGTACTTGTTTAGTAAAGTACCTCCCATAAATTTTTAATAATTTATATATTTTTCAAGTTTTCGTACAAATACTATTCGCTTTTAATTTTCGCACAGTTTTGAAACTATTCTTACACCTTCCATAGCATCACGTGCATAATAATCAGCTCCGGCAAATTTTGCTAAGTCTTGCGTTAAAACAGCTCCGCCGGCAATAATTTTTACGTCTGGAATTTCAGCGCGTATTTTTGAAATAGTCTCCTTCATGCTGGTTACTGTCGTAGTCATTAAAGCACTAAGCCCGACAATTTTTACATCATATTTTTTAATCGCTTCAATAATATTTTCGGGCGGTACGTCTTTGCCTAAATCTATGACCTGAAAATTATAATTTTCAAGCAAAGTCTTAACGATATTTTTGCCGATATCATGAACATCACCGTAAACCGTAGCTAATGCAATAAGTCCGCGCGGTTTAGAATTATCATTATTATTTTCTCCGGCCATGCTTGCAGAAATTACAGCGAACGAAGATTTTGCGGCCTCTGCTGATTTAATTAGCTGCGGTAAAAATAATTTTCCGGTTTCATAATCTTTGCCCGTTTTATCAAGCGCAGGAATAATATTCTGTTCGATGATTTCTAAAGGTTTTTGGCTTTTTAATAATTCGGCTGTCAGATTTTTAGCGTCGTCCTTCAAACCTTTTACTATCGCTGAAATTAAATCGCTATTATTTGCCGGTATGCTTTGTGAATTTTGTGAGTTGTTTTGCGTTTGAACTTGAGCGTTTGAAACTTGAGCAACGGGATTTAATTCACAATACGAAATATAATTCTGCATATCATTTTCATCACCGGTTAATAAATTCCATGCGGCTAAACTCTCTTTTATGTCAGCGTCTCCAGGATTTATAATCGCACTGTCTAAACCGTTTACTATTGCGGCGATTAACATTGTGCGGTTTATCAGCGGCCTTCTTGGTAATCCGAACGAGACATTGCTTAAGCCCAATACTGTGCAGACACCCAAATTATTTTTAACGAGTTTTATAGCCTTCAAAGTTTCAGGAACTAATTTTTGCTGTGCCGAAGCCGTAAGCGTTAAGCAGTCGATTATTATATTGCGCTTGGGTATTCCGTAACTTTCAGCGGCGTTAATAATTCTTTCAGCAATTTTAAAACGTTCTTCCGCTGTTTCGGGTATACCGTTTTCATCAAGAGTTAAACCCAAAACGCACGCACCATATTTTTTAGCGATTGGCAAAACTTCGTTCAAGCTGTGCTTTTTGCCGTTGACTGAATTTAAAATCGGCTTGCCGTTATAAACACGTGCGGCAGTTTCTAAAGCGTTAGGATTAGAGCTGTCGATTTGAATTGGCAAATTTGTAACGCCTTGAATTTCTAATAAAGCCCGTTTTAAAACTTCCGGCTCGTCAATGTCCGGTAACCCTGCATTTAAATCTAAAACGTCCGCATTTTGTTCCTGCTGTTTTACGGCTTCGTTGATTAAATAATTTATATTTCCCTCACGTAAAGCCTTCTGTAATAATTTTTTGCCGGTCGGATTTAAACGTTCGCCGATAACAATAAATTTTTTACCGAACGTAACGCACTGCGCCGCTGAACAAGTTATAAATTCATCGGGGATTATTCGCTCTTTAACGCTGTCCAAAGAATTTAAAATAATATTGCGCGTCTTAAAAATATGTTCTGGTGTAGTTCCGCAGCAGCCGCCGATAATTTGAACTCCTGATTTAGCAAACTCTAACGCTACTTCAGCAAACTCATCAGCACCAACGTTATATTTCGCAACACCGTCGACAAGTTCAGGCAGTCCAGCATTTGCTTGCACCATTACTGGAATATGCGAGCGCGCGCAAATCTCTTTCACAATCGGCAATAATTGTTTCGGGCCTAATGAGCAATTAACACCCAACGCCGAAACACCTAATCCCTCCAGCGTAGCAACCATTGAAGCAACAGACGCGCCGAAAAATGTTTTACCGGATTCCTCAAAACTCATCGTCGCAAAAATCGGCAAATCTGAATTTTCACGTGCGGCTAAAACTGCGGCTTTAAGTTCGTGTAAATCAGTAAACGTTTCCAATAAAATAACATCAGCTAAATCTCTGCCGGCTATAACTTCTTCTTTAACAGCCTCATAAATTTCATCAAAAGAAGCATCGCCGACAGGCTGCATAATTTTTCCGGTAGGCCCGATATCTAAGACAGCATGAATTTTACGAGAGCATGAACTATTTTTAATGACATCGCGAACTAATTTCAAACCCTCTTTTATCGCATCATTAACGCTAACGCCGGAACTAGCCAATTTAAATTTATTTGCTCCGAAAGTATTTGAAGTTATAAAATCTGCGCCGGCGTTTAAATATTCATTGTGAATAGATTTGATTAAATCAGGCTGTGAAAAATTTAATAATTCGGGAAGTTCGCGCAATTTCAAACCGCGTGCTTGCAACATTGTCCCCATTGCGCCGTCAAAGAATTTAAAATTTATTTTAACCGCCCCCAAAATTTTTAATAATATTTTTCGAGAGCAATTATAAACAGGAATACGACATTCTGAAAAAGATTTTTTAATTTATATTAGGCCGTTAAAAATTTAATCTGTGTTAAAATTTAAAAAATACTGACCAAATAGAAAATACCTCCTGATTTTTGCAACTACGTTTACAACTACGAAAAATATTTCATAAAATTATGCGTTCACTTTTTTAAAAGCTTTTATACTTTGAAACAAAGTGTTAAATTTTTTACGGGAGCTTTTTAAAAATTTAGTCTGACCATTTAAATAAGACGTTAAAAAATTTTTGAAAGCTTAAACGCTCAAGAAGATTAAAATTTAAATTCATACAAAATCAAAAAATCAATTCATTCATTCACGCCCTTTTATGATTTTAAAATGAACTGGTTATGTTAGAATGCCACTAACTAAAAAATTCCTGTTATTTTACAAACCGATTATTTAAAATTACACGATAAATTTATTAAATACATGGAGGTGCAATTTTTGAAGAAGTCATTTATTTTCATTGCTGTAGTAGTGTTTTTATCAATGTGTTTTACGGCTATGGCTTCAGCTGCTGGAAATTTTGAACGTAAAAGTAACGTTAATGATAATTGGGGTGTGGGTGTACGTCATCACGAACATAAAGAACATTCTGATAATAATAGTAGCGGTGGTCTCTTAAAAAAAGGTTTGTATCTTTCGTTAGGAGTTTTGCTTGTTATTTGCTGTGCTTCTTTTGCATCAGCCGGCTGGAAATTTGAAAACAAGATACGAATTATTTGTCCATGGTCTGCAGGCGGCGCAAGCGATGAAACTGTAAGGAACATGGCTAAATTGTTAAACGTAATTTTAAATCAAGAAGTCGAAGTTATTAACGTTCCTGGCCGTGAAGGTTGTAACGCTATCGAATATGTTTATAAACTTGAGCCGGACGGTTACAATTTTTTATTAGGAACTCAAAGCCTCTTCATGCAAGATATTCAAGCTAATACTGACGTTAGATTTTATGAAGAATTTACACCTGTCGCGCGCGTTGTTCATGCTATAAATGTTTTAACTGTTTCAGAAAAAGCAGCCCGCGAAAATAATTTTAAGACATTTTCAGATTTATTAACTTACGTTGAGAAAAACCCTTTTGAAATAAGCGTCGGAATGCTCACAAGTACGGGGCTTGACGGTGTTGCGTTAAAACAGACTGTTGAGAATTTAGACATCTTAAAAGTTGCATACCACAGCGATACGGATTTGAGCGCGGCTCTTGTTGAAGGTCATATTGATTTAATGATTGGCGGCATTAGCGAAATTCGTGACTTAATTGAAGACGGTGAAGTAATTCCGCTTTTGACGTTATCACATAAAAGGTTAAGACGTTTTCCGGAAGTCCAATGCGCCGCCGAAATGGGAATTGATTCTTACATGGGGCCGGCACGCGGAATTTTTGCCAGAAAAGATACACCGCAAGAGGCTGTCGACGCATTATCAGAAGCAATTAAAAAAGCTTCGCGCGACCCTGCATGGATGAAATTTTTAGCTGATAATACATATGACGAACGTGTATGCTTTGCAGATTTCAGAACGTATCGAAAAGCTTGCGAAGAAGATTACAAAATGTTGAGCGAGTTTTTAAAAAATGAAGGTTTATTAAAGCGCAGTTATATGGGTATCGTTAAATCAGCTTAACGCAAAATGAGTGGCTGTATCGTTTTATTGCGGCGTTAATTTGTTAAAACCGCGGCAGTGAGAATTTTCATAAAATTTGAGGAGGTTTAATTTATGAAAAAGTTATTGTGCGCGGTTTTAGCTTTAACGTTAGTTTTTGGATTTGCGATGACAGCTTCAGCCGAATGGAAATTTGAGCGCAAAGTTAGTATCGTTTGTCCGTGGGGAGTTGGCGGCGGAGCAGACAGTACGATTAGACCAATGGCTACGCTCTTAAAAAATATTATCGGCCAAGAAGTTGAAGTCGTGAACGTAACGGGCGGCAATGGTGTTACAGCGGTCGAATATGTTTATAAACAGCCTGCTGACGGTTACACGTTTATGCTCGGAACACAAAGCCTTTTCATGCAGGATATGCAAGGGACTATGTCGATGAATTTCAAAACTGAGTTCCTTCCTGTAGCAAGACTTGTTCACGCGATTAACATTTTGGCTGCCTCAAAAGTCGCAATGGACACAAAAGGCTATCACAATTTTTCGGAGTTCATTAAATATGTTCGCGAACACCCGTTTGAAGTCAGCGTCGGAATGCTCACAAGTACAGGACTTGACGGAGCAGGACTTAAACAGGCGTTAGCAGACCTTGACGTTCTTGAAATTCCTTATCCTGGCGGTTCAGAAATAAATTCAGCTTTAGTCGGCGGCCATGTTGATATTATGATTTCAGGCACGGACGAAATTGAAGGTTTAATCGCAGCCGGAGATATCTTACCAATTTTAGCTTTGTCTGAACAAAGAATGAAGCGTTATCCAAACGTTGAGTGTTCTATGGAGTTAGGTATCAATTCAGTGTTAGGCCCAGCACGCGGAATTTTTGCAAAGAAGGGTACACCTCAAGAGGCTATGGACGCATTGACAGACGCTATCGAAAAAGCTGTACAAGACCCGACTGGGCAGGCGTTTTTAGTTCAAGGCTGCTATGACGAACGTCCAGGTTTTGCGAGACAGGCTGAATATACGGCTGATTGCGAAAAAGATTACAAGTTACTTAGCGATTATCTCAAATCCGAAGGCATTTTAAAGAAGGATTATTATAAATAGCGATTTTTCACAGGTGGTTTGTTTACGACACAGGCCGCCTGTTTTTAAATTCAGGAGGCTAAAAAATTGTTTGAGTTAATTTGTAATATTATTTTATGGCTCGGTATGTTGTATTCATACTTCTTCAACGTCCTTGAAGCTCCAATACCAGACAGAACAGCCCGTAACCCTTATGCTTTAAAACCCGATATATGGCCAAAGACGATAATAATTTTGCTTTTAATCTGTATCGCCATAAATATTTTTAATATTATCCGCAAAAATAAGAATAACCCCGAGTTCCATTTAGACGCATTATTAAGCATTCGCGCCCGTTTATGCATGGGTATCGCGATTGTTATTGGAGCTAGCTTTATGCTTGAACCTTGCGGATACATGGTTACATGCTTGACGGTATTATTTTTATACGGGCTTTTACTCGGTGAGCATAATGTAATTCGTCTTGCTATCATGTCAATTTTTATAACTATTTTGCTTTACGTTGTCTTCAGTGTTTTATTATCAGTCAATTTGCCGCGCGGAACGATACCAGAATTACGCGAATTTTCGTTATACGTTGAAAGTATCGTTGCCAAAGCCAAAGCCGCGATTTTTTAGAGAGTGAGGAGGATTTTTAAAAATGTCAGCATGGGAATTATTTGTTAATGGTTTTAGTGTTTTCACTGACCCTTACACTCTCTTAATGGTTATTTTTGCGATTGTTGTCGGCACAATTTTCGGAGCTTTGCCTGGTGTCAGTGCTACTATGGCCGTTGCGTTAGGTTTACCGTTTACGTACTCAATGGAACCGATACCGGCGGTAGTATTTTTAGTTGCGGTTTACTGTTCATCGATTACCGGCGGAAGTATTACAGCTATATTATTCAAAATTCCCGGAGTTCCTTCGAGCGCGCCCACAACTTTTGACGGATATCCAATGGCACAACGCGGTGAGGCCGGAAAGGCTTTAGGTATTGCGTTAGGAAGTTCAGCGATTGGCGGTTTAGTTTCAGCGTTAGCGATGTTATTTTTATCACCGCAATTAACTCAGGCCGCATTATCGTTCAGTGCTTCGGATATTTTTGCGATTACGTTTATGGGACTTTCGATTTTAACGTGTTTAGACAGCAAAAATATTTTACGCACGTTAATTTCGGGTTTATTGGGTTTGTTATTAGCTTGTGTTGGTCAAGACCCGATGTACGCTGTTCAACGTTTAACGTTTGGTTCGAGCGAATTACTTGCCGGCTTAGAGATGATACCCGTTTTAATTGGAATTTTCGCCGTTACGGAAGTTTTAAAGCAGACGAAGAAGCGCGAAAAATTAACAGCAGAAGAGCGTAACGCCAGTGTTAATACAAAAATGCCGTCGTTAAAAGAATGGTGGGGCATTAAATGGCTTTTAGCGCGTTGTTCAATCATCGGCACTATCATTGGAATTTTACCGGGCGCAGGAGCTACGATAGCATCATTTTTATGTTATTCGAGCGAGACTAAGTTATCAAAGCACCCTGAAAAATTTGGTACTGGAATTATTGACGGTGTTGCTGCTTCAGAGACTGCGAATAATGCTGCTACTGGCGGAGCGATGGTTCCGTTATTATCGCTTGGTATTCCTGGTGGAAATGCTGCGGCTGTTATGATGAGTGCATTAGTTTTAAAAGGCGTTCAATTAGGGCCGTTGCTCTTAGTAAATCAGCCTCAATATTTAAGCGCGACGTTTGCCTCAATGGTTGTTACGAATATTTTCATGGTCATTGTTGCGATTGCGATAGCTAAAGTTTTTGCACAAATTTTAGCCGTTCCGTATTCATATTTAGGGCCGATTATTATCATGCTTGCGATTATTGGTTCATACGCTACAAACATGAGCATTGCCGACGTAAAGATTATGGCGATTGCTGGTGTTCTTGGTTTAATATTTTCGGCTTGTAAATTTAACAGTGCTGCTTTAATTTTAGGCTTAGTATTAGGAGTTATTTGCGAAGGTAATTTCAGCCGTGCATTTACGATTGCGAGAGGAAGTTTTGCGACGATGTTCTATAGACCTGTTGCCGGGACTATTATGGTCATCAGCATTTTATTATTAGTATGGCCGTTCATTTCGCAATTATTCAAACGCAATAAAGATTAAATTAAAAATTAAAACTGGAAAAATTACCCTTGCTGTAAAAATTTTAATGTTATTAAATATAATAAATCAGGAGGTGCATTTTTAAATGGAACTTAAAGCGGTCGGGACTGCTGGAACTCTCGAATCAAGCGATATTATGATTACGTTAGAGCCTGCACAGTCCGGCGGAATTGAAATAGTGTCATTTGAAAGCTCGGTTATGAATCAGTACGGAAGGCAAATTAAAGCCGAAGTGCTTGCGTCGCTCGAAAGACTTGGTGTTAAAAACGCGAAAGTAACCGTAAACGACCACGGAGCATTGGACTGCACAGTTAAAGCCCGTGTCGAATGTGCATATTACAGGGGTTGTCAGTATGATGTCGACGGTAATCACCCTTGGGGAGGTTTAATAAGATAATGAGTATTCCAAGACCAAAAC
>CAJODZ010000021.1 GCA_905233645.1 uncultured Synergistales bacterium | reverse complement strand
GTGGCTTCTCCTTTGTTAGCGATAGCGATACTTAACGAAGAATTACGCTTATTTGATTTAATAGTTACAGTCGCGCCGTTTTGAGTAGCAGTCCAATTTTTAGGAACATTTACCGCGCATGAAAATTCAAAGCCTGGAAATTTAAAGCTCTGAACTTCTGCGAATGACGTTGTAGAAAATGTGAGCGTTAAAATTAAAACAAGTGTTAATAAAAACTTTTTCATGATATTTTAGATAACCTCCGGTAAAAATTTTAAAAATTATTTCATTGACATGCTGTCTATTATTTTTGACATCTCGTTGCTGTGGCTTGCCATACCTGTCATCGCTATAACAACAAAATTTTCGCCGCCGTTTAAAATCATTGTGTAAGATTTCCCGTCATTGAATAAAAAATTTGCATCTCCGTCGTCATCTATTTCAAAATCTGAACCGTCAAGGCCGCGAGCAAATTCTTTAGCAATGTCATCAAAATCAACGCCCTCACGTGAAGCAACCGTTACAGACATTGAGGCAGAGTGGTCGTTCCTGAGAATTAAAACTGTGTCGCCGTCCTGATTAGCTTTCCAGCCCGAAGGAATGTTTACGCTGAAATAATCAAATTCGCGTTGAGCAGCATTTGAAAAATTTACTGGCATTAAAAATAAGAATAGTACTGTGAAAATAAAAAGCGGTTTTAAAAAACGTGTTTGCGAAATTATAAATAACCTGTTAAAAATGCTCATGATGTTTTAAATTTACACCTCTTGTTTTAAAAAATATGAACGCGCCGCTATTTTAGCATTGAGTATTTTTGAGGGTGTTGCTTTAAAATACGCACTGTGAAAATTTTTCAAAAGGGGCATAAAAATTTTTGCTGTATAAATACTTTTTTAAACGTTTGCTTGATTTAGTGTTGAGTTTAATTGCGCTGATAATTTTAATAATCCCGATGATTATTTTTGCGTTAATTATTAAATTTGAAGACAGGGGCGCAATTTTTTTCACACAGCGTAGAGTTGGCATTCACAAGAAGATTTTTAATATGTACAAATTTCGTTCAATGAAGAGTTCAACACCGCACGACACGCCAACGCATTTATTAAATGACCCTGAAAAATATTTATTGCGTTGCGGAAAATGGATGCGTAAATATTCGATTGATGAATTACCGCAGTTAATAAATATTTTAAAAGGTGATATGTCAATCGTCGGGCCAAGACCAGCTTTGTATAATCAGTATGATTTAATAGCCGAACGTGATAAATATAACGCTAATGATATTAAACCAGGCTTAACAGGTTGGGCGCAAATTAACGGACGCGATGAACTTGAAATTGATGTTAAGGCAAAATTTGACGGTGAGTATGTTAAACGCATGAGTTTTATATTTGATTGCAAGTGCGTTTTAAAAACAATAAGCGGCGTTATTCGTCATGAAGGCGTTATCGAAGGAGGATATAAAAATAAAAATGGCAATTCAATTATTTAAAGCGAAATACGAAATTGATGAATGTTTAGCGCAAATCCGCGAGTGTTTAGAAATTGGCTGGACTGGTTTAGGATTTAAGACGGTCGAATTTGAAAACGCTTGGAAAGAATACACGGGTCTTCCGTTTGCGCATTTTGTAAATTCTGATACGGCTGGATTATATTTAGCAGTTGATATTTTAAAAGAGCATTACGGCTGGCAGGACGGGGACGAAATTATCACAACGCCTATAACTTTTGTATCGACCAATCATGCGATTATTAAATCAAATTTAAAAGCTGTATTCGCTGATGTTGACGAGACGTTATGTTTAAATCCGGCATCGGTACAATCAAAAATTACGGACAAGACGCGAGCAATTATGTATGTAGGTTTAGGCGGAAACATGGGAAATTATTATGACATTGTAAGAATTTGCAACGAGAATAATTTAAAATTCATTTTAGACGCTGCGCACATGTCAGGCACTCGTTATAAAGGTCGTATACCAGGCCGCGAAGCTGAAGTCGTAGTTTATTCGTATCAAGCCGTAAAAAATTTACCGACTGCTGACAGCGGAATGATATGTTTTAAAAATGGTGATTTAGACGAAGTAGCGCGCAAAAAATCTTGGTTAGGCATTAACAAAGACACATACTCACGCAGCAATAACTCAGGGAATTATAAATGGCGTTACGACGTTGAATACGTAGGCGATAAATATCACAGTAATTCAATTATGGCGGCTATTGGACTTGCTCAATTAAAATACCTTGACCGTGATAACGCTTACAGGCGGCAATTAGTTAAATGGTATCGTAAAAAATTAAGTGCTTACCCCGACAAAATCAAGCTTGTAAAAATTGAGGACGGCTGCGAAAGTTCGTGTCATTTATTTCAAATTTTGGTAGATGACCGCGACGGCTTAATTATGGAATTGAACGCCAATGAAATTTATCCCGGAGTTCATTACGCCAGCAATATAAATTACAAAATGTACGATTACGCTAAAGGCACATGCCCGTATTCTGATTATGTCAGTGAGCATGTAATATCTTTGCCGATGCACATGTACTTAACTTTTGAAGACGTGAATAGAATTTGCGACGTAATCATAAAATTTGTTAATCGGGATATTTAGAGATGATATATGAAAAGAATTTGACTGGCCGTTATGTTGAGTTGAGGTCTGCTGATTTGGACGACGCTGAATTTACATTAAACATACGGCGCGACCCTGAATTTAAAAATTTTTTCCCGAATTTTACCGGCACTCCAGAAACGCAAAAAGCATGGTTAAAATATCAACGCGAAAAACCTGGCGATTATTTTTTTGTTATATGGGATTTAAAAACTAATACACGAGCCGGAACGATTAGCGTTTATGACATTCAGGGCGATGAATGCGAGGGAGGGCGAGTAGCTGTGCGCAGCAAAAACCCTTTTCATGCCGTCGAAGCACAATTATTAGCGGACGAGTTTGCATTTAAAATTTTGGGCTTGAAAAAAGTTCATGCACATGTTTTCGCAGACAATAAGAGAGCATTAAATTTCAGCAAGTTATTTGAAAACACTTTCGAGCCTGCAGAATACGACCAAGATTTAAAACGCGAAATAATTCATGCTTACAGGACACCGCAAGATTTTGAACGTGCGTATAAAAAGATTTCAGCCATGCTGTACAGATAAATTTTAATTACAACGAACGCCAAAAATTTGCAAGCCCCATAACTCTTATATCACGTAAAATCCATGCCGCGAGCGCGAGTACTATTACAAAAAATGTAAAAGTCTTTTCGCCCGCGCTCATCTCTCCGATTTTTTTAGACATGTGAAAAAAATGAAAACCAATTTCGCGCTTCCATGCCCTTAAAAATGGAACTTTGCCGCAAAAAGCATCCTCTAAAACATGCAAAAAGCACCCCGTAAACCAAAAACCTACGCATGACCATAAGTCCCGATGTGCGTCTATGCCGTTTACTAAATTTGAAAGTCGCGGAATTATCCAGCCTGAACGCGAAAAACATACTAACGCTAAAAATAACCAGATTACAAACCAGTGTGTATAACGTCTGTGATATCTGTTGCGCTTATTACCAAAGATTAAATATTCGGAGCTGTCAGGGAATGTGCTTGCTAAAAAACTCATACCAGCCGCTAAAATTGAGCCGGTTGTTCCAAATACAAATGCAAAAGTCGTTATTCTGTGTCCTTTACCTGTCATGATGTTTAAAGATAAAAATTAAAGCCATTAAAATTATATTCACTAAAATTATTCCTGCGCCTGCCGGTGTGTTAAAAGCAAGCGATAAAAAAATTCCAGCCGTAAACGTCAAAAATGATATTATTCCGGCAATGATTGTTATTCTCAAAAAGCCGCCCGAAAAATTTTTTGCTGTCATGGCCGGTAAAATTATTATCCCTGAAATTAAAAGCGTTCCAGTAATTCTCATGCCTGCTACAACTATAAACGCCGTTAAAATGGAGATTAAAGCGTCGTAAAAAGTTGAGTTAATTCCAAGTGAGCGCGCGTATTCTGAATTATAAGTCGTTAAAAATATTCGGTTGTAAAAAATTATGTACACCGCCAAAATCAAAATTGATAATATTATTGATACCCAAAAATCATTCTCGCTCATCGCTAAAACACTTCCAAATAAATATGAAAAAATATTTGCGCCGGTGTTGTTTAATGAGTTAATTAAAATTCCTAACGCTAACGCTCCTGTTGAAGCTATTGCTATTGCGTTATCGCCTGATGATTTAAATTTTTGACTTACAAATAAAATTCCAAACGCCGACAAAATCATTAACGGAATTGATACAAGCATATAAGGCAAATTTAACGCTGCTGCGATTGATAATGACGCAAATCCGATTTCTGAAAGGCCGTGTCCAATTAACGAATAATGTTTTAAAACAAGTATCACGCCAATCACTGAAGCACAAATTGAAATTAAAGCTCCTGCTATTAAAGCCCGTATCACAAAACCATAATTTAATAATTCTAAAAATTCGGCCATGTTAATTTAAAATTCTCCCGTCTGAAATTTCGATAATGCGGTTGTAATTTATCTCGTTGAAATCGCCTTTATCATGCGTAACTATCATAATCGCTGTACCGTCTGAATTTATCTTTGCAAGAATGTCATAAAAATCCCTGTGAGATTTTATATCAAGTCCGGCGCAAGGCTCATCAAGTAATAATAATTCAGGTTTTCCGCATAAAGCCCGCGCTAAAAAAACTCTTCTGTATTGTCCTCCCGATAAAGTGTTTAATTTCCGCGTTACTAAATTTTCAAGACCGAGCGCGTTAATAATTTTCATGGCCTCTTGTTTATCCTGACGTGTGTAAAATAATTTTCGCGGCCTTTGCATTCCTGTAATAACTATTTCAAAGACGGTTGCCGGAAAATCTCTGTCAGCTGTTTCAATTTGCGGAACGTAGGCGATTTTAGAAGGTTTTAAAATTTTTCCGGACGCAATTTTTATGAGGCCAGCGATAGTTTTTATAAAAGTGCTTTTACCCGAACCGTTAGCACCAGTTATAAAAATCAATTCACCGGCGTTCATTTCAAAATTTATATTATTTAACGCTTTAAAATTGCCGTAATTAACGTTTACATTTTCTAAGCTTAAAAATTTATTCATGTTGATTTACAGCAAGTTCAAGATTTTTCAAATTATCATTCACGATTTCGGCGAAAGTCATATTTAAATCCGGTACGTTATGAGCAGTGTTCAAAATTAAAATTTGTGCGCCCGTCTCGTTAGCGATTTGCCTTGAGATATCCGAAATTTCAAATGCGTCGCAGAAAATATATTTAATATTATTTTCACGAACATGTTTAATAATTTCAGCTACCTGTTTAAAGCCTGCTTCAGTTTCGCCGTTGTAAGCACTTAAATAATTTATTCCGTAACGCTCAACAAAATAATAATATGAAAATTCTCCGGCAAAAATTATTTCGCGGCCTTTAAATTTCATGAATGCGTCATCAAAATTTTGAAGCTGTGAAATATAATTCTGCGCGTTATTTTTATAAAATTCTGCGTTTTCGGGGTCTAATTTACAAACAGCGTCAGCGATTTTCTCAACCATTGAGATTGCGTTCAGCATATTTAACCAAATGTGAGGGTCGTTATTTAAAATTTCAATGCCGTCCGACAAATTTAAAATCATGTTTTTATTATCGAGCGCGTTAAAAATTCTTTCTGCCCAAACTTCCATTAAATTTCCCGTATAAATTATCAAGTCCGCGTTATTTAAAATCATGATATCTTTGGGAGTTAGTTCAAATTCGTGCGGTTCAATTCCAGGTTTTAATAATAATTTCACGTCCGCCAAATCTTTTACGATTTCGCGTGTAAAATCGAATTGCGGATAAAGGGTACAAATAATTGACAAATTAGCCTCTGCTTGAGAATGGGCTGTTAAAATCAAAAATGCGATTAAAAATATTTTGGTTTTCAAATTTAAATTAAAACGAATATGCATAATAAGGGAGATTATAACATTGAGCTATTTAGCTTTAATAAGCGGCGGCGCGAGTTCCGGAAAAAGTTTATACGCTGAAAATTTTTTAAGTGAACGGGCTTTAAAATCCGGCGGTGAAAAATTTTATATAGCAACACTTAAACGCAACGAACATGACCCCGAAATATTAGCGCGTATTCAAAGACATGAGGCCAAGCGATTTAATAAAAATTTTATAACATTAGAGCGCGAGAAAAATTTTGCTTACGAGAATATTTTAGCCGGTGCGAATATTTTATTAGAGAGCCTTACGAACTGGTTAGCGAATGAATTTTTTAATGATGTAATATTTCCAAACGAACAAGAAATTTTTAAAAAGCTTTGCCGCGAAATTGATTACATGCATAAAAATTCAAACAATCTTGTAATCGTTAGCGATGATATTTTTTGCGACGGGATAATTTATGATGATTTGACCGAAAAATTTTTAAAGTGTCTAGCTAAATTAGAGATTTACGTAGCTGAAAAATCCAACTTAGCCGCAAAAATAATTTCGGGAAGAATTTTAAGATTTCGTTAAAAATATAGCTAAAGTACTTTGATATAATAAAAATAAAATTGCTGTCTTGTGAAAAATTCTATGCATAATAATGCAACTCCTTTTTAAAAAAATTTGTTGCTTAATTTTAATAGTAATTTAATTTTTGCACATGATATTTTTCGCGAAACGCTCAAACATTTTTTAAAATAACATAAAAAATTCCCCCGCCCGTTGATGAGCAGGGGAGTTCAAAAATTTTGATAATTTAATTTAGTTTTTATCTGTCCTTCATTCTGCCCATAATTCTTAATAAATATATGAACATGTTTATGAAGTCTAAATATAACTCAAGCGCACCAACTATCGCTACACGGCCTGTTAATGTTTCGTTGTTGGTGTCAATTTCCATAGCAAGCGACCTTATCGTTGCGGTGTCATAAGCTGTTAAGCCTGCAAAAATTATTACACCCGCAATGCTGATGACATAATCAAAAGCTGCTGAACCCATGAATAAATTTATTATGAGTGCCGCTAATAATCCAAATAATGCCATTCTTAAAATACTGCCCATGTTCGCTAAATCGCGTTGTGTAAATAATCCGTAAACGCTCATCGCTGTGAACATCGCCGCCGTCGTGAAAAACGCTGTGTAAATGCTCTCTTGAGTGTATACAAGCAAAATCGACGCGCATAAAATTCCGTTCAAAATGCTGTACGCACAAAACATTATTAACGCCGTAGTCGTTGAAATCTTTTCAAGCATTACTCTCAAAGCTAAAACTAAAACGATTTCAACAACCGCTACGATTAACAACGGAGCTGATGAGCTGAAAAATAAATTTATCGCTGCACGGCTTGAAGCAACGTAATAAGCTGTTATCGCTGTTAAAATCAAACCCAACGCCATATACTGATACACTTTTCTAAAAACGACATTCAAATTATCAGCGTAAGTGTCAGTCGCCGTTGAATAATAAGAAATAGCCTTCTCTAATTTCGTCGTCATAAAAAATACAACTCCTTTTTTAATTTGCTAGAATATGTGCTCAATTTTTAAACATGTGTAATATTAGCACGAAGGGAGTTTTTTGAAATTGAAAAAAAATGAAAATCAAGTCGTCGTTACAAAAAGCGGCTACGAAACTTTATCAAAGGAATTAACTTTTTTACGCACAACCAGAAGGCAGGACGTAGCTAACAAACTTGAAGAAGCCCGCAGCTATGGAGATTTGAGCGAAAATGCAGAATACACCGCTGCTAAAGATGAACAGAGCAAAGTTGAAGGCCGTATTTTAGAGCTTGAGACAATGCTTAGTAAAATTGTTGTCATTGATGAAGATAATCTCGATACAAATCGCGTCGCTATAGGTTTAACAGTAAAGCTTGAAGATATAGACAAGCCAGGCAAAATGTATAAATATACAATCGTTGGCTCAGAAGAATTATCAGGTATGAATTTATCAAGCGATTTAAACCGTATCTCTCAAAAAAGTCCGGTCGGTCAAGCGATTTTAGGTCATATAGTCGGTGATGAAGTCAGTGTAAAAATTCCAAAGGGTATCAGAAAATTAAAAATAGTTTCGATTGACAGGGAGTAAATTATTTTTATGTTAATACGTCCTCGTAGACTGCGTTTAAATTCACAAATCCGCGCGCTGACAGCTGAAACTCGTTTAAATCCTTCAATGCTTGTTTACCCGATTTTCATTCGTGAGGGCAAAAATATCGTTGAGGAGATTTCAGCAATGCCCGGCCAATTCAGATATAGTCCCGATGAAAAATTATGTTATGCGCTTGAAAAAGTTGTGAATAATAAAATTTCGAGCGTGTTATTTTTCGGTATACCTGATGAAGATAAAAAAGATGAAATCGCGTCGCCGGCATGGGATGAAAATGGAGTTGTTCAGCAAGCGATAAGATTAGCTAAAAAGAATTTTCCTGAATTAAATATCATTGCTGACGTTTGTATGTGTGAATATACAAATCATGGCCATTGCGGAATGGTGAATGAGAAAAGCGGCGTTATCGAAAATGACGTAAGTTTAAATATTTTGGAGCGTATAGCAATTTCACAGGTACAAGCTGGTGCGGACATAGTTGCTCCGTCGGCGATGTTAGACGGACAAGTACAAGCTATTCGTAACGCTCTTGATAACGAAAATTTTTATGACGCGCTAATTTTTTCGTATGCTGTGAAATATGCATCAAGTTTTTACGGGCCGTTTCGTGAAGCTGCAGGTTCTGCCCCGTCGTTTGGTGATAGAAAATCTTATCAAATGAACCCGCGCAATGTTCGTGAAGCCGTCAAAGAAGCTTTAACCGATATTGACGAAGGAGCTGACATGATAATCCTAAAACCTGCGTTGTCATATTTAGACGTTATAAAAACTGTGCATGAAAAAATTTTAAATCCTGTTGCTGCTTATTCAGTAAGTGGCGAGTATTCAATGATTAAGGCTGCCGCACAAAAAGGTTGGTTAAACGAGACGCAAATTATTTCAGAAATGGCAATCGCAACAGCACGAGCCGGAGCAGATATTTTAATAACGTATTATGCTAACGAACTTGCTAATTTAATGAACACAGGAAATTTATAAAATAAGCCCCCGAAATTTTTATAAGAGAATTTTTCACGGGGGCAATTTTTAACGAGCGCTAAAAAATTTTTAACGAGAATAAAATTACTGCGCTCCCAACCGCTAGGCAATATAATCCGAAATATGCCCAACGACCGGAAATTACAAGTTTGCGCATAAAATTTAACGTTACTAACCCTAAAATGAATGCGATTAAAATAGCAAAAATCCAACCGGACGGCATAAATAGTTCACCAGACTTCAAAGCCTTTAAGCCCTCAAGTAACGCCGCTCCTAAAACTGCCGGTACGGACGCTATAAACGAAAATTCAAATGCCTCCGCAAATCCTAAACCTGCTAAAATTCCTGCTGCTATCGTCATTCCTGAACGTGATACTCCTGGCAAAACTGCTATCCCTTGAGCAATACCGATTATTAACGCAGTCGTAAACCATGAATATTTTTTATTGCGTTTTGAAATCACAGGGACTAACGCTAAAATAATCGCCGTAAAAATTAAACCGCAACCGATTGAAGTCAGCGAGGTCAAAAATTTTTCGGCAACCTTTCTTAATGGCAAACCAATTACTCCCGTTAAAAAAGTTACGATAAAGATTTGCCAACCGTATAACCAGCCGCCGCCCTTATCCTTTTTAAACCAGCCTGTAAACCAACCGTAAATTATTTTCAAAATTTCGCGCCTGAAATAAATTAAAATCGCTAATACCGTCGCACAATGTAAAAATAAATCGAACGCTAAATTCTCCTCGTTACCCATATTGAAAAAGTTTTGCAGTATCGCTAAATGGCCTGAACTGCTTACGGGTAAAAATTCGCATAATCCTTGAATAATTCCTAAAACGAATGTGTTTAAATCAAAATTAAAACTCAATTTTTAAAACAGCCTCCTTAAAAAAATTCTTTCTCGTAACTTAAATCATCATAATAATAGCCCGGCCTCTTCACTGAGATTACAGGCAAGACAACCGCAAATGATGAATTGTGACGGCGTAAAACATCTCGTATTCTGGTTTTGATTGTCCGTTTTAAAGCGTCAATGCTAACACGCCCACCGGATAATTCTTTTACAGCATTTTCTGCCGCAGCGTATAACTCGTTATAAATTCCGTGCGTGTCATCTGAGAAAAATACGCCTTGAGTTTCGATTGCAACTGGCGATAATAATTCTCCTCTGTCATCAACAGCAGCCGCAACGACTAAAACTCCGTCTTCTGAAATTTCGCGACGCTCTTTCATGACTTGGCTTTTAATTTCGCTCGTAGCATTCCCGTCAACTAAGATTGCTCCCGATTGAACACGGTCTCGAATTTTGGGCGGGCTTCCTTTCGCAAAAGTTAAAACGTCGCCGTTATGCATTAAAAAAATATTTCGAGGCGCAATTCCTGTTGATTGTGCTAATTGCGAATGCCTTACCATATGCCTGTATTCACCATGAACAGGAACAAAATACTGCGGACGAACTAAATTTAAAATTATTTTTAACTCTTCCGAAGAGGCATGGCCTGAAACGTGAACGTTTTTGTCCTTTTCATAAACAACATCGCAACCAGTAGCAAATAATCTGTTAATCGTTCCGTGTACAAGTTTTTCATTGCCCGGAATTATCGACGCAAGCATAAATACTACATCATGCTCGCTTAAACTGATTGCTTTATTTTCGCCTCTGCTCATCGTTACAAGACCTGAAAACGGCTCGCCCTGACTTCCTGTTGTCATGATTACTAATTGATTTCCGGAATAACGCCAAATATCTTCGACGGGAATTAAAATTTTGCTGTCAATTTTTAAATATCCCAAGTCACGCGAAAGTTCAACGTTACGCAACATACTACGTCCCAAAAGTGCAAGCTTGCGGTTAAATTTGGCGGCTGTGTCTGCGACTTGTTGAATACGGTGAATATTTGTTGCGAATGACGAAATGATAATGCGTTTTGATTTGTAAGCTCTGAATAAATTTGCTAGCGTCCCTGAAATAATTTTCTCGGAAGGAGTAAAGCCCGGCCTTTCAGCGTTTGTACTGTCTGATGTTAATAATAAAACCCCTTTGTCCCCTTCCTCAGCGAACGCTCCAAAATCTGTAATTCGTCCGTCAATCGGTGTGGAGTCCAATTTAAAATCACCAGTGTGAACAATTCGGCCTATCGGTGTATCAATCGAAAGAGCTACGCTGTCAGGAATTGAATGAGCGACGGCGATAAATCGGATTTTAAATGAACCAAGCTCAATAATCTCACCGGCTTTAATCTCGTTGTAGTCTGGCCTACATTCTGGGATTTCATCCTGAAGCTTATTTTTGATTAAACCCAGTGTTAATTTTGTTGCGTAAATCGGAACGTTTAATCTTGGTACTACGTAAGGCATTGCTCCCATATGGTCTTCATGGCCGTGAGTAATTATTAGTGCGCGGATTTTGCTTTTGTTATTTTCAAGATAAGTAACATCAGGAACAACGTAATCAATGCCAGGTAATTCGTTATCGGGAAATTTTAAGCCGCAGTCGATAACGATTATCTCATTTTTATATTCGATGACGTACATATTTTTCCCGATTTCACCCAGACCACCCATAGCAAAAAAATTTAAACGCTCCTTCTGTCTTGTGAAAGAGTGTTTGCGGTGGGGTCGCGTAATTTTTTCATTCAATAGAAATTAAGCCTCCTGTTTTATGAATAAAGTAATTGAAATAATTATAATGTAACAGTCGCAATTTTTTGTTAATTTTTGTTATGATTAGCGAAATTTTTAGCTTTTTAATTTTTTAAACGGAGGTTTTTTATTTATGAGTTTTTCGAGTACAAGCATTAAGAAATTTTTATTGAGCTTTATTATTTTAATCACGAGTTTTAATTTTGCTTACGCTGATGTTCTTTCGGAGGATTTTGAAACCCAAAAAGACCGCGCAGGAAATTTAATCGACTTTAAAACAGACACAGGCTTACGGATTAAATACATGGGAACTTTTAGGCCGGAGATTACTTCAAATGACCAAGTAGGCGCAGGCTCGAACGATAATATTTTCTCAGTCTTCATGGTCAAATCTGATAAAGACACCTCTTTAAGAATAGACATTCGTGAGGGCGTTGACACAAAAACTAATAAATTCAGGTGGCGCGAAGGTGAAGCTTGGGGTTATATCGCTGAAAATGAGACGAACGGAACAGCAAGAGATATCCTCGAAGATATTTGGGTGCGTGTAGTTTTTTGGCATACTTTACCGTATAAACCGAATGAACGTACTATAATAGGACGCGTAGGTTTTGTAATTAACGATAACGAAATAAATTATAAAAGAATACGTCCGCGTTCATGGGCTGAATGGGTAGAAGTTGAACAGGAAGTAATAAAGCTTGAAGAGGGCGACGATGATTTTTCAGATGATGAAAATGATGACTTCGGCGCAAAAGGTTAGTACTGGCGATATAATTTACATTTGCATTTTTTAATGAAGGACTTGAAATTATGAAATTACGTTTAGAACGCGGCAAATTTTTAAGGTTATGGCAAGCTGCTGGAAACGTCGCCGACACTAAAAATAAAAATATCTTCTCGGCGGCGTATTATTTTCAGCAAATCCAGACGGACAAATAATTTTGGAAGCGACGGATTTAAAAACATCAGCCGTAAAATGCATATTTAAAAATATCGAAGTTGAAGAGCCTGGCACTTGTTTATTACCCGTAGAAATCGTTAGTAATATTCTCAAAAAAGCTAAGGGCAAAACATTAAAACTTGAAACAACTTCCGAACATGCAATTATTTCATCAGACCGTAATAAAACCCGTATTACGGTTATGCAGCCTGAAGAGTTTCCAACTTTACCCAACAGCGACAGCGCAGAATTTTTCTGTGTATTACAGCTCAGTGATTTAACAAAATTATCAGCAGAAGGTACAGCAGCAGGTTCTCAACCTTCAGACTTCCCGAAATATTTAGGTACTTGCCTTTTACAAACGACCATTACTGATATAAAAGCTGTTGCAACCGACGGAAAAAGAATTTCAATATCGCAGGCTCTTTGTACTTCGGGCGGCGAAAATAGTATTTTAATTCCTGCTGCGGCATTTAAAGATTTAACACGAACACTTTCGACGTATATTAACCCATTGTCTAAAATTACGATTAAGACAGACGGCACAACATCATGGTTTATTATTGAGGACGAAGATTTTGAGATGGAATTTTCGATAAGACTTATTGAAACGCCGTTTCCTGCTTATGAGAAAATTTTAAACAAGGAAGTCAAAGCAAGTATGATAATTTCGCGGCTTGATTTTCTATCAGCTATTGAACGTATTGATATCATCGCCAGAAATAATAACGGTCATATTGCTGTATTAACTTTAGACCCTGAAAGCGATTTAAAAATTACTGCGCGCGCACCTGAATTAGGAATGACAACAGAACTCGTTAAATCAAAAATTCAAGGTGAGTTCATGCGTATAGGATTTAATGCGATGTTTTTGCAGGACGGTTTAAAAGCTTTAGGCCAAGTGTCTTCAAAGGACGAATTAAAAATCGAATTTAGCGACCCCGAAGGTCAAACGAGATTATATAGGAACGATGACGAAACCTTTTTATATATGGTCATGCCTGCGAGAATTACATCACAGGATTATTTAGACGATGAAGGAGAATTTTTCGCACCGCCCGAAGAAGATATAAACGATACGCCTGAAGGAGATAACGAGCCTGAAAATAATTCAGAAAACAATAATTCTGAAGAATATAACGAGTATAACGAAGGTTCACAGGAAAATTACAATCAACCTGAAAATAACAACGAATATCAAAATTGATTTTTATCGAGAGCCGATTAGAAAATTTCAGAAACTTTAAACGGCTAAAAATAGATTGGTCTGAGCGAATAAATTTAATTTTAGGTTCAAACGGTTCAGGCAAGACGAATTTATTAGAAAGCCTTAGCATTTTATCGGGTTGGGGAGGTTTTTCCAGGACGAAGAATTTAATTAACTGGAATAATTCTCTCCAGCTCGCTTCTATTTTCGCAAAAATTTCCGGTGAAGAAGATTTTACAGTTGCCGCACAAATAGCAAGCCGTATTTCGTTAAAGCTGGAAAATAAAAAGATTTCATGCACTGAGTTACGCGAATTATTACCGAGTGTAATTTTTTTGACGGGCGCAATAAATTTAATAGACGCGACTTCAGCCGCAAGACGGTTATTTATCGATAAGCTTTGTGCTTTGATACATTCTCCGTATGCAAAAATTCTAGCTGATTTTAAAGCAGTGAACAGATACAGAATAAATCTTTTACGCGCGAAAAGACCGACAAATTCAACGACAGAGTTATTTTGCAAAACGGGCGGTTATATCATGGAAAGACGGCGTAAAGTAATTTCGATGTTACAGGAATTTTTAAACAACAGCGAAAAAACGTTCACTATAAAAATTATTCCCGACCTTAAAAATTTAAGCGGTGCTGATTTTTTATATAACAGTCTAAAAATACATCACGAACGCGAAATTTTAGCAATGCGTCCGTTAAGCGGTGTTAATTTTGACGATATAGTTTTTATGGTAAATGACAAACCTGCTTCAGATGTTTTAAGCCGCGGCCAAAAGAGAATGCTTGTTTTGAATTTAATAATCAACGCCGGGAAATTGATTTATTCGCGTTTAAAACGTAAGCCCGTATTATTTTTTGATGACCTTACCGCCGAACTTGACACTAACGCGCGCGAAACGGCATTAAAAAATCTTTTAGATACCGGCTGGCAAATATTCTTAACTGCGCCCGAAAACCCTTTTTTAGGCGGCAAAAAATATAATTCTGATTTAGTTTCGTGCTTAAATATAAATTCGTTAAAAGCATAGTTTAACACTCAAACGGCTTAGAATTATTTTGATAGCGTTGCGGAACTTTCGACACATAACGATTACCGTTAACATAATATCTCCAATAACAATCTCTGCATTCTTCGGCATAATCAATATTTATTCTTGGAGAAACGCTAATTTTTTCATTGGAAATTTTAGCGCGGTCTTCTATGTATAAATTATCACCGCATAAATCATCGCCGTAATTCTCTCTTGAAATATTTAAAGCAGTACACAATTTTCCTGGCCCGTTACATAAATCTATGATTTGATTTTTGTTGCGCCTCTTTTGCATTAAATTTATCCCGTCAAACGGTTCTAAGGCTCTAATTAAAACAACTTCAGGTTTATCGCGTTCGTTGACAACAACGTTAAAACAAGAATACATACCGTATATCAAGTGAACTACCGCCACTTATAGAAGATGACAGCTTCCTTTAATCCTCCTAACCCGAATACTTCTTAGCCTTCAGGATTACAGGAATCAGTTTCCGAGGCTATGGGTTTTTTATGAGGCTAACCCTTCCCTACGCTCCATAGGTACTGTTACCTTACGGGCAACATTTGAAAACCTGTGTGGCATTATACTATATGGGCAATTCATCTCCCACTTGAAGAAGTGGGAGTCTTCTTGCCAGTTAATGATAAAGGAGTTTTTAAAATGACGCTTGAAAAAATTTTATATATTCATGGCAAAAACGGCAACGCTCACGAATTTGATAAATACGAAAAATTTTTAAACCGCAAAATTATTGGAATTGATTATCAACAAGATTACAGACCGCAATTCGCAAAAGAGATTATTTTTAACAAATATCTCGAAATTAAAAATACTTGTCCCAATTCTGAAAAATTTGAAATTATTGCTAACAGTATCGGAGCTTATTTTTCGATGTTGGCTTTTGAAAACGAACAGGAAAATTTTAGCCGCGCGTTTTTTATTTCGCCAATCGTCGACATGGAAAAAATTATTTTAAATATGATGAGCCGCGCCGGTGTTAGTGAAAAAGATTTAAAAGCTAAAGGCGAAATTCAAATTGATTTTGGCGAAGTCCTTTCATGGCAATATTTACAATTTGTCCGCGCACACCCTCTTAAATGGAACGTCCCAACAAATATAATTTACGGCAGCGAAGATTTTTTAACACCTCTCGAAATAATTAAAACTTTCGCAAAAAATCATAATTTTTCATTAACAGTCATGGACGGCGGAGAACATTGGTTTCATACAACGGAACAAATGAATTTTTTAACTGAATGGCTGCGTGAAAAAATAATTTGATTTTGAATTGGTCAAACTTTTAAAAGTTATAACGGCCTTAAAAAATTTGATACTTTGTTTGAAAAAGCATGTGCGTTAAAAATAGTTGGCTGCAAATTTTAAAAATAATATCGCGTAGTTGTAAACGTAGTTGCAAAAAACAGGGGCTTTTAAAAATTTGGTCAGTGTTTTTTTAATTCAACACGTAAATTAAATCACAATTTAAAAATTTTTCAACGCGTTTAATTTTTTAAATTATAAAAATTGCCGTTATCTAAAAATCTTGTTAAACTAAATTTTTGATAAAATAGCCGCCGCACTATCGTGATTTTAATCATGAGTTAGGCGGTCATAAAATATATAATTATTATAAAACGGTATAAATGGAGGTGAATTTATGTATTTAACGATAAAACATCAAGTAAAGTTATCGTCTAAAAGGGATTACAAGACGCATATCGCAAAAAATATAGCTAATGAAGCTATATACAACGTTAGGCAATACTATTTTTCAAAGAAAAAATATTTGAACTATTACGCAAACTGGAATTTGTTGAAGAAAAGCAGCATGAATTATAAAAAATTACGGACACATGTTGCACAACAGATTATTCAACAAGTAGACCAAATGTTTAAATCATTTTTTGCGTTATTGAAATTGAAGAAAAATGGTAGTTATTCTCAATCTGTAAAATTACCGCAATATCTTCCTAAAGACGGTTTCGCAACATTAACAATAGTGGATTTTAGCTTAAAAGATGGCCGCTTAAATATCCCGTATTCTCGTAGTTTTGGAAAAACTCATAAATCAATAACGATAAGCGTTCCGCCAATTCTTAACGGCAAGAATGTGAAAATTATTAAAATTGTTCCAAAATCAAAAGCTAGGTACTTTGAAATTCAATATATATACGACGCAAACGAATTTCATAGTGAATTAAATTATAATAATGCACTAGGAATTGACTTAGGAATAAATAATTTAACAACCTGTGCAACAAATACCGGAAAAACATTCATCATAGACGGACGGCAATTAAAATCTGTAAATCAATGGTATAACAAAGAAAATGCCCGATTACAAAGTATTAAAGATAAACAAAAGCTCAAGGCGCAAACGAGACTGCAAACAGCTATAACCCGAAAACGTAATAACCGTGTAAATGACTATATAGCTAAAGTTGCTCGAATAATCATAAATTACTGTTTAATAAATAACATTGGTACGATTATTTGCGGATATAATCCCGATTTTCAGAACCAAAGCAATATTGGGAAAATCAATAATCAAAATTTTGTAAATATCCCGTTTGGAAGTTTACGGAATAAGTTAGAGTATCTATGTAAATTTTATGGTATAGATTATCACGAGCAGGAAGAGAGTTATACTTCTAAGGCTAGCTTTTGGGATAAGGACGAATTTCCAAAGTATGACATAAATAATAAAGGTACGTATGAATTTTCAGGCAAGAGAATGCATAGGGGATTGTATCAAACCTCAAAAGGTCAAAAATTAAATGCTGATGTAAACGGAGCATTAAACATTTTAAGGAAAAGTAACGTTGTGTCCTTACAGGGACTATACGCTAGGGGCGAAGTGGACACGCCTGCAAGAATAAGGGTGCAAACCAAACTTCTTGAACGAGGATTTTTATCTTTTCGAAGCTCGCGATTTTAGTCGTGAGTGGTTCACTTAAGCGAGGTGAAAGTTTTTTGAATCAGGATTTAACGGACTGGCTTAGCGGAAATTATACAAGTCCACAACATGAAAAAAATTCTGAGGGAACGGGTTTATTGCTCGCTCCAATTTCTAATACACAACCTCAATTAGATTTTAGCAAGTTCGATTTGACACCGCCTGAAAATTTTAGCAAGCCTGCTCTTGATTTTGCTGTAACGCCTGAAATAGAAGTTGCGCAAGAATTTAAGCCTGAGCCTGAAAATTCAAAAGAGCAAGACATAAAAACGCCTGAACCTGAAATTAAGCATGAGCCGGATTTCGCACAGGAACAAGAAATAATTCAAGAGCAAATTCCCGAAAGCAAAATTGAAAATGAAGACGCTCAAAAATTAACGCCTGAAGTGGAACAAGAAGTTGAGCCAGAAATTAAACAGGAACAAGAGCCGGAACATGAGCATGAAAATGATAATGAGCCTTTGCCCGATGATGACAGCGAAGACGAATTTAACATCGAAAAAACTTACAGGCAAAAATTAACCGACCCGCCCGATGAATTATGGACAGATATCGCTGAACCTGATAATAGTTTTAAAGCGCAAGTCGAGGACAGTGAATTAAAACGCAATAATAAATTCATTAACCGCTTGCAAAAAGTTTTACAGGGTCGACGCACAAAAGCCGCTGAAGAAAAAGAACATGAAATTAAGCACAAAGTTTCATACGTTCCGCGAATTATTTTTCTATGTGTATTCATGTTGATTACACTTGCGGGAGCTTGGGGCGTATTATTCTTTCTTGAACGTAACACTCCTGAAGCTTTAAATTCACGCGCTGAAAAATTATTTGAACAGAATGAATTTGATGAGGCCATGAATTTATATCAAAAGGCTTATAAAATTTATCCGAGCGAAAATTCACTTTTAACAGGTCTTGCGAAATCTGCTGAAAAAGCCGGCAAAATTCAAACTGCTAGTGTCGCACTAAATGAGTATTTGAAATTATTGCCGCTTGATAAAAAAGAAGAGAGACAAACAATTTTAAAAGAACTTGAGCGTCTTAACGGTAATAACGAAAATAAATCACCTCAACAACCGCAACCAACGCAAACGCAAATTCAAGTTCAGCCTAAAATTGAAACACCGCCACCACCACCTACGCCAAATTTAAACGCGCAATTTAAATCGAATGATATTAAATATAATTATGAACTGTTAATTAAAGAGGGCAGCAAGAATTTAATTTACAAGCATTACGATTTAGCCATGAATAATTTTTTCGAGGCGTTGCGCTTAAAAAACAATGATGTTAGGGCTTGGCTTGGACTTGCTGAAGCTTACAAGGGCAAAGGTTTAAAATCTGACGCTTTACGAATTTTGCAAAACGCTTATGTAATTTTTGGAACTAACCCGACGATTGAAATGGCGTTAAGATTTTTAAATCAGCAATACTAAACTAAATTTAAATTTTAAATTTTAAGGGGAGTAATTTTTTATATGTCATATTCTGAAACAATCGCGACAGCAAATGAAGTCGTAGGAAATAATTTAGTTAAAGCTTTACAAAATCGCGGCTTTGAGGCTGAATACGTCCCGACCGCTGAAAAAGCATTAAGCCGTATTCTCGAAATAATTCCTGAAAAAGCGAGCGTCGGTATTCCTGGCTCAGTTACGGTTAGACAAATCGGAGCTATCGAAAAATTAAAAGAGCGCGGAAATGTAATCAATCAACATTGGGGCGGCTTATCAAAACCCGAAATGAAGGCTGCCCGTTTTGCGGAGAACGCTTCAGATTATTTTTTGACAAGTGCCAACGCTATAACCCGTAGCGGCGAAATAATTAACATTGACGGTTCAGGCAATCGCGTAGCTTGTATGGCATGGGGCGACGGAGAAGTAATTTTCGTAATCGGGATTAACAAATTAGCATTCGATTTAACAGACGGTATCAAAAAAGCACGTGCCGCCACTATTCCAAATGCTATTAGACAACATGAAGAGACTGCGTGTGTAAAAGCTGGGCGTTGCGTTGATTGCCGTGATGAAGCAAGAATGTGCAGAGCAACTTTGATTTTAGAAATGCCGTTAAAAGGCCGCAAATATCATATTTTGATAGTTGGCGAAAACTTAGGTTATTAAAATGGACAACCGCGATAAAATTACAATCTTATTAGCCGGAGGCCGTATCGTTCAACATTCTGACGGCTCGGAATTAACAGACGAAGAGGCCGCAAATTTATTACCTCAAGAATTACAAGAGCATACGGTTTTTCAAAAATGGAGCTTTCAGCCGGTCTCGAATTACACGTTGAGAATGTGCAGCGAAATAATTGAAATGGCTGCGGGCTTTATAAATAACGATGGTGCAGCAGGTGTTATCGTAACATGCGGCATTCAATGTTTAGCGGAGCTTGCTTATTTTGCCGATTTAGTTTGGGATTTAAATCCGCCAATAATTTTTACGAGTTCAATTTTTAATTTAGGCGTTCCAAATTCTCAAACTGTTTTACGATTAACTCAGAGCGTCAAAGCTATTTTGTCGGGGGCTTGCACAGGTAAAGGCTCTTTAATTTGTATCAACGATGTGATTTACTCACCGGCAGATATTTTAGAAGTGTCAAATTTTAATCGTTCGTGGGTTGTAGGTTTTTCAGACGCGCCGTTAGGAATTTTCAAACAGCCTTTCGACGATTACGTATCTTTAAGACAACCACGACACAGGAGCGTTCAAAAATTAAATTCTCCCGTTGCGCGTAACATTCCGATTTTGTGTGCTTCGTTGGGCGATACGGATTTAATTTTGAAGGCATTGACTGATAAAAGATTTGAAGAGCTTGACGGTTTAATTGTGTCAGGAGTTGGCGACGGCGATTTACCTTCATCATGGATACCGTTGCTAAAAAAGATTTTGCGTTCAGATATTCCGATTGTCTTAACGGCAAGAGCATCGAACGGTTATGTTCAGGCTAATGAAGATTTTGAAGGCAGTGCGTCTCAATTGATAGAGGCCGGTTTAATCAACGGAGGATTTTTATCACCGTGCCAGGCAAGAATTAAATTAGCGGTTGGTTTAGCGGCAGGCTTAAGAGGCGATGACCTTGCTAAATATATCAACAGGAAATAAGAAGGCGTGATTAAAAATGTCAGGTATAGTAGCAATTATCGGAAGACCTAACGCCGGAAAATCATCGCTTTTTAATAGATTGACAGGCAAGCGCGAAGCTATCGTTGATGATATGCCCGGAGTTACGCGCGACAGATTATACGGAGAAGCTGAATACAAAGGGAATAATTTTTATTTAATCGACACCGGCGGTATTTTTGGTGAAGATAACGAATTTGCAAGCGGCATTAAAAATCATGTCAACGAAGCCGTCAACGAATGCGATTTAATAATTATGCTGGTCGACGGGCGCGAAGGTGTTACGACTGGTGATGAAGAGATAGCCGGTTTTATTCGTAAAGCTGGCAACAAGCCCGTTATCGTCGCAGTGAATAAACTTGATGACCCTAAACACGATGATTTAATGAACGACGCTTATGCATTGGGTTTTGAAAATGTAATTGCGGTTAGTGCTTTGCATAAACGTAATTTAGATGAGCTTTGCGATTTAATTATTGAATTACTGCCTCAAAATTTAGATGACGGGATTTTTGAAAATCCGGACGCAATTAAATTAGCCATTGTCGGAAAGCCGAACGTCGGAAAATCTTCGTTATTAAATTTATTATCCGGTACGGAGCGTTCGTTAGTTAGTCCCATTGCCGGAACGACGCGCGACCCTGTTGATACGTCTATAAATATTAACGGCCAAGATTTTAGAATTGTTGACACGGCAGGATTAAGGCGTAAAAGCAAATTTGACAGCGATTTAGAGTATTATTCATTCGTTAGAACTTTAGCCGCCGTTGACCGTTCAGACGTAGCATTATTGTTAATGGACGCGCGCGAACCATGCACTGACCAGGATAAAAAGATTGCGGCTCATGTCATTCGTAAGGGCAAAGGCTTAATTTTCGTGCTTAACAAATGGGATTTAATGGACACTAAGATTAACAACGCCGATAAAATCATTAAGAAAATTCGCGACGAAATGCCTTTTGCAGAATTTGCGAGCGTAATTTTTGTATCAGCATTAACGGGGCGCGGTTCTCAAAAAATTATTCCGGCCGTCTTAAATTCTTTTAACAACCGCAAAAAACGAATACCAACGAATATTTTAAACAGGCTTATGCGTGATGTTTTAGCTTTTGACAGATTACCTTCGGACAGGAAGGGCAGAACGTTAAAAGTTTATTATTGTTCGCAAGCTGAAAACACGCCGCCGACATTTATATTTTTCGTGAATGATACGAGTTTAGCGAATAATGCTTTTGAAAATCATGTGCGTAATAAAATTCGCGGGCTTGATGATTTTTCAGGGACACCGGTTAGAGTTTTTTGGCGCGGTAAAGAGCGGGACTAATCGAAAGATTTTGCATGTGATATTATTTTCGAGGGTGAACATTTTTTGAATGACGTTAAAAATATTTTAAATGCCGTTAAAAATGGAGCTTTAACCGTTGATGAAGCATTATTAAAATTACGCGAAAAGCCTTTTGAGGATATTGGATTTGCAAAAATCGATTTACATCGAAAAATTCGTACAGGGGCTGCTGAAGTAATTTTTGGTGCTGGTAAAACTCCTGAACAGATAGCCGGCATAGTTGATATCATGTTAAAGAACGGACAGGACGTAATTTTAATCACGCGCCTTTCTAAAAATTCAGCAGATGAATTAAAAAAACTTAACGTCGATTTTGATTATTACCCCGAAGCAAGAGCGGCAGTCGTTGGAAAATTTCCAGAGCCTGAACATTCGGGTTATATTTTAATTGCGACCGGCGGCACGAGTGATATTCCTGTAGCTGAAGAAGCGGCTGTAACTGCTCAAGTTTTAGGCAACCACGTTAAAAAATTATATGACGTTGGCGTTGCTGGCTTACACAGAGTTTTAACTCACGTTGATGAAATTATGAGAGCAAATGTTGTAATAGCTGTAGCCGGTATGGAGGGAGCTTTAGCAAGTGTTTTGGGCGGGCTTGTTGAGTGTCCTGTTATAGCTGTACCGACTAGTATAGGTTACGGCGCGTCATTTGGTGGCGTGTCGGCTTTGCTTGCGATGTTAAATTCATGTGCCAGCGGTGTAAGTGTTGTAAATATTGATAATGGTTTTGGCGCGGGATATCTTGCTGGAATGATTAACAAGAGATTTGGTGCGCCAGCGTCAGAAGGAGATTAAAAAATTTGTTCGGAACTGATATAGGCATTGACTTAGGAACGGCCACAGTTTTAATTTATGAAAAACATCACGGAGTAGTATTGCGTGAACCTTCAGTTGTGGCCATTGACCAAGATACAGGCGAGATTTTAGCTGTCGGCTATGAAGCAAAAAGCATGGTCGGCAGAACTCCAGGCAGTATCGTCTCAGTCAGACCGTTACGCGACGGAGTGATTGCAAATTATTCAATGACTGAAGCGATGTTACAACATTTTATGAGACGGGTTACGAAAGGTTCGCAGAGATTTTTTAGAAATCGGGCGATGATTTGTGTTCCGTCGGGAGCTACTGACGTTGAGAGGCGTGCTGTTTTGGAGGCTGCATTAGAAGTTGGAGCGCGTGAAGCCTTTTTAATTGAAGAACCAATGGCGGCGGCGATAGGAGCTAATTTGAACGTTGAAGAGGCTCGCGGCAAAATGATTGTTGATATCGGCGGCGGAACGACTGATATTGCTGTAATTTCGTTAGGCGGAGTAGTCGTTTCAAAATCATTGAGGATTGGCGGCGATAAATTTGATGAAAGCATAATCCGTTATTTGCGCCGGCAATATAATTTAGCTATTGGAGACCAGACAGCCGAGAATTTAAAAATCATGATTGGAACATGCACACCATTAGCCGAAGATCAAAGAATGGTTGTTAAGGGTCGTGATTTAGTTCAGGGTTTGCCGCGTCAAATTGAAGTTACGAGTTCAGCTGTGAATATGGCGATTGGCGAAATGGTGCAAAGTTTAGTTGACGGCGTTCGCAATGTTTTGGAACTTACACCGCCGGAATTATCAGCCGATATAATTGACAGGGGAATTGTTTTAACGGGCGGCGGAGCTTTATTGCGCGGATTGCCTGAGTTAATAGCACAACAGACCGGCATAAATTGTTTTACTGCTGAAAATCCAATGGAGAGCGTCGCGCTTGGAACAGGTAAAGCCTTAGCAGAAATTGACAGGTTAAAAAATTCCGGCCGCAGCTCAATGCTTATAAATCTTAAACGCGGTAAACGCAGATATTAAATTTAAAATAATATTTTAAAAATCTAAAAGGGGTGAAAAATTTTGAACAGGGGCTTATATGCGGCAGCTTCAGCAATGTTAGTTCAGGAGACGAATTTAGACGTTATCACTCATAATTTAGCTAACGTCGACACTCCAGGCTATAAACGCCGTGTAAGTGCTAACGCTGATTTTAGTGCGCACTTAGACAGAATTGAAAAAGTTTCTGAAGATTCCGAGACGAAAATTTTGACTTATCCTCCTTTTCAAATGAACTGGAAAGGCCGCCAAACAATAGGGACACTCGCTTTAGCTAGTATTTTTTCAGAAGATGTAATGGACGCAACGCCAGGAGTTGTAAAAAATACTGGCAACCCGTTAGATATTGCGATTGACGGTGCAGGATTTTTCGCTGTAGCTGATATGAACGGCAACACTTATTACACGCGCGAAGGGAATTTTATGCTCAGTGGAACTAATAACGTTGTTACGCCCGAAGGCTTATTATTACAAGGGACTGGCGGTGAAATTACTGTTGCGGCGAATGCCCGTAGTATTGAGATTACGCGCAGCGGTCAAATCCTAGTGGACGGTAATGTTGCTGGTCAAGTTGCTGTTTTTAATTTTGAGAACCCGACATACATGCGTCATATGGGCGGAAATTTATTAACACCGACTGCACAATCAGGTGAGGCGCAAGCTGTAAATAACGTTCGTGTTTTTTCAGGCTCTCTGGAGATGTCTAACGTTGGTGTTGTTGAAGAGATGACCCGAATGATTGAGGCTCAAAGGATTTACGAGGGTGCTTCAAAGGCTTTAACAACTCATGATGAGCAAACAACTAAGTTAATAACGTCTTACAGCAGAGGCTAAAATTTTTTAATTAAATTTAACGCAAAGGGAGGATTTTTAAATCATGTTACGTTCTTTATGGACAAGTGCTTCAGGAATGATAGCGCAACAGACACACTTAGACGTAGTAACGCACAACTTAGCTAACGTTAATACTCAAGGTTATAAAAAGCGTCGTGCTGATTTTGAGGACTTAATGTATCAGATTTGGCGCGAACCTGGTTCACCGATTGAGCCTAACTCATTAGTTCCGACGGGTGTTCAGGTTGGTTTAGGAACGCGCGTCAATGCAACACCGAGTTTTCAGACGCAAGGTAATTTTCAGATTACAGACGGGCCTATGGATTGGGCTATCGTTGAGGGGAATGCGTTTTTTCAAGTTACTATGACCAACGGCGAAATCGGTTACACTCGCGGCGGCTCATGGCAAATTGATAACGAAGGCCAAGTCGTTGACGAGAACGGTTTATTATTAGAGCCTGCGATTACTATTCCGCAAGACGCAGTTGATATTCAATTATCACCGACCGGCGTTGTTAGTGTAAGAATTGCGAACGAAACAGAATTACAGGAACTTGGACAAATTCAGCTCGCGCGTTTTGTTAATCCTGCCGGTTTAAGAGCTGTCGGAGATAGAGTTTTTGTTCAGACTGATGCCAGCGGAGACCCGATTTTAGGTGAGTTAGGCAAAAAGTAATCGAGATGTCTAACGTTGAAGTTGTTGAAGAGATGGTCGAAATGATTGTTGCTCAACGTGCTTACGAAGCAAATTCAAAAGGCATTCAAACGGCGGACGATTTATTAAGAATTGCAAACGGTATCAAACGTTAAAGCTTATTTTTAAATTAAAATGCAAAATTTTTTACGGACGGGGTTAAATTATGCGCTCCGCCTTTTTTATGTCAGCATACTTATTTTTTTGACTGCACAGGAAATTTCAGCGGCACAAAATATTAAAATCGAAATACCTGAAACAATTTATATTGACTTAAATAATAACGATGAGTTTACGCTCGGAGATATTGCAAAAATTACAGGCGGTTCGCGTGAAAATAGAAAAGCTCTTTCAGAATTGGTTTTATACACTGATGACGGACATACTTTGACGCGCGATTTTGTTTTGAGAGCTATTAACACAAGTGAAGCCGCTGATGCTCGAATAGAATTATTTATGCCGACGAAAATATTTTTAGAAGAGCCGGAATTTGAAGGTAATTTAACGGAGACGCAAGAGCCTGCAAAAAATCGAACGCTTAAAGATTTAGAGCCGTTCATTAAAAATTTAGCGTCATGGAACGGAGAAGTCGAAATCAGCGCAAATTCACAAGTTCCGGACGGAAAAATTATTGACCCCACAAGCATTATAGTCGGTACGCCCGGAGTTACTTTAAGATTTCGTGATGAGAATGGCCGCGTAAAGTCTTTGCCGGTGCGTTTAACATGGTATCAGAATATCGTCATGGCCTCTCGAAATATAAACAAGGGCGATAAATTAACAACCGGAAATTTAATGACACGCAAGCAAAAAATTTCAAAGTCAAGTTCAGGTTTATATGCGTCAAATTTTAATGAAGTCGTTGGTTTTTTAGCCGAGAAAAGATTTAAACAAGGCGAGCCGATAACTTTAAATTCAGTTTCAAGCCCCCGTATTCTTAAAAAAGGCCGTACAGTTACGATTATCGCAAGATACAACGGAGCAAAAGTTTCAACAGCCGGAATTTTAATGGACGACGGTGCTGTTGGAGATTGGGTGCGTGTCCGTAGGGCTGATAATAAAAAAGCTGTACTGCGTGCAAAAATCCTCAGTGAAAATCTCGTCGAAGTATTAGTGCAATAATATAAAAAATATCCCCCAAACGCTTTAACACGCAGGGGGATTTTAATTTTCTATTTGCCTGAATTATTTTTCAGGGGCTGGCGCGTTTTCCGGTGCTGGTGCATTTTCAGGAGCTGGCGCAGGGTGATTATGTCTTGAATTACGATTTAATTCGCGCTGGTGTTCACGTTCCTCAAAATCATTTAATCTTTTTTCAAAACGCCAAAGTTCAATCTCCTGTCTCAAATCTGACATATCCTTGAAAATTTTGATTAACTTCGCTTTATCAAAAGGTCTTTCAGAATGAGCGGCCTCAAAATCAATGTGCATTTTGGCAAGTTCGATAGCCTTAGCTTTAATTTCGGGGGGCATTCCTGGCTCTAAAAAGTCTGCGCCGTTGCGTCTATGTTCAAAAGGTTGGCCGGGCTGTCCGTCAAATCTGCCAAATCTTTCCGGTCTGTTTGGACGTTCACGGCATTCAGCTTTATCGGGTCTAGGCGGAATACAACACGGGATGCAAACTTGTTTACCGTCGCGGATAAAACAACAATACTGATATTCACACTCTTGCTGTTGAGGCTCACGCGGTTGCATTGGGCTGTTATGTCCTTGATGAGCTGATACTATTCCTGCCGTAAAAACGACTGCCGTTACTAATAATGTTGCTGTTAAAATTCTTTTCATAATTAAAAATACCTCCAATAAATTTAAAAATCTCAAAAACTAATTTTGCGGTTTAGGTCTTAATGTCCCGTCATCATCTGCCTGCGGTGGTTCGGGTGGACGCTGGCCGTTAATATTTCTAGGTTCGGGCGGTTTTCTATCTCCACTCATTTTCGGGGGGCGTTTGCCGTCTTTGGGTGGTTCTGGCGGACGTTGACCGTTGATATTTTTCGGCTCAGGCGGAGTATTCTGGTTAGTTGTCGTTATGGGCGTGCAAAATTTTCCGTCATCAAGCGTAACACTAACTTTAACTCCGGCAAAAGCGGCACAAGTAAAACTCATCGTCAAAACGAAAATTGATACTGCTAAAAATTTTTTCATGTTGCAAAAAATCCTCCTTCAAAAATTTTTACAAACTTAACTTAATACTTAATGCAACTGCGGCACTTCATTCGGATTTTGCGGCGGCAAAGGTCTTAATTGCGGTTGCTGTTGAGTGCGCGGCGGTCTAGCTCCCGGATGTCCTCCCTGCGGTGGCTGAGGTTG
>CAJODZ010000020.1:20127-40140 GCA_905233645.1 uncultured Synergistales bacterium | reverse complement strand
GTTATACTTTTCTAGGGTTTAATCCTAAATTAAGCGTAACTTGTAAGGACGGTCATATAAAAATTTCTCACATGCCCGAAAATACCGATGAAGTTTTTGAGACAGATAATCCCGATTTTTATATACGCCGTATTCTTGCTGAAAATAGAAGTCCCGTTCTTGAAAATATGCCGCCATTCACGGGAGGACTTGTGGGGTATTTTGCTTATGATTATTTGAAATATTCCGAGCCGGTTTTAAAATCAAACGTTCCCGACCGCGAAAAATTCAATGATGTTGATTTAATGCTGTTCGATAAAGTCATAGCCTTTGATAATTTCCGCCAGAAAATAATTTTGATTGTCAATATAAGTCTTAATAATAATTTGCAGGACGAATATAATTACGCTGAAAAAGAGTTAAACAAAATCGAAGCGTTAATTAAATCCGGTCGTTCTCAAAAAGATTTTTCATGCAAATTAAAATCCGATTTCCGAAAATTATTCAGCAAAGAAGATTATTGCAGCATGGTCAAAAAGGCTCAGGAACATATTATTGACGGCGATATTTTTCAAATTGTGTTATCAAATAGAATGGAGGCTGATTTTGATGGCAGTCTTTTTAACACTTACAGAGTTTTGAGGACACTTAACCCTTCGCCTTACATGTTCTATTTTTCAGGGACGGACATTGAAACAGCAGGAGCGTCACCCGAAACACTCGTAAAACTTCATAACGGAGTTCTTCACACATTCCCTTTAGCCGGTACACGAAAAAGAGGTCAAACGCCCGAAGATGATAAAAATTTAGAAAACGAATTATTAAATGACCCAAAAGAATTAGCGGAACATGACATGTTAGTTGATTTAGGGCGCAATGATTTAGGTCGTGTCTGCAAATTCGGAACGGTTGAAGTTGAAAAGTATCATGAAATATTGCGCTTCTCTCACGTTATGCACATCGGCTCAACTGTACGGGGCGTAATTCGTGATGACTTAGACCAATTAGACGCAGTGAATGCAATTTTACCGGCAGGAACTTTATCAGGCGCACCCAAAATTAAAGCGTGTCAGTTAATCAGTGAGATTGAGCAAGATAAACGGGGAATTTACGGCGGAGCTGTTGGTTATATAGACTTCACCGGAAATCTTGATTTATGCATTGCGATAAGAATTGCTTACAAGAAAAATAATAAAGTCTTTGTACGCAGCGGAGCTGGAATAGTTGCGGATTCTGTTCCTGAAAATGAATATCAGGAATGTCTCAATAAAGCGGGTGCGGTCGTTGAAGCTTTAAAAGCAGCGGAGGGAATTTAATTCATGATTTTGTTAATAGATAATTACGACAGTTTTTCATACAACTTGTATCAACTAATCGGAAGCATTAACCCTAATATAAAAGTTATACGCAACGATGCAATGACCGTGAACGAAATCGCAAATTTAAAACCTGAACGTATAATTTTGTCGCCTGGACCTGGTTGGCCAAAAGACGCTGGGATTTGCATTGACGTTATAAAAGAGCTTGGAACTGTTAAAAATATTCCGATATTGGGTGTGTGTCTTGGACATCAGGCTATATGTGAGGCTTTCGGAGGCAAAATTCAGCACGCTAAAAATTTAATGCACGGTAAACAGTCTTTAATTCAGGTTGATAATTCGTGCGAAATTTTTAAAAATTGTCCAGAAAAATTTTTAGCCGCCCGTTATCATTCGCTTGTTGCTGATGAAAAGAGTTTGCCCGATTTTTTAGAAGTTGTTGCGCGTACGCTTGATGATAATGAGATTATGGCCGTAAAGCATAAATCTAAAAAAATTTTTGGCCTTCAGTTTCATCCAGAATCAATTCTTACGCCGAACGGACATATTCTTTTGAAAAATTTTTTGAGCATAAATTAACATGAATATTGACGAAGCCAGAACTAAGATTGACAGCATTGACGAAAAAATTAAAGCCCTCTTAATGGAACGCCTCGATTATTCAGAACAAATCGCGCGCGCAAAAATTCAATCTGGAAATTTAAATATATTTCGCGCAGATAGAGAAGAAGAGATTTTACAACGGCTTGGCCATGATGTTCCGGAAGCTAAAAAGGCCGGTTATCTTGCTGTAGTGCGAAAAATTATGGAGACCAGCAGAATGTATCAGTACGGTGTAATTTTTGACAGCTTAGGAAGTGAAAATTTGTTCGCGCCGCTTGCTGAAAATTTAAATATAAAACCTTCTGATAAGCGCGTAAGAGTTAGTTTAACCCGTGCTAACAGGCCAAATGCAATGTCTTCAATTTTGAGCATGATAGGAGATTACGGCTTTAACATGGACAGAATGGAGTTAATCAGCCAAGACGACGAGCATGTAATTTTTGAGTTGTTGATTATCGGAAATTTGAACGACCCCCAAATGCAAAAGTTAATGTTTCAGCTTTCGCGCGAAAGTCAAAATTTTTCTATCATCTACAGCTATTGATTTTTTTAGCCGCATAATTATAATTTACGCAAATTTTTAAATGGAGTAAATAATTTTGAAGAATATAAACCTTTTTGCAGTCGAATATTTTTATTACTTTAGCCGCTGGTATTGCTTTAGCGGTTTAGATTGTGTTCGACTGAGATGAGGTTAGAATAAGGGAATTAAAATCAAAACAAGACTTATTAAATAAATTAGATATCCTCTGACGCAGTCGAAAAACGTTGGAGGATATTTTTTTGGTTTTTATTTTTTAAATTTATGAGGAGGGTATGAATAAAAAATGATAATCGGCATAATTGGTTTAGGTTTAATAGGCGGTTCGTTAGCAAAAAGCATTAAGGCTAAAACTCTTCACACGGTTTTTGCAACTGATACAGATGAACAGACAATGACAATGGCAAAACTTTGCGGCGCACTTGATGAAAATTTGACCTCTGAAAATATTTCGCGATGTGATTTATTATTCCTGGCCGTCAAACCTTCACTTGCGATTGAATGTATAAAGACCCGTGCAAAAGAGATTTCAAGCAATACCGTTGTAATAGATTTATGCGGAATTAAACGCGCTGTCTGTGAAAAAGTTTATCCCATAGCGCACGAAAACGGTTTTGTATTTATCGGCGGACATCCTATGGCAGGTAAAGAGCGGAGCGGTTTTGTTAATTCGACGGCTGATTTATTTGACCAAGCTTCTATAATTCTTACGCCTGAATTTGAAAACGGTTTGAGTATAGATATTCTCGATAAGCTGAAATCATTTTTTATTGACGTTGGCTTCTCTTCAGTAATTTTTGCAAGACCCGAAGAACACGACAGGATTATTGCTTACACTTCACAGCTTGCTCACGTAATTTCGAGCGCGTATGTAAAATCTCCTGATGCTTTAAAACGTCGTGGTTTCAGCGCAGGAAGTTTCAGAGATATGACGAGAGTTGCAAGACTGGACGAAAAATTATGGACTGAATTATTTTTATGCAACCGTGATTTTTTGATTGAGCAAATCGAAATACTTTTAAAAAACACGAACGAATACCTTGACGCTCTCAAAAATAACGACGCTGAAAAACTCGAAGCCCTTTTACGTGAAGGACGCGAAATGAAGGCTCTTGCAGGAGGGAATTAAAACATCATGGACGTAAAAATTCTTCCTCATGAACTTTCAGGCTTTGTATCTGCTCCGATATCTAAATCAGAAGCTCACAGAATGTTAATCTGCGCGGCCTTGTGTAATTCTCCTGTACGTTTATTCATTGGGCGAAGCGGTAAACTTTCAGATGACATAACGGCGACAATAAATTGTTTAAAAGCATTGGGCGCAAAAATTTCATTCACGGACGACGACTTTTTAAATATAACTCCGATAAATGCAAATAATATCCCTGAAAGAGTAATGCTTGATTGTCATGAGAGCGGTTCTACTTTGAGGTTTATACTTCCTGTTGCGGCGGCGTTGTGCGAACATGTTAGCGTTAAAGGTTGCGGAAGACTTCCAGAACGCCCAATAATTGAGTTAATAAACGCTATGAAATCTCACGGAGTAAATTTTTCATCGGAGAATTTGCCATTCGAGACTTCCGGAAAATTACAATCAGGAGTTTATAAACTTTCAGGCAGTGTCAGCTCGCAATATATTTCAGGTTTAATGATGGCACTTCCGATTTTGAATGATGACAGCACTATAAAATTAACATCAGCTCTTAAATCATCGGCCTATGTTGATATAACAATCTCGTCATTAGAAAAATTCGGCGTTAGCATTGACACCCTCGATAATAATTCTTACAAAATCACGGGCGGTAAAAAATTTGTATCACCTGGAGCTATTTCTGCCGGCGGTGATTGGTCGGGTGCGGCGTTTTTCCTAGCGGCTGGTGCTTTATCAGGGCCTGTATCGGTAACAGGACTTTCGGTCAAGTCTGCTCAAGGCGATAAAAAAATTATTGACATCCTTAAAAGTTTTGGTGCGGAAGTAAATATTTTTAACAACATAATAACCGTTTTCCCAGTGCAAAAGACTAAAGCCAATAAATATTTTGAAATTGATATCGATGCGACACCGGATTTGCTCCCGATTTTAGCTGTTGTAGCTTCGTGTTGCGGTTGTGATGTCAAATTTTACAATGCCGCACGTTTAAGGCTCAAGGAAAGCGACAGATTAACTGCGACGGCTTCAATTTTGCGTTCATTAGGCGGCGTAGTTCAAGAGAAGAGCGATGAATTATTTGTTGGCGGAAGTTGCGGATTAACGGGAGGAATTGCAGACGGTTTTCACGACCACAGAATTGTTATGGCTGCGGCTGTAGCTGGTATTAAATGCAAAACCGGAATTGTAATAACGGACGCAGAAAGTATAGGCAAATCATATCCAGGATTTTTCGGCGATTATAAATTATTAGGAGGGCGTGTCAATGTCATCTAGTTTCGGAATAAATATAAAATACTCGATTTTCGGGCAATCTCACGGGAATGCGATAGGCGTTTTAATTGATAAATTTCCGGTTGGTGAGCAAATAGATTTTGAAGAGCTTAATAAATTTTTATCAAGACGCAAACCCGGACAAAGCGATTTAACGACAAAACGCAACGAAGCCGACGAACCGATATTTTTATCAGGCTTGAATGAGCAAAATATAACCTGCGGTGCTCCATTATGCGCAATGATAAAAAATCACGACACACGCTCACAAGATTATGCAAATATTTACGATACGCCGCGTCCCGGACATGCTGATTATACGGCTTGGCTTAAATATAAAGGTCATGCTGATTTGCGCGGTGGAGGTCATTTTTCAGGAAGATTAACAGCTCCATTGTGTATTGCCGGCGGGATTGCACTTCAAATTTTGAAACGCCGTGAAATTTTTATAAGCGCGAAATTGATTGAGGCTGGCGGAGCAAAAGATGCGTTAATGTTTCAGACGATAAGAGACGCTGCCGCGAAGGGGGATTCTGTTGGCGGTGTTGTTGAGTGCGTAATTGATTATCCTGAAAAATTTGCCGGACTTGGTGAACCGATGTTTGACAATTTAGAAAGCCAGTTAGCAAAAGTTTTATTCGGCGTTCCAGCTGTAAAAGGTGTTGAATTTGGTGCAGGTTTTGGAGCGGCGAAATTAAGAGGTTCTCAAAATAATGATGAGTTCAGAATTGATGACAACGGGAAAATTCACACGCTCACGAACAATTCAGGTGGAATTTTAGGCGGAATAACGAACGGAATGCCAATAATATTTCGTACAGCTTTCAAACCAACGCCGTCGATTAGTATTCCTCAAAAAACCGTTAGTCTTTCAGAAAAGAAGGATGCAGAAATTTTAATACATGGCCGCCACGACCCTTGTGTTGCTTTAAGAGCTATTCCAGTGATTGAGGCTGTTGCGGCGTGTGTAATGCTTGATTTAATTTCGATTTCGTAGGAGAGTTTTTGAGATGTTCAAATATATAAATTCTGATTTTCCGGTTAATGGGATAGTTGCATGTTCAGGAATTGAAGGCTCAAACGCTCAAGCAGCATGTATGAAAATATTTCCCGAAGGCAAAATAAGTTATTTTAATTCGTTTAAAGCAGTTTTTGAGGCTGTTGCTTCAGATAATTGCGAGTACGGAGTTCTCCCGATTGAAAACAGTTTTAACGGTTCAGTGAGAGCTGTATACGATTTAATCATTGAGTGTAAATTTTATATTTTAAAAAGTTTGTTGCTCCCAATTCGTCATTGTTTATTAGCAAAGCACGGCGCAAAAATCGAAACAATTAAAACCGTTTATTCTCATTCGCAAGCACTTGGCCAATGTTCAAAATTTTTGGATAGTCTCACGGATAAAAACGGCGCGAAAAAAATTCCTTTCTGGAACACAGCCGCCGCCGCGAAAATGGTTAGTGAGAGTGATGAAAATGATATTGCCGCGATAGCTTCACCGTTATGTTCAGAACTTTACGGGCTTGACTGTTTAGCGAGTGATATTCAAGACCAGAATAACAACTACACAAAATTTATATGTATCTCGAAAAATCCCGTGATATATAAAGGAGCTGACCATATAAGTTTAATAACTGGTTGTAATAATGAACCTGGTGCGCTCAACAAGATACTGTCAATAATTTCAAAGCATAACGTAAACATGAATAAACTTGAAAGTTGTCCGAAAGCAGGCAGTCAATTTGAGTATATATTTTTTCTTGAGCTTGAGACATCATTAAAAGCGAACGGGACAAATTCAATGCTTGATGAAATTCAACAAAACTGTACGGATTTTATATTTTTAGGAAATTATGAGCAAGGGAGATAATTTTTAATGAACATCGTTTTAATAGGAATGCCCGGCAGCGGTAAAACAACAATAGGAACAGAGATAGCAAATTTAATGGGCAGAAAATTCATAGACGTTGACGTAACCATTATTGAAGAAGCGGGAATGAGTATTCCAGATATATTTGCGAAATATGGTGAAAGCACTTTCAGGCGTTACGAACGTGAACAAACTTTAAAAGCGTCCAGGAAAAATAATTGTGTAATTGCTACGGGTGGTGGAGTTGTGAAAGACAGGAAAAATTATTACCCTCTTCACGAGACTAGTTATATATGCCAAATTTTTAGAGATATTTCGTTATTGCCAAAAGACGGCAGGCCATTATCGCAAGCGAATAATCTTGAAGTAATGTATCAACAACGGAAACATATGTATGAATTTTTCAGAGACAACATAGTGAATAATGACAAAAATCCTAACAGCGTCGCTAAAATTATTATCGAGGATTTTAAAACATTCTGCTGGTAAAACTTATAAACTCAAAAACAAACAGTCCTTTAAAAAATCGGGGGGTTGTTTTTTTGCAGCTATGTTTACAACTACAAAGAGCCTTTAAAAATTTAGTCACCATAAAATTTTACGAGAACGTTTTAAAAAACAAAGTGTTAAATTTCTTACAATGCTGTTCGTTTTTGGGATATAAAAAATTTGTAATCCCATAACATAACAACCCTTCCACAAATTTAAAAATTTAAAAGGACTGTTTAAAAATTATATTTAATATATCAAAGTGTTTTAGCTATAAATTTTCTTCCTTACTGCGAAATTTAACTGCTTCATAAGCTCCGAAAGCTGTTCCAAAAAATGTTGCTGAAGCAATTCCGATGGCTGTAAATTCTATCCATCTGATTTTTATTTCGTAGCACATAGCCATTATGTAGCAGAAAATTTTGTGAAATATCTCTTCAGCTCCGAAAGAACTAAAAAATTTATACAATATTCCTTCGTAAGGGGCGGCCTGCATAAGCTCTTTTGCATTGTCTGAAACTTCAACGGCGCAACCTAATAAATTTATTGCTAAAAATATCAGTCCTACCAAAACCATAGGCGCAATATCTTTATTAGAACTTGTCTCTGCCCAACCTACAATTAAAAGCGAAAGGTAACCAACTAAAGCACCGCCGATGACAGCCGTAATTAAGCTAATCCAAAAACGAGTATTTTCTATCGAGGAAGCGTCTGCTAAATCTCCAATTCCGATACGTTTAGATACGAACCAATCTATGAGTTGCGTATGAAATACCGTGAAAATTGTAATCAGCATTAAGGCTACGACGGTTGCGATTATTGCTTTAATAAAACGCGCACGCATTATCATTATGCCGATGAGGAAAGCCGCAATCGCTACCCAAACAACGCTGTCAAATTTTCCCAATATTTTAGAAATGTTTTCGAGATTAAATTTTGTCCAATCCATTTTAATAAAGCTCCTTTGCATATACAGATATTCTTTTCAATAAACATGATGCGGAGCAATTTTAACATATGATTTACAATAACAAGCAGATTTAATTGGAGGTGAGAAAATGCCAAAAACTAAAAATCAACGTGCGCATAAAAAAATTTCGGAAGAAACCAGACGACAAATCCGTAAACTAACTTTAATGAATAATGCGTTTATGAATTTGGTGTTAGAAAATAATTGCGAATGCACCGAAGAAATTTTGCGCATTATAATTAAACGCAATGATTTAGTCGTTAAATCCGTACGCACGCAAAAAATGTTTCAGGGTTTTGGACGTTCAGTATGTTTAGATATTTACGCTGAAGACAACGAGAACAGACGCTACAATATTGAAATTCAACGTTCAAACGAAGGAGCAAACCCGAAAAGAGCGCGTTTTCATACAGGAATGATTGATACTCACGCGCTGAAAGCCGGACAGGATTTTAATGAGTTGCCTGATTGTTATGTGATATTTATAACTTTGAATGACGTGTTAGGGCTTGGCAAAGCTATTTATACAATTCACAAATACATCGATGACGATTTAAAACCTTTTAATGACGGTTCGCACACGATTTATATAAACACTTCAGCGGACGATGACGGCTCGGAAATTTGGAAGTTAATTCATGATTTACGCTGCGAAAATCCCGATGAAATGTATTTGCCGCAATTAGCAACGCGTGTAAAATTCTTAAAAGAACAAGAGGAAGGAGTTGTAATCATGGACGATTATTTTGAAGAGTTGCAGGCTAAAGCTATCGCTAAAGAAAAGAAAAGTATCATCAAAAAACTCTTGCGTTTGGGGAAAATGCAACTTGAAGATATAGCAACATGTTTTGAAATGCCACTTGAACGCGTTCAAGCTATCGCTAAAACAGTAAAATAATAAATAATTCGCCCTGCTGTTTTATAAATTCAGCGGGGTTTTTTATTGGGTTTTAAAAATAAAAAGCGGCGTGCCAAAATTTTAAATTCAGTGAATAAAATTTCAACAACGCCTAAAGTTTTTATCGACGCTAACCAAATGATGAATATTTTTTTAAAAATCCCCGTTGGGCAATTTTAAAACTCAACTGGGGTCAAAATATTTGCTCTTGTGTTTGGCTAGTGCCGCGTCATAAAAAACTCGTTTATATTATCTAAAATGTCCTTCGGCAACATGGTTTTTAATAAATATTTTTCGGGCTTAAATCTCAAAACTTCCATAATGCTGCGTTTGTCGCCCTTAGCTGTTAAAAACATTACAGGAATATTCGCTGAGTTCGGGTCTGAACGAATCATCTCTAAAACTTTCGGGCCATTAACAACAGGCATCTCAAAATCAAGCAATATTAAATCAACATGGTTCTTGGCCAAAATCGTTATTGCGTTAATTCCTGAGTTCGCAACTAAGATTTTATAATGTGCTGATAATAAACTCTTCATTGAACGTAAAGCCGTAGCGTCATCATCGACAATCAAAATGCTTTTAAATTCTTTTAATTTGTCAACGGCTTCGCCTTCTTTTTGCAAACGTTTAATAAATTCTGGCAAGTCTACAGGACGCGTGTAACGTTCAGCAACATAATCAGCACTCTTGCCAATAACCGTGTCAATCTCTTCTTGAGTGCCTATTACAAAAAATCTAATGCCTCTGTCTTCGACCATATCTTTAATATAGCCGAGAACGTCAATCATTAAATTCTCCTCGCCTTGTAAATATAAAATAAATATTCGAGGGAAGTCTTCGCCTTTTTCGGGAACTCCTGTACCTTCTGGTTGAGCATCTCCGCCCTCAGCAGGTTTATCAGCGTCGCCGCTCTCTTTTGTCAACAAGGCCGCAACTTCTGGGTCAATCGCGGTGTCTTCTTCCTTCTCCTTTAAGTAATTTGAAATTGCTGTTACGTCAGGCTTGACAGTGAAGACCTCGAAGCTCTGCGCTTTCAGATGATTAACAATACCTTCAGAAATAAAGCTAACTTTTTCTGTGATAAATAGTACCTTGCTCAAAATTTTTACGTCCTTTCAAATGGAATTTTATATTAGTTATATTAACTCAATAATTGCTCAAGAGTTCCCCAGTCAGCCGCCGTTACGCATTCCTTGACCTTTTCAAATTTTTCGCGTTCGTCTTTCGGAATACGGTAATTTGCCGCCTCTTTCATCATGTTGTCAATATTATCTAAATCGAAATTCGCAGCAAATCCCTTAATCATTGAATATAACTCGTTTAAATCTGCTACGGAAATTTCGGGCTTTGATAAATCTTCTTCCTCTTTTTTGCCGAACACTTTTTCAAGTATTGGTTTATAACCGCGATATTGTGTTAATAAAGCCGGAGTTTTGCTTTCGATTTCAGCAACATCATTTTTATCGCCGCACTCTTCAAGATATTTTGCATTAGCTGACAAATCCAACGCTCCAACTAAACGCGCCGCACTCTTTAAAGCATGAACAAGAACGGTGTAATTTTTAATATCTTTTTCGCGTTCAAATCTTTCGATATCATCAGCCTTTTTATCGAGAGTGTTATAGAAAATTTCAAGAGCTTGGACAAACGTCTCTTCTGCTCCGCAGTTTGTAACAGCCGCGTCATAATCAATCCCCTCAATATTTTTATATGGCGACGCTTCCTCTTGTGCAGGTTCTTCGTAAACGTCAATGACACTGGCAACAGGTTCAGGCTTCTTTTCGGGTTTGGGGTCTGGTTTAATATCATCCCCGCGTAAAATCAACTCAGGAGGCAAGTATTCTAACAAGATTTGCTCAAGCCGCACCGTATCAACCGGTTTTGAAACATAATCGCTAAAACCTTCGTCAATGTACATTTTGCGCGCGCCTAAAACAGCATTCGCCGTCAAAGCAATTACAGGAGTATTGAAATTTAAGCCGTCCGTAATCTTTTTCATATTATGGAAAGCCTCTATACCGTCCATTCCTGGCATCCTATGGTCTAAAAATATTATGTTGTACTTGTTAATTCTCACCATTTGGAGCATTTCAACGCCGCTGCTGGCAGTATCAATTTTAATTTTTGTGCTTTTAAGCAAGTTGGAGAACACCAATAAATTAACATCAGCGTCATCAACAACGAGTACTCTAGCATCTGGAGCTTGGAAGTATCCGGCGTAAGCTTCTTTGTGAGCCGTAGCAACTGAGAATGCACGTTCATAATCTCCGATGGGTTCCCATTTAATAACGGTCTGCCTGATATCAAATGAGAAGGTCGAACCTTTATGGAATACGCTCTCAACTTTTAAATCACTGCCCATAAGCTGTAAAAGCTTTTTAACGATTGGCAAGCCTAAACCTGAACCGTCAGCCCTATATTTTCTAGAGCTTTCAACATATTCAAACGGTGTAAATATAAATTCTAAGTCTTCAGCTTTAATGCCAACGCCGGTATCAGAAATTGAACACTTCATTAACATATTCTCTTCATCTAAGACCTCGTAACCTAACGTAACAGTTACGCCGCCGTGTTCAGTGAATTTAATAGCGTTGTTTAAGACATTGAGCATTACTTGCCTGATATGATATTCATCGCCGTCCAAAATTCTTGGCATTGTCTTATCAACATTAACGGTAAAGCTCAAAGATTTTTTCTTGGCCTGTTCAGAAGCGATATTAACCATGTCATTGATTAGCGAGCTTAAATCATAATGCACGGTTATTATTTCCATTTTCTTATCTTGTAATTTTGAAAAGTCAAGAATATCGTTAATGATACCTAATAAAGCACGCCCCGACCTTTGAATGACCATAGCATATTCTGCAATTTCCGGCCTGTCTTCTTCACGTAAAATCATTTCGTTCATTCCTAAAATCGAGTTCATAGGCGTTCTGATTTCGTGAGACATATTATCAAGGAATGAACTTTTTGCTTCGTTGGCTGAATTAGCTTCTGAGATTGCGCGGTCTAATCTTGCCTGCTGGCTTCTGTAAGCATACGAATAAAGCGCGACCAAAATTCCGAGTGAAGTCGTTACGATAATAATAGGGGCGACCATATGAGGAATAAGAGAAAAAATTATACCTTGCGTAGCCTCCGTCGTTGGCAGCACACTAAATACTGAGCCTGGATATTTATTAGCAAAAATCGAATTTAACGTGTATGTTGCCATTTCCAAGCAAAGCATTAAAACTGTCTCTTTTAAATCAAAAAAGCATGGTGTTGCAACGATAGCTAATATATAAAATATAGGCACACCACCTAATAAACCGCCGTCAATAAAAAATAATATCGTTAATCCGAATATAAAACCTCCTGTTACAAACGGTTGAACAAATTTTTTGATTTCTTCCGTTCTACCGTCCTTAATACGCGTAATAGCTACGAAAATAGTATAAAACGAACCTAAGCATAAAATAAGATATACCCAAGCTGCTGTTTGATACCCTCCCATTAAACGCACTACAAAAACTATTCCCGTCGCAATGAATGCAATTATAGAAAATGCTAAAAAAGATAGTGCGCGAATGTTATTACCCTCTACGTCCGGCTCTAAAATCAATTTTGTTAAAGTTTTAGTATTCATGGCCGAAATAATAACACATTTTAGAAAATGAGCTACGATATTTTACGGTTAAAGCTAAGAGGCGATTTACATCTAATTTTTAGAGCAAGCGTTTTTTATTGCGTTAATAATTCCATTTGCATTTAGTCCGCTCTTTTCTAACATATTTGCGTAATTTCCAGCTAAAGGGAATTTATCATCTATGCCGAGACGAATTAAACGAGCGTTTTGTTTTTCATTATCACCGGCTAAAATTTCTGAAACGATACCGCCAAGACCGCCGCTTAAAAAATGTTCTTCGACTGTCAAAATAATTTTATATTCGCGCGAAATCTCTTTTAATTTTTTATCATCAAACGGTTTTAAAGTGCTCGCATTGAAAACAGCGCATGAAATATTTTCACGTTTTAAAGCTCTTGCCGCTCGTACACATTCATTTATTACGCTTCCGGTTGAAATTATTGCAACGTCTTTATTATTTTCAGGTTCACGGATAATTTTTAATTCGCCTTCAATAAAATCAGGGTCGCTCTTAAAAATTCCTGGTGTTCCGTCAAGTCCTGTTAATCTCACGAAAGCCGGTGTATTTAAATTTGCTGTGTGTTCTAAAATTGCTGCTTCCTCTAAAACATCAGCGGGCGAAAAAATTTTCATATTCGGCAACGTCCGCATTAACGAAATATCCTCAAAACAATAATGCGTATTGCCCTGAACTCCTAACGAAAATCCAGACGATAAAGCAATTATTTTCACGTTCAAATTCATATAGCACACTAAAATTTTTATGGCCTCGTACGCTCTCATACTCACAAACGGCGCAAATGTACATACAAAAACGTTATTATTCTCTTTTGCAAGCCCCGAAGCTACACCAATCATGTTTTGTTCAGAAACGCCTAAATTAAAAAATCTCTCAGGGAATTTTTCAGCAAATACATTTAAACTTGATGAGCTTGCTACGTCGGCAGTGAGTGCGATTAAATTTTCATGAACGCCGGCCAATTCGCTTAATTGCAAACCGAACGATTTACGCATTCCGGCACGTGTCCATTTAGAAATATTTTCGGGCGTGTAATTAAAAATACTCATGCGTTTTCAAGCTCCTTTCTAAAATTTTCATAATCATTTTGATTTAATCTAGCGTGATGCCAACCTTCAGAACCTTCGATTGACTTTATGCCTTTAGCTTTTAACGTGTGAGCAATAATAATTTTAGGCCGGTCATTAAATTCATTCTGCGTTAAAGCGTTTTCAAGCTCGTTAAAATCATGGCCGTTACATTCATGAACTTCAAAGCCGAAATTTTCTAAAACGCCCGATAAATTTTGAATAGGCATTATATTTTTACCGTCTAATGACTGCTCATTAAAATCTATTACCGCTGTGAGATTATCTAATTTAAATTTAACCGCCGATTGCACAGCCTCCCAAACACTACCCTCGTTACATTCACCGTCGCCAAGTAAAACGTAAGTGCGATAAGATTTGTTCTTCAATTTAGCATTCAAAGCAACTCCGACACCGATTGAAAGCCCATAACCTAAACTTCCGCTTGAAGTCTCAATACCTTTTTCAATATTTATAACTTCGTGAGTTGGAAAATCTGAATTATTTTGCTCAAACGAATTTAAATCATCTTGTGTTAGAAATCCGCTTTGAGCCAATATTGAATAATGAGCTAACGCGACATGGCCTTTGCTTAAAATAAATCTGTCCCGATTTTCATCAAACGGATTTTTAGAATTTACATTTAAAATTTTCCCGTACAAAATTGCTAAAATCTCAGCACACGAAAATGCCCCGCCTAAATGTCCGCCGTCAGCACCAGCTTTAAAAGTCATTTCTAAAACGTCTAAACGGATTTTTTTCGCTAACTCTTTCAATCTTAAAATTTCATTCTCATTCATCAAAGGCTATAACCTCCGCCGTTGGCTATTAAAATTTGTCCGTTGATATAGCTTGAATTTTCACTCGCTAAAAAATAAATCACGTTCGCTATTTCATCGGGATTAGCTAATCTTTTTGAAACGGAATTTGCAATTAAATTATTACGCGCTTTATCTTCCATTGTGCTAATCATTTCAGTATCAGTCATTCCGGGCGCAACAGCATTCACACGAATTTTAAATGGTGCAAGTTCCAAAGCTAAACATTTTGTCATACAGGCTATCGCAGATTTTGAAGCAGAATACTCAAAACGCCCTTCAGCTCCGAACATTCCAGCTGCAGAACTCAAATTTATAATCGCGCCAGAACCATTACGAATTAAAGCACGGCAGATAATTTGTGTAATCATGGCTTGAGCGAAAAAGTTTATTTCAAAAGTTTCGCGTAAAGTTTGCATATCACACATTAAAAACGATTTCGGCTCTTTAACAACTCCGGCATTATTTACGAGAACATCAATTTTCTTATTAGCTTTTAACATTGCTGTGAGACTTGATTTAATTTCATCAGGCTTGCTCAAATCAAAATACACCGGCTCAATTTCAACACCAGCATTTTTTATAAGATTTATAAATTCTAAAAATTCCGGTGTCTCTTTTCGAGCATGAGCTAAAATTTTCGCGTCGGGTTCAGTTTTTGCAAACTTGTTCACGACAGCACGCCCAATCCCGCGATTACAGCCCGTTATAAAAATTACTCGTCCCATTTTAAATCACTCCTTGTTCACAATTCTTGAAAGCGTCCGTACTATATCAAAACCGTCCCAAATTAAATTTATATCCAACGCGCGCCCTATCGGTGTAATTCTGTCAAAGCCAGGCAAATTATTTTTAATGACAAGCTCACGCAAATTTTCAGGGTTAACGCCGTAATATGTAAGTGTTTGAAATTTAGCGTTGATGATTTCGGGATTAAATAATTCGTCTAAATTTTTAAGCGCGTATTCGTAAAAATATCCTGAATTAAATTTATAAACGTTCAAATTTTCATCAAGCGAATTTATTTCAGCAAGATATATTAAATTCTGCTCTTCGTAACGGCTTGTTTTTATATCAAGTTTTATCGCGTCTGAACATGCACGGGCTAATTTATTGACACTTACGGCAGGCTGAACTCTGAATTTTAAAAGAGCATAAGAATTTACAGCACTCCAAAATTTTTTACGGGCATTTAAATTATTATTTAACCAGAAAATTACACTAGGACTGGAGCAAGCGTTCTGGTCAATCAAAAAAGTGTCGTTGTAAAAATTTTGCACAAGTCTTTTTAATTCGTCTTCATCAGCTTTTAAAACTGCATCAGCGTCAATCAAACACACCGAAAATCTATCAGCAAAACTTATATCAACACAGCGCGGTTTTGTTTCAAGAGAACGGATTTTTTTAATTGTCTCATCGCCGCCCCAAATTAAACGCGCGTCCGACATTAACGAATATTCTTGAGTGATTAAATTATTTTCAGACGGGTATTTTATAAATTGTGTGCGTTCGTAAATTTCAGGGTATGCAGTCAAAATTTTTTCAAGCACGCTCAAAATTATACTAACCTGCTCAAAATCTTTACTCGGAACTCTTACAACGTTAGCGCAACCAGATAATAAGCCAAATATATACGAGAACGCGAAATTAACAGCGATATTTGACGGTGCAATATGAAAACATAATCCGCGCCCCAATCTTGATTTATATTCAGGATAATTAGCACGTAACTTTTCTAAATTCCCTTTACGACAAAAAAATCCTAACGCTACAATTTCCGGCCATGTTTTAATTTTCATGAGTTCGCGCGAAAAATCGTTTAAAAAATTTATAATTTCATCATCGTAAGTTTTCAAAGGCAAAGGATTTATTTTTTCATGGCCAAGCAATAAATTAACGCCGTTCATAAGTATCACTGCACCCCCTTAATTCAGCTCCTTTTAAACGCCCGTGAACTTTGAAATATTTTCCTAAACGTCCGCACTTGCAATCGTCAACGCCTAAAATTTCGCCCTCATCTTCAGTTAAAAGCGAATGTCCAGGATATGAAGTCGGCAATAACGACAAAACTTGAATTATTCCGCGTTCGTTGAAACTGCATTCTGAAAAATCTTGAGCGCGTAAAATTTTTATGTCTGAAAAAATACTAGCGTGTAAATTTCCGTGCTCGCATTGCATGAAAATACTTCCTGTCTGCTCAACCATTCCATAATAATCGTGAACATTTTTTAATCCGCAGACATCGTTTAAAGCGTTTTTGAAATCTTCAGAGCTTACGGCCTCGTTAGCTAATTTTTTCCAGCCGCCGCCGTGAATTAAAATTGCGTTGCTCAAATCTAAATGTGAATTTGAATTTTTGAGTGCTTTATAAAAATACTGCCAAATCATGAACGTAAAACCAAACAATAAAATTTTTTGTCCCGCAAATTCGTCAACAAATTTTTTAATCTCGTCAAAATTTAAATTCATATCGTCATCAAAGGCGTAAATTTTTTTCGTCCCGAAAATGCTGAAACCTAAAATCCCCGCGCCTCTTGCTGTTAATAATTCACGTTTTTTCAAGACGCTTGGACAATCTAAAATTATCATTGGCATTCTGGAACTTTTCTCATTGCCCGTGAAATCAGAGACGATTTTTGTCATAACTTTTTGCTGATTTAATGCCGTATCACGATTTAAAAATATCCGCGAAACTTTTTGCCCCGTTGTACCTGATGAAGTCATTGTTTTAATAATTTCATTATCCGGCACTGATTTTAAGTCGAACTCTTTAAATAATCTTACCGGAATAAAATCTAATTCAGGACTTATATTTTGCATAATGCTTTTATATTCGGGGCAGTTATTTTTATGAAATTCATTTAAATAATTTATCCGCGCATTAAAAATCTCCTGTTTATCTTGCTGATTTAATGAGTAAGGCGGAATTTTTAAAAGTTCTTCAAAATCGCAAGCATTCATTTAATTTAACTCCGAGTATAAAATTTTGCCGGCTTCGTTTCGCGGAAAAGTTTTTATGAATTTGACTTCAAAGGCCGAGTGATTTAAATGCGTTGTTTTTTCAGCGAGCGATTTAATTTCGTTGGTAACATTCTCGTCTGAATTAGTTGTGTAAATTTTCAAATGGTCATCAACTCCGGCGCAGGCACATTCAAAATTATTATTGCGTAAAATTTCCTCAAGTTCCGCTAAATTTATTCTGTTGCCGAAAATTTTTAAAAATCTCTTTTTGCGTCCTTGAATATAAAAAAATCCTTCAGCGTCAAATTTTGCGATATCGCCGGTTAATAAGCGTCCATGATTTTCGTCAGGCTTGGCCAAGTCGTTATAATTTTCAGCGTAACCAAGTGTAACGTTGTCGCCGTAATAAACTAATTCGCCCGCTGTTTCAGGTTGAGCAATAATTTTTCCGTCATCGTCAACGAGTTCAAATTTACCGCCAGGAATTGCAACACCGATACTTCCGATTTTTGATGTTGAAAATTCTGCAGGAACATAACTCATTCTTGCCGTAGCTTCTGCCGCCCCGTACATGACTATAAAATTTTTGCCCTGCGCTTTAAAACCTTCAGCAAACTTTTTCTGTAAATCAGCGTTTAAATGACCTCCAGCCTGTGTAACGTATTTCAGGTCTGGCAAATCCATTTTAAAAAATCTTAGTTTGTCTAACATTTCGTAAGTGTAAGGGACAGCCCCGAACGTAGAAATTTTTTTCTCGCGCATGATATTCCAGAAGTCGCGGCTAAAAAAATTTTTCTCAGTTACAAAGACGCAAGCTCCCGAAAATAAATGCGTTTGCAAAATTGAAAGCCCGTACGTATAGCTCATCGGCATCGTAGTAATTGCTTTATCGTTGGGCGAAATTTTCAAGTATTCACAAATTGATTTAGTGTTAGCGAAAATATTTTTATAAGACTGCTTGACAAATTTAGGACTTCCAGTGCTGCCTGAAGTTGTTAATAAAATTGCGGTGTCTTGATTTATTGCGTGATGATTTAAATTTAACGCTGTTACTTCATTTTCACGAACGATAAAATTAGGTTTGTACAAATCTTTTAAGCGTTCTAGCAAGTCATGATTTATATTTGCGTTGATTAAAACCGGAACAGCATTATTTTTAAGGCAGGCAAAATAATTTACAATGCTCTGAACAGAATTTTTACACACTAAAAAAACTAAAGCGCGTTCAAAAATTTTATGCTCATTAAAAAATTTTGTGGCCAAGTTATTTAATTGCGTGTAAGAAATTTTTTCGGTTTCAGTTTCAAGCGCAATGCTGTCGCCGAATTTTTCAAGCCCGTTAAAAATATTATAATTCGACATCATATTTTTTAATTATCTCTTTACCGTGCTGGTACGATGAAAAGTCGATAATGTCATCAGTTTCAAACATAATATCAAAAGCTTCTTCAAGTGCTGCTATTAAACTCATATGTCCAACAGAATCCCAAGCCTCTATTGATTGATAAGCTAAATTTTCGAGTTGGTCATTTGAAATTGCGAAAGTGTCAATAAAAGCCTGATTATATTTTTCTAAGTTAGTCATTTTTAATAAAAATCTCCTTAAAATTTTTCAGCATTATAGCAATTTTCGACAGCTCTTGAAGTTTATGCGTGTTAAAATTTTTATAAAAAATATTTTTAACGTTAGGAGTTGAAAATTTATGACAAAAGAAGATTTAACAGCAATATGTAAACGTGATGGTTTGGATTGCGTAATAGATGATTATGTCGGATTACTTGAAGCTATTGATGACGTTAAAAACAATAGAAATTTATACGGGCCGTACAATTCAGCAGAAGAAGCTGTAGCCTCTATGCTTGCTGATTAAAAATGTACACAATATCTTATACAAGCAGAATGAAGCGCGATATTAAGCTAATGAAAAAACGTGGAAAAGATATTTCAAAGCTAACGCGCGTTTTATCTTTGTTGGCATCTGGAGAAAAATTTCCTCCCCGGAACAAAGACCAGCAATTAACTGGAAATTTAAAAGACTTCCGCGAATGCCATATTGAACCGGATTGGCTGTTAATATATCAAATCATTGAAGACAAATTATTTTTGTACGCAATTTCAACAGGTACACATTCAGATATTTTAAACATATAAAAAATTTATGATAGTTGATGTACAAAGAGGTTTTTAATTTAATTTCTCACGTAGAATTTTTATATCGTAATCAGAAACTCCTATGCTCTTAAAATATTTTTCAGCAGCAATTTTTAAATTAACGTTTTCTAGATTTTTAACGCCTAAAACTTTTGCCAAGTGTGTTTTAATTTCACGGTTGACAACAAAATCATATTCGCTTGAATTTTCAACAATGCCGAAATAATTAAAAAATGAGAGCATGTAATCGTCAATTACTTCATCAAGAGAAGCCCC
>CAJODZ010000020.1:16228-20101 GCA_905233645.1 uncultured Synergistales bacterium | reverse complement strand
TTCCCGATCTGTCTTTGCCTAAACTACAATGAATTAAAAACGGAGGTTCGTTCGCGGCCATGAATTTAATTCCTTTTGATAAACCATTTTTAAAAATTTTAGACTGGAATTTTAAATTAAGATTTAAACAGATATACGCTTGTCTTGAATAATAAGTATCATAAAAATTTGGACGGTTAATTAAAATTTTTTGAGTATCAGCTAAATTTATAAAAGTTTTCACGCCGAATTTTTCAGAATATTTATCAGCGATTAAATTCCTATTGCCCCAATTATCAACCGGTGTAGATGAGCGAAATAATTTACCTCTTGCAATGCCTGTCGTTATGACTTCTCTGAAATTTGCAAATTCGTCATCGCTTAAATTAGGATAATCCGAACGGTTACGGCCTAAACGTTTTGAAAGCGATTTATAAAAGGCTTTGCCGTCAATTTTTTCATAATTATTAGCGCATAAAGCTAAATTCTGGAATATAAAAATTACAAACGTTAAAGTTACCGCAAGTGTCTTAAAAAATTTATTCTTATTCATAATCTAAAATGCCTCCTGAAAATTTTTCGCGGTTATCTTAGCATTTATGTTTTTTATGAACAAAGCGCGTGCTATAATTCCTCTTGTTTTATGCATAAAACTTTCTAGTGAATTAAAAATTTTTTACAGGAGGTTTTAAAATGTTTACCCAAAATAGATTTTGCAAGGGTGTAACGTTGTTTATTCTCGCGTGCATTTTTGCTTTTATGAGTGTACCTGTTTTTGCCGCCAAAGTTGAAGTTAATACGACGAGGCGTTTGCTCCCGACGATGCCTTTTTTAATTGGAACGTTTGACGCTGACGGTAATCCCGATGTTTGTATTGTTGACCGCGCCGGAATTTTAGAGACTTCATCACCGCTTAAATATTTTGTGTCAATTAGTCAATTAAGGATACACGCCAAACAACAGCAAATATTAAGCTCAACAAATCTTTCACGATCAACATTCCTAATTCAAGCATTCTCGCTCAAATGGATTACATGGGACAAGTTCACGCCGGTAACAAAGACACTTATTTTAATAAGTTGGGCGTTACAGGTTTGAGTTATACGAATGCAACATATGCTGACGTAAAAGCTCCGGTCTTAAATGATTGCAAAATTGTTTTCGAGTGCGTTTTAGCTGAAGATGACCCGTACGAATTTGAAGGTTCAGAATATAAAACTTACGCTGCAAATATCGTTACTGCTCACATTGATACAGGTTTAATGACGGTCGAAGATACAAGCTCTTTAACAGGAAGAACGATTAACGGTGCTGTTAGTGTTGTGAGCGCGGACTTGGTATTTTTCTCAGGAGCTGGCGGAGATTTAGCGGGCTATTACAAACCTTATGCAACAGGTTTAAAACGTTACGGCACTTATTCAACGGTTTATGACGCTGATGATATTGCCAGCTTAATCAGTGTTAGACGCTAAGAAAGGAGTTTTGAAAATAATCATGAAAAAATTTTTATTAGCTTTAGCATTTTTCGGAGCGTTAAATTTTAATTCAAGTGCTAACGCGGAATATTTCACAACAGAACTTTCACCGCACTTTTTGCCCGCGCCGATGATGGTTGTTGGTTCATATACGCCTAAAAAAGATAAATCACGCACAAATTTTGGAACTTATCACAGAGGCGGTTTGTTAGTTACGGGCGATGCAACTTATATCGGTGTAGGTATTAAATCCGGAAGTTATCCAAGCTGGACGCGTCAATGTATATTATCAAACGACGGTTACGCCTCGATAAATATTCCTGCTGTTAAAAATTTGCCCGAAGCTGATTTATTAGGCGCGTTTTCCGGTCAGCCAATGTCAACGGATAACGTAACATATTTAATCCCAACAGTTAGCGACGACGAACATTATCAAAATAAAGCTCTGGTCGCAATTAACAAAGGACGTTTAACGCTTGATACAAGTTATGAAGCACCGTTGATTAACGAGTTCCCGATTAGTTTTTTATGCAAGCTTGACCGCGAAATTACAGTTACTGAACAAGGACGCACGGCTGAAAATATTTTAATGGTCTTCAAAGTTTTAAGAACGTTCGTTGATGAGGCTTATATTTCTGAAAACAGCGATAACGCGAAAATCAATCCTATCGTTGGCACAGACACGGACACGGCATTAACATATTTTGCTCACCCGACACACGGTTATTTTTCATACGGCGAATTTTTAGGCAAGCCAGGTTTAAGCACGTCTAAATATCAAACCAGCGCTACTGCAACAGATTTTATAATCACTGAAGCAAATAACGAAGCCGAAATGATTTTTTTGCTCACATAAATTAACCGGTGCTGTAAATCATACGAACATCGCAAATAATAAGACCGCAAATTTTAATTTGGCCGGAGTTTCAGGTACAGGGTTTTCGATTGATATCACATTAACAGATATTCCAACTGGTAATTCCGGCATAATTGGCATAAATAAATATTGCTATCTCACTGAGGAAAATTTAGGCGACTTATTCGATTATGCGTACGCGGCTTTTAGCAAAAGTGAAGAGATTGAAAATGCTGGAGGCTGGAGACAACCAACAAGCGCAGATTTTAAAAGTGCCGGCCTCTCTGTAAAAGCTATCGCGGCAAATTCAACAACTCCATATGACATAACGCAATATATTTCAGCCGGAGTTTTGCTTTCAGGCGATGACACGATTATTCTTTCGTACGGGACTGTTTTAATTGACGGAGCATTAACTGACAACGAAGGTCAAGTCTTAGCAATTAACCCAGAAGAAGGCGGAGAAGCAACAATGCATGACGGTGTAGCCGACGGTAAAATTGCTACGGTCTGGTACGTTGAGGCTGTAAGTTCGACCGTTAAGGCAATTCCTGAAAGCGATAACAAAGCCGAATTATATTTTGTAATCACGCCCGAAGAATTAAACGACGCAAAAGCAATCGCAAGCCTTGAAAGCAACAAAATCAAATTTCTAACTGAAAGTGATATTCTCGAAGGCGGAACGAGCGAAATTTTAGAAGTTACAAGCCCTGACCAAGTTGAAGGCGGCGGCTTTAAAATGTCTATCCCGTTAAATTCAAATTCAGAAAATATCGTTGACGGTTATGCGCCTGCGTTAGGTATTCAAAAAATGTTTACGTTCACGGCTGATAATATCGGCTCAGAAAGATTTAATGCATTAAAAACCGCTATTGCCTCACTTGAGAAAAAATCGAACGGATTTTTGGCAGAACGTCCCTTGACAAAAGTTTTGACAAATAGCGGTATTCATATTTTCGCAAGTTATCCAAATAATGCAACAAGTTCAACCGCGAGAGTTGCCGGTGTCAATGACAGAGACGTTAGCGGTGAGATTGATTTCAATTTAATGCAGAGCGATGAAAATTCAATCGTTATGGGTTACGGAGCAATAATCGCGGACAGAGCTTTAACGTCAAATGAAGGCGGAAAGTTTGAAGCAACGTACGAGACAACCCGTATCACAAGCGATGGCGCGGCTGATTATGTTTTAACGGCTGAATGGTACATGACAAAAACAGATGTTATTGATGAAGATGACGACGATGACGTTGTACCAGGTAAAGCAGAAGGGCCGGGCAGTTCATCAGGCGGTTGTATTGTTTACACATGCCCTTTAATGGCGTTAGCGGCGTTGATAATTTTTAAGAAGAGATAATTTTTTCAGCAATCTCAAATTTTATAAAATCCAATGCTAGAAGATTGGTTACTGAATTGAACGAAAACAGTAGCCATTCTTTTTTTGTGCTAAAGTATTTAAAATTTAAATTATAAAAATTAAAAAAATTCGGGAGGCTTGATTAATCTGGAAAGTAATATAAACCGTATGGCCGTCTATGCTGCTGATAGGTTATCTTTACGGTA
>CAJODZ010000020.1:15142-16194 GCA_905233645.1 uncultured Synergistales bacterium | reverse complement strand
CATTTAGAAATCATAAATCAAGAGAATAATAATAATGCCGGGCGTGTCGTAGGTTTACACATTTGCGGAACTGAGAGCGTTGGCAAAACTTCAAGAGGTTATATTTGCAGCGGTGAAACAGTAACGGCGGCGTATTGGCTTCAACATTCACTGCCTGTAATCGTTATGGTATATGAACACGAGCGCGATAGAATTTTATGGGAAAACATAACGCCCGATAATTTAGAAGTAACCGGCTCAAAATGGGAGATTACAATTCCGTATGACCAGGTTTATGATTTTAACGCCGCGAAAATTATTTCTAATCTTACATGCACAAGCCCATATTTAGCACATTTAGCGTTAGACCGTCCATGGATAGAGCTTATTGCCGGAGGACGTGAGATTTTTTTAGAGATGGACGAATGGATAAATCAACCGTCTTCGAGAGGCAATTTGCGTTTATGTGTTTCAGGAGATGACGGAGGAATTTATCAATGGCCTTTTCAAACAACGCCGGACATGCCTCACGTGTTTAGAATACCGTCATTATTTCCATGGGCGGAGTTGTCGGTCGATAAAGATTTTTATTACGAACGCAATCAAAAAGAACCCGAAACCGGAAAATTATTACCTTATTCTGTTGAGGCCGGAGAGATAGCACGCTTTAGATTTACTTTGTCATTAAATAATTTAGGTCGAGCGTTTTTAGCGGCTGAACCATATATTTGTCGAGGAATATTTCCAGACCCGAAACAGCCTTTAAAATTTGGTGATGATTATGAAGCCGGCTTAAAGTTCATGTTATACAAGCGTGTTTAAAAATTTCAGCCGTCCCGTTTTTGATATAATAATTAAAAATTAAACAGTCCTTTTAAATTTCGGGGGACTGTTATTTTTTACAACTACGTTTACAACTACAAAAAGGCTTTAAAAAATTTGTCGGCGCAAAAATTTATGAAGGCTCTTTAAAAAATAAATGTTCAAATTTTTTACGGCCATGTTTTAAAATTTGCTCAGAAAAATTTTACGGGATAATTTGACTTTATGATTGTGTTGCGTAAATTTTCACT
>CAJODZ010000020.1:13655-15124 GCA_905233645.1 uncultured Synergistales bacterium | reverse complement strand
GATTTTCAGCGGCTGAATTTCTCATAAAGATTACATTTAAATTTTCGGGCAGTTTTGATTTCAATTTTTCTGCTGTCTCAATCCCTGTAATCATGAAAGCTGTAGCTAAAGCGTCCGCAGCCGTTGCATCAGGAGTAATCACTGTAACAGAGAGCAAATCATTTTTTACGGGCATCCCGTTAACAGGATTGAAAAAGTGTGAATATTTAACGCCGTCAATAATTTTGTAACGTTCGTAATTTCCAGATGTTATTATTGCTGTATCAGTTATATCTAAAATCAAAGCCGGCGGATTATTTTTATCTAACGGGTCTCTAATTCCTATGTGCCATTTTGAATTTGTGGTTGGGTTTAAGCCTTTAACGAATATATTGCCGCCCAAATCTATTAACGCCGATTTAATTTTATATTCGTGTTCCAGCATTTGTGCTATTTTTTCAGAAGCGTAACCTTTGGCGATGCCGCTCAAATCTAAAACAGCACCGTTAGTTTTTAAAAACACGCTGTCGGAGTTTATGACTAAGTTATTTATGTCCGTGAGCTTTAAAGCCTGGTCAATGCTTAATAAATTTGGGATAGTATTATCGTTTTGATTGATTTTCCATAATTTTGTAATTGGCCCGATTAAAGGATTAAAAACGCCGTCTGTTAAGTCAAAAATTTCGCGCGCGCGGTTTAATATTTCAGGTATGAAAGAATTTTTATTAAGCACCGGCTTTATTCCTGCATTAAAATTTATTTCGGAAATATCAGAGTTTTTATCATAGAGCGAAAATGATTTATTCAAAATTTCTAACAGCTCAAATGCTTCATCGACCGGCTCATTTGATTTTGCGTATGCTGAAATTCTAATTACTGTATTCATTGAAATTCCGTCACGGGTAAAAATTTTGTTGTCATCATAAAAATAATTCTTTGCTAAAAATCCTAAAATAATTACAAAACATAACGAATATAAAAATTTTCTCATGTTAAAAAAATCTCCCGATTTAAAAATTTTGCGTGCATATATAATTTAAACAGCTTTCAAAAATTTTAACAGGGAGTTTTTAGCAAACATGTACATTGGCGTAGATATTGGCGGTACAAATTTAAAAGCGGGTCTCGTAACTGAAGACGGTTTAATAATTTCTGAACATGATATTCCAACAGGAGCAGACCGTCCGCAGAACGTTGTATTAAATGATATCGTAGAGCTTGTAAAAAATTTAATAGCCAACTCCGGCAAAAATCCAAAAGATATTAAAGCAATAGGAATGGGGTCGCCTGGAATGATTGACAGTGAGGCCGGAACGGTTATTTATAATAATAATTTGGGCTGGGAAAATTTCAGAATTGCTCCGATGATGAGTGAAGCTTTAAATTTACCGGCGCGCCTTGAGAACGATGCAGACGCTGCGGCTTTGGGTGAAGTCATTGCCGGAAGTGCTAAAGGTGCTAAAAGCGCGATGATAATAACTTTAGGGACA
>CAJODZ010000020.1:0-13475 GCA_905233645.1 uncultured Synergistales bacterium | reverse complement strand
ATGGCGAAAAGCTCAGGTGAAGTAACAGGACGGACAGTTTTTGACGCGGCTGATACAGGAGATGAAGCAGCTATAAAACTCATTGACGAGTATATAGGCTATTTAGCGATTGGAATTGGAAATTACATCAACGGCCTTCACCCTGAAATAATCAGCATAGGCGGCGGAATAGCAAAACAAGGCGAAAAATTATTATCACCATTACGCAAAAAGCTTGAGCATGAAATTTACGGTTTCAAATACATGAACGGATTGCCCTCAAAAATCGTAACATGCACTTTAGGCTATAAAGCAGGCATAATCGGAGCAGCAATGGCCGCAAGACAGTTAGTTTAAGGCAATTTTTTCGAGAATATTTTTTATATTGCGTTCTAAAATTTCAAGCTCTGAATTATTTTCTAAGACAAAATCGCTCATCGCTTTACGTGAATTTGAGTTTATAAAAAATTTTTCGCGCCGTGTTAATTCGTTTTCGTCCCAACCTCTTAATTTCACGCGCGCGAGCCTTATTTTGATATCAGCACTCACAAAAATAATATAATCAACCCATTCAGGCCGCCCAGCTTCAAATAATAAAGGTATCTCAACGACAGCATTTTTTAAATTGCTTACGAGATTTTTTAGCTTGTCATAAACTAACGGTTGAATAATTTTGCAAGTGATTTTATATTCGTCAATATCATTGAAAATAATTTGCGCGAGCATTTTTAAATTAACATTACCGTCTGAATTTAAAATTCTATCTTGACCGTAACGTTGAACTAAAAAATTTTTCGCGCTGTCTGCATTCCATAAATCTTTTGCTAAATCGTCCGCGCTGAATTTTTCATAACCGGTTAATTTAGCAAAGATATTCGCCGCCGTTGATTTACCTGCCCCTATATCGCCTGTTATTGCTAAAACTGCCATAACCTTTTCTCGAACGTTCGTGATTATAATCTCTAAAGAATGAAGCTTTTAATTGTCCGCTGCGGTCATCTACTCTTTTGCAACTGTCAGGAATTTCGTATAAGAACCGCGAAAACTCATTTTCAACAACATAACCGTATAAACGCCGTTTTCTTGCTGCTGTTAAATATAATTTTTCTTCAGCGCGTGTCATGCCTACGTAACATAAACGCCGTTCTTCTTCTAATTCGTCGGGATTATTTTTTGAACGTGAATGCGGGAAAATATCTTCTTCCATGCCGACGATAAAGACAATAGGAAATTCAAGCCCTTTAGCCGCGTGTAAAGTCATCATGCTTACAACGGGGTTGTCGGCGTTAGTATTTTGAGTATCTGCGTCCGTGAACAGAGCTGCTTCGGCTAAAGCTTCTGCTAAATTTCCTCCAGGGACGACTGATTTTAATTCAAGAACATTTTTTAAACGGTCATCAAATTTTTCCGGCTCATGTTCTTGTAAATAAATTTCATAGCCCAATTCTTTTAAAACATAATCAACCGCCGCGCCGATGCCCTTTTCAGAAAGAGCGATTATCGTACACATATGACTGGCAAATAATTTTATAAAATTATTTAATTCGCCCTTAACTTTCCATGCTCCGCCAGCGACTAAGCTCCAAAATTGCGAAGGGTCATTTAAAAATTCTTGCTGTTCAGGCTGCATTTGCCATTCTTCAAATTCAGCGCGCCTTTTAGCTCCCATACCCTTTATCGAAAAGCCTGATACTCTTTCAAACGCTTGAATGTCCGCAGGATTTAAAGCAAGTCTCAAAAGCGCAAGCACGTCTCTAACTTCCATGCGGTCATAAAATGCTAAGCCGCGAACAATTCTGTAAGGGATTTTTTCCTCCAAAAACTTCTCTTCAAAAACTCGGCTCATCGCGTTTTGTCTGTATAAAATTGCAATATCATCATAACTGTATGAACGTAATGATACGAGCCGCTCTATCTCCGTTGCTATAAACTGGACTTCTTGAAAATCGCTCGGAGCAAGTAAGTTATAAATTTTTTCGCCCAAATTTTTATGAGTGAACAAATTCTTTTTAATACGTTCTGTATTATTTCGGATTAGAGCGTTTGAAGCGTCCAAAATAATTTGTGTCGACCTGTAATTCTCGTCAAGAATTATAGTTTTTGCGCCGTTAAAATCTTTTTCAAAATTTAAAATCATTCTGATTTCAGCACCGCGCCACCTGTAAATTGACTGGTCAGGGTCGCCGACAACGTTAATAATTGTGTTATCGCCGGTTAGATATTTTAATAATAAATATTGCGGGTTATTAACGTCCTGATACTCATCGACCAAAATCCATTTTAATTTTTTTTGTTCGTGCGCTCTTACTGCTTTGTCGTGATATAAAATTTCCAGCGGCAAAATCATTAAATCATCAAAATCGACGGCGTTTAATTCTCTTAATCTTTTGCGATACTCTTTTGAAATTTTATAAACTTCTTCGTCCGTTATAAAGCCTTCGTGAGGAAAAGGAGACCACAACAAATAATCGCGCGCAATCATATCCATGACACTTTGCGGCGTTAAATTCTTTGTCAAATTAAAATCGGCCATGATTTTTTTCAAGAGGGCTTTACTGTCTTCGCGGTCAAAAATCGTAAAGCCTTCACGTATTCCAGCTATCTCATTTGCAGAAGTTATATGCTTGAATAAAAATTTTAATCCGTAGCCGTGAAATGTCCCTACGTTGATTAAACTTGCGTGTTCAGGGGCTAAATTATAAACACGCTGCTTCATTTCGCCGGCTGCCTTATTTGTGAACGTAACCGCTAAAATTTCATCAGGGTAAGCAATTTTTTGGTCAAGTAACCACGCGATTTTATGTGTTAAAACTCTTGTTTTGCCGCTTCCAGCTCCTGCTAAAACTAATAACGGCCCGTCGATATATTCTGCGGCTTCTCTTTGTCTTTCTGACAGGCCGTCTAAAATTGTATTTGATGACATAATTTAAATATTAAAATTTTTAAAATTGATCTACTTCGAGTGCTTCTATTGATAAATCAAAACCGGAAACTATTTCGACTTTATCGCTACCGCACGAAGGACAAATCTTTTCTAAATCATCACGCGCATTTTTTCGTCCGCAAGCTTTGCACTTAAGCACTACGGGCGTACACATGACAGCAAATTCTGCACCTTCGGTTATAGTTCCTTGCGATACACGTTTAAAAATATAAGTCATAAGTTCAGGGTTTATCCTGCCAATTCCACCAGCACGAATTAAAATTTTGCGGACTTTATTCCAACCGTGATCGTTACAAAGCCGCAATATAGAATTATTTAACAGACTAGCTAACATATGTTCGTGCATGAGCGTTTTTGAATTTAATTATTTGCTCTTCGTATATAAGAACGGGCCGGCTGATTCAAATCCGATATTCTGATATCCAAAAATTTGCTCGGTCGAACCAACTAAAAAATATCCTCCTGGAGCAAGTGCCTCAAAAAATTTGCGGTATAACTTGTCTTTAGTCTCAGGCGTGAAATAAATTACGACGTTCCGGCACAAAATTAAATCAAAGCCATAACCAAAGTTATCTTCAATCATGTTCATGCGCTTAAAACTTACACGGCGTTTAATTTCAGAATTGACATCATATGTTTCGCCGCCGTCTTTAGTCGTAAAGTACTTGCTTAAATATTCTTTGGGCATGTTGATTAACTGAGCTTTTCTGTAATGAGCCTTTTGAGCCGTAGCGATAGCCCCTTGGTCGATATCGACAGCTAAAACGGGGTTCATCTGGTCAATTCCGCAAACAGCAGATAATACCGCTAATGAATAAGGTTCTTCACCAGTTGCACAACCGGCACTCCATAATTTTAAACGCTTTGAGCCTCTTTTCTGGAATAAATCGGGAATAAGTTTATCGCGCAATTTAATCCATTGTTCTTTATTTCTGAAAAATTCTGATACGTTAATTGTTAAATGGTCAAGAAAATCTCTTAATTTTTTTTCATCGTTTAACATATCGGCGTATTCTTCATAACTTTTCGCGCCCCAACGGTTCATAAGCTCATGAGTTCTGCGGTGAATTTGCTCTTTGTAAGAATTTAAATCAATTCCAGTGAGCTTTTTGAAACGCATTTTAAAGGTCGTGTAACCTGGTGAATTGTATTGTCCCTGCTCGTCCATTTTAAAAAAGTCCTCCGTTTAAATTTAAATCAAATTAAACAAACTAGTCTTCTAAAACTTCTTTTTCCTTGACTTTATAAATCTCGTCAATCTTTTTAATATAATTATCCGTGATGTCCTGAACTTCTTTTGTAAATTTTTTCAAGTCGTCTTCGGTGATGTCTGAATTTTTTTCCTGCTTTTTAAGCAATTCAATCGTATCACGGCGGTAATTACGAATAACAACGCGTGCGTCTTCAGCTTTTTTAGCAAGCATCTTCGTTAATTCAACGCGGCGCGCTCTTGTTAATTCCGGTAATGTCAATCTTATAGCTGCTCCGTCATTTTGTGGGGTCATACCAATGTTAGCGGCCAAGATAGATTTTTCGATAGCCTTTAAACTTGTTTTATCGAACGGCGAAATTTGAATAACGCGGCTTTCCGGAATAGTGATACTTGCAAGTTGCTTAATAGGCGTTGGAGTTCCGTAATATTCGACTTTAATATCGCTTACTAAACCAGGATGAGCGCGACCAGTTCTAATTGCTAAATATTCATTCTGCAAAAAAGCAATAGCCTTGTCCATGTTATCGCGTAAAACTTTTAATTCATCAGCCATTTTAAAATTTAATCCTCCTTTACGAGCGTGCCTGTAACATTATTTTTAATTATGTCGTCCGCCCAATTACTATTTTGAATATTCATGACTATAACCGGAATTTTATTATCACGGCAAATAGCAAAAGCGGCAGCGTCCATAACCTGAATATTATTTTTAAGAGCGTCGGAATAAGTTATAACGGGCAAAAATTTAGCGTCAGGATTTTTATTAGGGTCGCTGTCATAAATTCCGTCAACTTTAGTCCCTTTAATCATGCAATCGGCTTTTATTTCAGCACTCCTTAACGCTGAGGCCGTATCAGTTGAAAAAAACGGGTGTCCAGTTCCTGCGGCGAATATCAAAATTTTTTGCTCACTCAGAAATTTAACAGCTTTTTCACGATTATATAAATCTGCTATCGGGTTCATCGCTATTGCTGAAAGAATTTCCGTCTTGACGTTTATGCGTTCGAGAGCGTCTTTTAAAGCTATAGCGTTCATGGTTGTCCCTAACATTCCCATGTAATCAGCCCTAACGTTATCAACGCCGTAAATTTTTATATCACGACCGCGAATTAAATTCCCTCCGCCGACTACTATTGCAATCTCAAAATTAGCGTCGTGAAGCTTTTTCAAGTCTTGAGCAAAATTATTTATAACCGCAAAATCATGGCCAAAATGTTTTTCACCGGCTAAGACTTCACCAGAAAGCTTTAATAAAATCCGTTTGTAATTAAAATTTAATTTTACGTCCGGCATTTTTGATTTTTTAACAAATAAACAACCCGGCGCAAAACTTTACGCTTCAACACCGGGTTATTAAAAAATTTAAAATTATTCGCCTATAACAAATCTTGCAAAGCGTTTAACAACGATATTCTCTCCGAGTTTAGCTATCATTTCCGTAACTAAATCTTTGATTTTCTTCTTGTCATCGCGAATATATTCCTGTTCCATGAGGCAATTAGTCTCATAATATTTTCTGAGTTTGCCTTCAATGATTTTATCAAGTCTGTCCGCAGGTTTGCCCTCGTCTAATAATTGCTGTTTATAAACTTCGCGTTCACGGTCTAAAACTTCGGCCGGTACGTCTTCAGGTCTAACATATAACGGTGCAGCCGCGGCGATTTGCATTGCTATTTCATGACCTAAATTATTAAACTCGTCCGTGCGTGCGACAAAGTCTGTCTCTGTGTCAAGCTCTAATAAAGCACCGACCTTAAAATTATTATGAACATACTGGAAAATACGGCCGTCTTTAGCGTTACGTTCAGCTTTTTTCGCGGCTTTAGCTAACCCTTTCTCACGTAAATAATCGATAGCTTTTTCCATATCACCGCCGGTTTCAGCGAGAGCTTTTTTACAGTCCATCATTCCTGAACCTGTACGTTCGCGTAATTCTTTAACTATTGCTGCTGTAATTTCGGGCATAATTCTTTAATTCCTCCAGTTATCGTCGTCCATGTGGGCTTCGTATTCTTCATGAAGTCTTTCGCGTTCTTCGAGCATTTCCTCTTCGGCTGAAAGACCTTCCGGCGCGCTCAAAGTTTGAACAGGAATAATAACAGCGTCTTCTCCCTGTCTGCCTTCGATAACAGCATTAGCCATTAAACCGGTAATAAGCTTTATAGCTCTAATTGCGTCATCATTTCCAGGAATAGGATAATCAATGACTTCGGGGTCGCAGTTAGTGTCAACGATTGATACAACAGGAATGCCCAATTTACGAGCTTCAGCGATAGCATTCTCTTCACGTCTTGGGTCGATTAAAAATATTGCATCAGGGACACCGGTCATATTAGCGATACCGCCGAGATACTTTTCTAATTTAATTTGCTCTTTTTTGAGGGTGGCGACTTCTTTTTTATTAAACTCGTCCCATGTACCTTCTTCGTCGTAGCGTCTTAATTCAAGCATACGGTTTATACGGCCTTTAATCGTCGGGAAATTGGTCATAAGTCCGCCGAGCCAACGTTGATTTATATAATACTGTCCGCAACGTGTAGCCTCATCTCTGATTGTTTCCTGAGCCTGTCTCTTAGTTCCGACAAATAAAACGCGTCCCCCGTCGGCTGCTGTTGAGCGAATAAATTCATAAGCTTTGTCGAGACCTTTAACGGTTTTTTGTAAATCAATAATATAAACACCGTTACGCTCTGTGAAAATATAAGGTTTCATTTTCGGATTCCAGCGTCTTGTCTGATGACCAAAGTGAACACCGCACTCTAATAATTGTTTCATACTAGCGACTGACAATTTAAAAATATACCTCCCAAAGGTTTTTAATCCTCCGCCCGAATTTATTATTTTTAATTTTTAGACTGAATTTTTCAGCACCTTTGTTTTTTACAAACGGGCGTGTGTGATTGCGTGCAAGTATATCACAAGCTTGAATGCACGGGCAAAAAAATGACCAGTCTTTAAAGACCGGCCAAGTTTAAAAATTTTTAATTTTATATTTCAGCGTTGTCGTCCGTTTGAGTAAAAATCTCTTCTTTCAAATTCTCATCGACGCGCTCGTTGTTTTCGATATTTTCGCGTTTTGGGAATTTGTCGAATTTATCGCGGGGTTTATCGTGAGGTCTTCTGTTAAAGCCTTGATTTTCGCCGCGAGGTCTGAATGCTGGACGCTCATTTTTATAAATAATTCTCTTGAATGGGTCAGCTCCAGTCCCGGCAGGGATTAAATGACCGATAATTACATTCTCTTTTAATCCGCTTAACGGGTCTAACTGTCCTTTAACGGCTGCTCCGGCTAAAACTTGTGCTGTCTGCTGGAACGATGCCGCACTCAAGAAACTGTCTGTCGCTAACGCTGCTTTTGTAATTCCATGAATAAACGGTCTGCACTCTGGCGCTTCGCGTAATTTTTGAACGAACGTTACATCACGGATTAAGCGGCAATGCTCCGATTTAGTACTGGCGGAACGAACTTCAAGGGTTATCGGTTCGCGTTCGATTAACTTTTCGATAACGGCGCTTCTAAGCTCCAAACCTGAAACAAATCTTATAATATTTGGGTCTTCGGCATCTTCAGCAACTTCATTTTCTACTTCAGCTTTTTCATCAGCATTATTATCTTCAGATTGCTCGACCTTTAAATTTTCAGGTGCAATGACGCTTTCAAGAGTAATTGCGTTGTCTTCCTGTTCGTCCTCATTTCCGGAAACGTTTTCGCTCGAATTTTCATCAGTATTTTTAATTTCAGCACTCGATTTTTCGGCGTTGTCTTTTGCTTCGGCTTCCGGTGCAGGCTCTGGCTCTTGGTAAGGGTCAGGAGTTGCAAATTCGCCATGCATTAAAATTTTGTTCTTTAACTTCGACGTTAAGAATTTAACTAATAATTCATGTCTGTTAATAATACCGGCGTTAGTTATGAGTTCATCAAGTTCACCATTAACGAACATGTCTATAGTCTGCTCGTCAATTTGTCTCTTATTTTCACCGTCAAAAAATTCAAGAGCTGTTAAATCACGGGACAATAAGAAATTTTTAAACGCTTCGTTTACATCGATATGCTCTGTTGTAGGTAACCATACATCAAAATCACGAATACCGCTTTGCGCAATATCATCAGCGACTTTTCTAGTAATAAGAGTATCGCGCGCAACAACACAACGGCTGCCAACATAGACATCATCAGCAACCCACCTGTTACAATCAACAAGATTTTCAAGCGCGGAACGGTCTCTAATTCTTATGATTGGCGGATTGGGGTGGTCGGCAATCTTTTTAAGTGATTCGTAATCTAACGTAATACCCTTTTTGAGACGTAAGCGTTCATGTTTAACATCACGAACAAGCCTCAAGCCCTTTAACGAATTATAAAAAGACGTACGGCCTATGATTAACTCAACATCGTATTCACCGTGTTTTAAAATCAATGACGTAATCGAATTTCCAGGAGTTAAGACTTTTTGCAAAGCTTCAGGAGTTAAAGGCGTGCCAATTAAATCAGCAACATCATCATCAGCCTTGTTAATATCTCTGATTATATCGCCTGAAAATGTTTCGATTATTCTATTGAGGCGGATTTCGTTATCACTTGCAATATTTTTAGCTACGTCTTCGATTTCGTCTGTCCAAATCATATCGCCGGCAACAAACGAACTGTCGCCCTCTTCAACAACTTTTAATTTGTTTAACGGAGCAACTTTACGCAAAATTACTTCGATATGCTTATTATTTATCGTAACGCCCTGCGATTTATAGACGTTTTGAATTTCATCGACCAACATTCTTTGAACAGCATCAATTCCGCTAACTTCAAGTAATTGCTGCGGGTCAACGCTGCCCTCAGTGAGAGGCGTGAGCTTTGTTACTTCCATTCCGATTTCGACACCGTCTTTTAATTCTTGTGTCGCAGGAATAACGTGTACAACTTTTTCGTTCTTCTCTTCCTGTTCATCAAAAGTGTTAGGAGTAATAGTAACGCGCTTTTTGCCTTCGGTCGTAATATCCGTAATATGTCCGTCGATACCAGCTAAGATACAGACTTTACGAGGCCGTCTGACTTCAAATAATTGTTCGATACGCGGCAAACCCTGAGTGATATCTTCAGCCTGTCTAACGCCTCCAGTATGGAACGTTCTCATTGTAAGCTGTGTGCCTGGTTCTCCGATTGACTGTGCCGCGACAACTCCGACTGCTTCACCGATTGGAACTAACTGGCGCGACGATAAATCGTTTCCGTAACATTTTTGACAGACACCTTTTTTGAGCGCACATGCTAACGGACTGCGAACCCAAACTTCTTTAATGCCTGCGTCTCTAATTTTACGGGCTGTCTCTTCGTCAATGATATCGCCTGATTTAACGACTACTTCACCGTTAATTTCGATATCATGCAAAGATGTACGGCCTGAAATTCTTTCAGCAATGCTTACGACATCATTCCCCTCAACGGTTAACGGTCTGATACAAATTCCCTTATCAGTATGGCAGTCATGCTCAGTGATGATTAAATCTTGAGCTACATCAACGAGACGACGAGTTAAATAACCTGATTTTGCTGTACGTAAGGCTGTATCGGCTAAACCTTTTCTAGCTCCGTGTGTCGAGATGAAATACTCAAGCATATTCATGCCTTCACGGAAGTTAGCTGTAATCGGATAGTCAATCGTACGGCCTGTCGGGTCTGACATCAAACCTCTGATACCTGCCATTTGTCCCATTTGACCTAGAGAACCTCTAGCACCGCTGTCAATCATCATTCTAACGGGGTTGTCTGTGCTCATATGGTCTTTAATCTTTTGAGAAATCTCGTCGGTTGCTTGACCCCATAATTTATTCTTCTGGTCTAAGTACTCATCGTGAGTTAATAAACCCATTTCGTAATTCTCTTTAGCGATATCGTCTTCGGCTTGAGTTTGGGCTGTTATCTCTCTTTTCTCGTCTGGTATTCTTACAGCCTGAACACCGAAACTAATTCCGCTGCGTGCCGCCCAGTGATAGCCAAGCGATTTAATCTCGTCAAGCATATCAACAACACCGGCGCGGTCGATTTGGTCATAAGCAGCGTCTAATAATTTTCTAATTGCACCTTTGTCAAGCTGCTTATTTACAAAACGCAACTTCTCATGAATACGCGAATTAAATAATACACGGCCAGGACTTGTCTCGATAAAAACAGGACTTATATTTTCAGGAACTTCATTAAAACTATTTACGATTACTTCTTTGTCATCAATAAAAAATTTACGGCGGCCTTCTGCGTGTTTTTCAGCGTTTAAATCTTCACGTAACCAAATACGTGAATTAACATGTACTAAATCATGAGATATCGCGGACATTACGTCCTCATCGTTAGCAAAATATTTTCCGTCGCCCCTTAACCCTTCGCGCATATCCGTTAAATAATAAACGCCTAAAACTATATCTTGCGTCGGTGTTACAACAGGTTGACCACTTGCGGGCGATAATAAATTATTTGCAGACAACATCAACAAACGCGCTTCAGCTTGTGCCTCAATCGACAACGGAACATGAACAGCCATTTGGTCGCCGTCAAAGTCTGCATTAAATGCCGTACAAACCATCGGGTGAAGTCTTATTGCTTTGCCTTCCATTAAGACTGGCTCAAATGCTTGAATACCTAATCTGTGCAAAGTCGGGGCGCGGTTTAACATTACGGGGTGGTCTTTAATAATATTTTCGAGAATTTCCCAAATTTTATCGCCGCCCTTTTCGATTTCGCGTTTAGCACTTTTGACGTTGTTAGCTAAATTGTTCTCAACAAGACGACGAATTACAAACGGCTTGAATAACTCCAACGCCATTTGTTTAGGTAAGCCGCACTGATAAATTTTTAATTCAGGCCCGATAACAATAACTGAACGTCCGGAATAGTCGACACGTTTCCCTAATAAATTTTGACGGAAACGGCCTTTTTTACCGCGTAATAAATCTGTCAAACTCTTTAACGGTCTATTGCCTGCTCCGAGAACAGCTTTACTGACACGGCCATTATCAATTAAAGCGTCAACGCACTCCTGCAACATACGTTTCTCATTTCTGATAATGATTTCGGGAGCGTTGAGGAGTTGTAATTTTTTTAATCTATTATTCCTGTTGATTACTCGGCGATATAAATCATTTAAATCAGATGTTGCAAATCTTCCGCCGTCAAGTTGGACTAAAGGTCTTAAATCAGGCGGGATAACAGGCAACACCGTTAAAATCATGCTTTGAGGTTTTGAGTCGCTCTTTCTGAAATCTTCACAGACTTGCAGACGTTTGACAAGCTTGCGCTTTTTCTGGCCTGTTGCATCAGTGATAGCATCGCGTAAAGTTGCTGAAAGCAAGTCTAAATCTAACCTGTTAATTAAAGTCTGAACACCATCAGCACCAATACCGGCCTCAAATTTTTCGTCGTAACCGCTGCATAAACGTTGTTGACGTTCGTAAATTACTTCACCTTGTTTAAAAGGCGAATGGCCTGGCTCAATTACTAAATAGCAAGGGTCATCAACGGGTTTGTTATGGCGCATAACCCTAAATCTTCCAGAGCCGTAATCTTGTTCGTATTGAGTAAGTTCACTGCGCGAAAATACTTCACCTTTGCTGAAAGGTAATTTTAAAACGCTTGTAACAATAAAAGCATCGTTATTAGTGTTGCCAACTTTCGCCCTCATAAATTCGCCTAAGTCATCGCTGATTTTTGATTCGGGCAAAATTGTTCCGGCTAAAAGGTCTGAATTTGGAGCTGCTTCCATTAAGACAAAAGCCGGTTCAGCCGTAAAGCTCTCTTCGCCGTACTCTGATTTATAACGAATACGTTGTTGGTCTGAAATTAAATTTCCAACATCAACAGGCACATTAACAATACTTTCGATTGTGATAGCTTCCTCGTATTGCAAACCTTCTTTATCGTAATGCAAGTGTACTTTTAATTCACTCTCTGAAATTATGCTTCCGGGGACGGCTAAATCAGGGCGCGACGACGAAATTATTTTATACGCCTCTTCGTTTTTACGTGTAGGAGCGAAATAAACAACCTTCTCTAAATCTTTCGCGCTAGTTCCGAGTAACAAACTTAATCTGCTTGGGATACCTCTCAAATACCAAATATGAACAACGGGGACAGCTAAATCAATATGCCCCATACGTTCACGTCTTACGCGGTTGTCTGTAACTTCTACGCCGCAATTTTCGCAGATAACACCTTTAAATTTCGGGCCGCTACGTTTGTATTTGCCGCATTTACATTCGTAGCTGCGTGTAGGGCCAAAAATCTTTTCACAGAATAAGCCGTCTGGTTCAGGGCGTAACGTTCTGTAATTGATAGTTTCAGGTTTTGTAACTTCACCGCAGGAAATAGCTTTTATCCTTTCGGGCGTAGCGAGTTTAATTCTCACACCTGTAATCTCTTTACGTCTGGAACTATCGCGATTATTACGATTGTTGTTATTATTATAATTTTTAGCGGCCATGTTTTACTCATCGACCTCCAATTTTGAAAAATCAGGTTCATTTTCGGGGCTGTCAGGATTAAAATCAGCTGGAAATTCGAGATTATCAAGACTATCGCCTTCAAGCTTTTCTAACTCGTCATTTTTATCAGGTTGCGTAACGGCATCATCAAAAATCGTAGTTAAATCTTTGGTCTCTTCGTCTCCCTTAGCGTTTTTGCTCTTGCGCTTCTTTCTGACCGGTTCGCCGAATATTTCACGTGCTTTCATTCCGCTGTATGGGCCTTTTTCCTCGTCCTCTAATGGAATATCACCGCGCGTACCGTCATCGTATTCAACTTCAACGTCAAGCCCTAAACCCTGCAATTCTTTAACAAGTACTCTGAAACTTTCAGGTACTCCAGGTTTAACAAGGCTTTGACCTTTTACAATACGCTCGTATGTTTTATCACGACCCCTAATATCATCAGACTTAACCGTTAAAATCTCCTGAAGAACATTAGCTGCGCCGTAACCTTCCAATGCCCAAACTTCCATCTCACCAAAACGCTGACCACCGAATTGCGCTTTGCCTCCTAACGGCTGTTGAGTAATCAAACTGTACGGGCCTGTTGAACGTGCGTGAATTTTGTCATCAACTAAGTGATTTAATTTGAGCATATACATACACCCGATAGTTACTTTTTTATCCATTGGGCGGCCTGTTCTACCGTCTCGTAAAGTAATCATGCCGTCTTCTGTGAGTTCAGGATATTTTTCAGCAGCGATTTTTCTAATGCCCGCAAAAATCTCCTCTTCGTTAGCTCCCTCAAAAACAGGCGTTGAAACGTGCCAACCGTTATTCATAGCAACAAGTCCCATAATCGTCTCAAGGACTTGGCCTAAATTCATGCGG
>CAJODZ010000019.1:14231-23324 GCA_905233645.1 uncultured Synergistales bacterium | reverse complement strand
AAATGATACTTAATGTCAAATTTTGAATGTCCAGTTGTCTGATATTCCACACCTTTCACCTTTAACATAACTTACCAAAAATTTTTGCTAAAAGCTAACCGACTAAAAGTCGGTGGTTTTAAACCTGGCTTCAGAAAATAAACCATACACAGTTTTCTTGACAGACCCTTTTTATTAAGTGCATCATAATTTTTAATCTCATTTAATAATTTTTCGGTCGTGTTAAAATCGTTATAATTTAATACTATTAAGCCACATTTCATGAACATTTTTAACTTCCTAAAAATAACTATTTATATTTTATCGTGCTTAAAAAATTTTTTAATGCGTTTAAATAACATGTCTGGATATATAAGCAAAAATGTTTTCGCGTAAAATAGCATGACTTTTAAGCAATACACAGCTTTTAAAATTTTGTTATCGGTTATGTAATGCGTAAATACATATAATTTTGCTCGTGTTCCGGCTGTTTTGCGTTTGTATATCGTCCAAAAATCTTTGCTCGTGTAAAAATCTGAAGACGCATAGTGAAAATGTTTATAACTAATTTTTGTGCTTACTCCAACTTTGCGGCCAAGCTTTTTTAATTTAGCTCCTAAAATCGTCTCTTCGTGATACATAAAAATATTTTCGTCAAAAAAATTTATCGCTTCAAAATCTTCACGCCGCACAAAAAATAAACTTCCTCCAACCGCCTCAACCTCAACAAAACCATTTTTTAAACCTTCAGATAATTTCGCTTTACACCATTCTTCTTTCGCATCAAGAGGTTTATAAAATCCAAGCGTGAAAATTTTTTTAAGTGCTGAAACCGTGCTTGAGCATAAAAAATCATACGCAGTCGGAATTGGCCAAAATAAATTATCCGCAATTTTTCCGTCAGAATTTAACTGCAAACCTGTAATCATCGCGTAATCCGGACGTTCTGAAAATAATTGCTTTATATTTTTTACAAAATCGTTATCAAAATATACGTCTGGATTTGCAATTCCGATTATGTCATATTTTTCAGGCAAGCTAATTAAATATTTAATGCCGACGTTATTGCCGTAAGAATAACCGCCGTTTTTAGGTGATTGAATGACCGAGATTTTATCGTTTTGAAATTTTAATAATTTTTTAAATGAGTTGTCTGTGGATTTGTTATCAACAACGATAATTTTTTCAAGCTCATCGTAATTTTTAATCGCGTTTAATAATTTTTCGGTCGTTGCAAAATCGTTATAGTTCAAAACTACTAAGCCGCACCGCATAAATTTTAATTGACCTCCTGAATTTTAATTCTAAATATAAAAAGAGCCGGACTTTAAAAATACAAATCCAGCTCAAAATTTTAATACACTAACAAATTTACGCGAACTTATAATTTAAACGTTGCTCTGATTTTTGTACCGCTGCCGTTTAAATCTGACGTAATCTCTAAGTTGCCGCCAAGTAAAGCCATTCGTTCAGTCATGCTCGCTAGCCCCCTGTGTCCGCCAAGCCTTAACGTATCGTTATTGATTTTATCGGCCTCGAAACCTTTACCGTTATCTTTGATTTCAAGCACTAAGCCTTCATCTTTTTGACGCAATTTAATTCTTACTTCGTCCGCTTCACCATGCCTTACAGCGTTTGAAACAGCCTCTTGTACAATTCTTAACAACGATAAAATAATCTCATTGTCAATTTCTAACGCGCGCGATTGTTCGTCCCAATCCGCCGTAACTTGAATGTCATAGACCTGCGATAAACGTTCAGCCATTTCCATTAAAGCCTCGGTCAAGCCCAAATCCATCCACGGCGGAGCTAATTCATCACACAACGCTCGTAACTCACGGACTACACTTTTTGCGATAACTTCGGTGCGTTTTATACGTGTAATTTTTTCGCTGTCATCGTCCTCTAAAGTCATATGTATTTGTTGAACTAGCGCAGTAACTTCCTGTAACGGGCCGTCATGAATTTCGCGCGCCATATCCATTCGTTCTTTTTCTTGAGCCTGAACAACATCACGAACATATTTATTACGCAAATTATCACGGTCAACAGCGGCTTGAGCAAATCTTAATAATGCACTGTGGACGCTCTCAATCTCTTTAACTGAACCATTAGCGGGGCTTGTCGGTAAATCTTTTCCCAAACGCATGTCGTCAATTTCAGCAACTAACATTTGTAACGGAACAACTAAACTGCTCCATAATAATTTAATCGCTAAAAAACTTCCGATTGTAATTATTACAATTAAGACCGGCCAAATTCGCGACACTGTAACAAGACCGCCGAGTAATTCACTCCATGAGACAGCCGCGATTACATAGCCATTAGAATTTTTTAACGGGTGAACGGAGATTGTATATTGCGAGCCTTCCTTGTCTTCAATCATAACGGCTTGGCCTATCGGTAAATCATCGCGCCAAATATTAGCTATGTTCATCGCACCTGGAGACGCTATGATTACATTCCCTCCACTGCCGATTAAAGCTATCCAGCCAGGAATTGACGGCCCCCACGAAAAAAACGGATATTTTGAAACATCACTAAACAACGGCACAGACCATAATTCGGAATTTGCACTCATGTGAAAAGCCATGCTCTCCGCTAAATCTTGAACGTATGAACTTACAGCGGCTTCCATTGCGTGCTCTTGATTTAACATGCCGGCGACCGCTACAAAAACTACAGCTACTGACGGGAAGACAAGCAAAAACAATAAAAAGGCCAGAAAGTGCGATCCTGACCCGTGAAATAATTTTTTGAACATGAATTTAAATATGAATAATTATTCGTCCTCGTCTAATAACTCCTCAAGCGTTACAACTCCGTATTTGAGAGCGAGTAATAATGCTTCGGTCTTGTTGCGTGAGCCTAATTTGTCATAAATCGAGGCCAAGTGAGTTTGTACAGTGCGTTCACTTATAAATAATCTGCGTGCGACTTCTTTACTTGATAAACCTTTAGCGGCTAATAATAAAACTTCGCGTTCGCGTGTTGATAATTGTTCGGGAATAAAATCATCTTCAGCGATTGACGCGGCAACTTCAGGGTCAAGATATAAACCGCCTTTTGAGACAGTGTTGATAGCATTCGTTAATTCTTTTGGGCTTACAGTTTTTAATACAAAACCACGCGCACCGGCTCTTAACGACGCGATTACATATTGTTGAGCATCATACGACGTAAGCATAATTATCGCAGTCGGTAAACCTTCGTTTTTAACTTTCTGGGCAACAGCTACACCGTCTAAAACCGGCATTCTGATATCAAGTAAGGCAACGTCCGGTGATAATTGTTGTATAGCGTCCCATGCTGCTTGACCGTCTTCAGCTTCGGCTATTAAATCGAGTGAGGGTTCGCGCTTTAAAAATTCTGCTATTCCTGCTCTTGTTAAAGGGTGGTCATCTGCTAATAAAATTCTAATTTTCGTACTGCTTTTAATTCTTTCTGATGGCATAAATAAAATTCATCTCCTAAAAAATTTTTATAATCATAATCCGATCTCTTTTTCAACCGGCCTTAAAGCGTTAATCGTCTCGTTAATAACATCGTCGAGCGGCATATTTAATTTTTCTGCGCCTGATTTAATAATTTCACGATTTACACCACGTGCAAAAGCTTTATCCTTCCACTTCTTTTTAACAGATTTTAATTCTAAATCAGCAAGAGATTTTGAAGGACGAACTAAGCCCGCTGTAATTATTAAACCCGTAAGCTCATCAATCGTAAATAAAACGCGTTCTAAATCATTTTGCGGTTCAACGTCTATACAAATTCCGTAACCATGTGATTGAACAGCATGAATAATATTTTCATCGACACCGGCTTTTTGTAATAAATCTTTTGCTAAGTGGCAATGTTGCTCAGGATTATTTTGCGTTAATTCCCAATCGATATCGTGTAAAATTCCAGCGACACCCCATAAATCCTCGTCCTGATTAAAAATTTTAGCAAAATGTCTCATTGTTGCTTCAACAGCCCGCGCGTGATGAATATGTGAAATTTCGTTATTATATTGTTTTAATAAATCAAACGCCTGTTCTCTTGTTGGTATCACCTTAAAATAAAACCTCCTGAAAAGTTAAGTATATTATAATGAATTAAAATTCTTTCAATCAGGAGTTTTCTAGACAATATGAATAAGCAAAAAATTTTTTTCCCGTTTTTAGCTTTAGTTTTAGTTTCAGTATTATTTTTATTTTCAGGTTACGGCTGGAAACAGAATACTGATGAAGTAAATTATTCTTTATTGGAAAATTGGGCTTATTTTTCGGAGGGCGGCGATGAAAAATCTGCTGATTTATTTTTAATATGCCCGACAGTTGATACAAGAGACGAAAAAAATATGTCGCTTTCTGATAAAGATATGAAAAATAATTTCATAGGCGCGTTAAATATGGAGCGTGGAATTTATGAAGATAATACGAGAATGTACGCACCTTATTACAGACAGGCATCTCTAAAAGTTTATGAACTTCCAGAAACAGAACAAGAGCCGTATTTTGCAATAGCATATAAAGATGTCTCGGCAGCATTCTCATATTATTTAAAGAACGAAAATCGAGGCCGTCCAATTATTTTAGCCGGATTTTCACAGGGAGCAGATATGTGTTACAGACTTTTGCAGGAATATTTTGGCGACAGGGCATTATATAAACAACTTGTGGCAGTTTACGCAATAGGTTGGCCTTGTACGGAAGAAATGACAGAAAAATATTCGCAAATCAAGCCCGCTCAATCTGAAAAAGATTTTGGAGTAGTAATAGCTTTTGAATGCGAAGCTCCAGATATAACAACGACGGCTATTTATCCTGCTGGTCAAAAATCTTTCGCAATAAATCCCCTTAACTGGAAAACCGACGATACGTATGCTGATAAAAATTTAAATTTAGGAGCGTGCTTTACTGATTACAGCGGAGCGGTAAAAAATGAGATAGCAAATTTTTGCGGAGGGTACATTGATTTAAAACGTGGAGTTGTAAAAATTTCTAATATAAAAGCGAGTGATTATCCTTCAGTTGTCCCGTTTTTGCCGACTGGAGCTTATCACGTTTATGATTATCAATTCTTTTTCAGAAATTTGCAGAAAAATGTTAAAGACAGACTTGAAGCATACATAAAAAATCATGAACAATAATTTAACTCAACGAAAATTTATATTACATTCAGACTGGCAACCTTCAGGCGACCAACCTCAAGCTATTGAAAATTTAATCAACGGCATTCAAAATCATAAACGCTTTCAAACTTTAATGGGGGTTACAGGCAGCGGAAAAACTTTCACAATGGCAAACGTCATCGCAAATTTTAACAAGCCTGCGTTAATCCTTGCTCATAATAAAACTTTGGCGGCTCAACTTTACAGCGAATTTAAAAATTTTTTCCCTGAAAACGCCGTACATTATTTTGTTAGTTATTATGATTATTATCAGCCCGAAGCATATTTGCCAGCCGGAGATATTTATATTGAAAAAGACGCGTCCGTAAATGAGAATATCGAAAAATTAAGATTAGCCGCGACAAAAGCATTACTCGAACGCAACGATGTGATTATTATCGCGAGCGTATCTTGTATTTACGGATTAGGTAAACGCGAAAATTACGAGAACGCAATTATAAGATTTCACGTTGGCCAGAAAATTGACATGCACGAATTTTTAAAAAGTTTAATCGAAAATTATTACGTTAGGAACGAAATCGCGCTTGAGCCTGGAAATTTTAGAGTGCGCGGCGATACTGTTGAAATTTATCCGGCATATGACGATGAGATTGTACGGGTAATATTTTTTGATGATGAGATTGAGAGCATAAGCATTCACGAGCCTGTCAGCATAAAATTAAAATCGCGCGTTGACATGGCCTCAATTTTTCCAGCAAGACATTACGTAACAGAGAGCGAAGCAATTAAAAAAGCAACACCTTTAATTGAACAAGAGCTTGAAAAAATCGAAAACGAATTTAAATCGCAAGGCAAGTTAATCGAGGCGCAACGCATTCATTCAAGGACACTCTATGATTTAGAAATGATGAATGAAACGGGTTATTGTTCGGGCATTGAAAATTATTCTGTTTGGCTTGACGGTCGTGAACATGGAGAGCCGCCCGGAACGTTATTAAACTTTTTCCCCGATGATTTCTTATTTTTCATTGATGAATCTCATATAACGCTACCGCAAGTACGAGGCATGTTTAACGGTGATAGAGCGCGTAAAAAATCATTAGTTGAAAACGGTTTTCGATTGCCTTCATGTTTAGATAACAGGCCATTAAATTTTGACGAGTGTAAAAAATTTATGAAGAGCGTAATTTTTGTATCGGCAACACCAGGCGAATACGAGCTTGAACACGGGAATATTACCGAACAAATTATCAGGCCGACCGGCATTCCAGACCCCGAAGTAAAAATTTTACCGGCCAAGACACAAATTGATGATTTAATTGCCCGTTTACGTGAAATTGATAAAAAGGGTGAGCGCGCTTTAATTTTGACATTAACAAAACGTGCATCAGAAGATTTAGCGGATTATTTACGTAATTTGAAATTTAAAATCAAATATATTCACTCTGAATTAAACACTTTTGAACGCGCCGAGTTAATTCGTGATTTACGTTCAGGCAAGATAAACATTTTGACGGGAATAAATTTATTGCGAGAGGGAATGGATTTACCGGAAGTAACGTTAGTTGCGATTTTAGACGCTGACCGTGAGGGCTATTTACGTTCGTACAGGTCGCTTGTTCAAATTATGGGTCGTGCCGCTAGAAATATAAACAGCCAAGTAATTTTATACGCCGATAATTTAACAGACAGTATTCAAAACGCTGTAACCGAAACAAACAGGCGGCGTGCTTTACAAATTGAATTTAATGAGAAAAACAACATAACACCTCACAGCATTGAAAAAGCCGTATTTAATTTATTACCTCCGGAACTTGAAAAAGCTTTTAAAAATAGCAGCACCGGAAATATTTCAAGTTCAAAGGACGAACCAATAAAGTTAAGTGTCAAAGAGCTTGAGTATCTAATGTGGGAGGCTGTTGAAAAATTAGATTTTGAAACGGCTGCTAAGTTACGCGATAAAATTGCTGAAATAAAAAATAAGCGTTAAAAAAATTTAACACTTTGTTTAAAACTCGATACGCTTAAAAATTTTGCGGCTGTTAAATTTTTCAAAGGTATTTTGTAGTTGTAAACGTAGTTGCAAAAAATAACAGCCCTTCGTAAATTTAAAAGGACTGTTAAAAATTAGGTTAATTATATCAAAGTGCTTTAACCTCACAACTAAATTTACAAATTATTTAAGCATGAAAGTTTTTTGAGATATACTACATAAATTTAATACATGAAATTCTTTGGAGGATTGTTTTTTTGAAAGTCAGGCGCGTTGTTTTTAAGACACTAATTTTTTTAACGGGGATAATTTTTTTCACAGGCAAAACTCTTTCTGCAAGTGCTGCTACAAATTCTAAGACGCGAAATTTTTACGATGTTGTTGTCGCAGGCGCAGGCACAGGAGGTACAGCAGCAGCTATTCAAGCAGCAAGGTTAGGCGTTAGCGTTCTAGTTGTCGAGCCTAGCACATGGGTTGGCGGTCAAGCGACAGCGGCTGGAGTAAGTTCAATGGACGATATGAGCAGACTTAAAAGCGGCCTGTATCTTGAAATGATAAAGCGTGTCCTAAATTATTATGAAATGCGCGGAAAATCTACAGGAACATGTTATTGGGACAGCAGAACGTTAGCCTTTGAACCTCACGTCGGGCAAACTGCTTTATTAAACATGATTAACGACGCTAAACGCAAAGGAATACTCGATATATTTTTTAGCTCATCAGTTATTGCTGTTCAAAAAGAAAAAAATAAAATTACCGGCGTAAAAATCAAAACCCGCAACGGCGAACGCGATATAAATTGCAAAGTCTTAATCGACGCGACAGAATACGGAGATATTTTGCCTTTAGCCGGTGCTCAATATCGTATAGGTAATTCAATTTCGCCATACGTTAATCCCGAAGCAATGATTCAAGATATAACTTGGGTCGCTGTAATCAGACGTTATCAAGGCGGTGCGCCTGAATATGTAAAACCTAAAAGACCTTTACCAGGTTATGAGCTTGCACGCAGAAATTATGCCTCATACGTTACGAGAGACGGTAATAATTTTAGATATACTTATCCCGTAAATATTCCTGTTAATTTTATTTCGCACAATGCTTACCGCGGAATGCCTGACAGTTCAAGCCCCTGGAATTACGACGCTGACCGCGGAAATTGGCAATATATAACTAAGACACAAGTAAACTGGGGCAATGATTATCCTGGAAATTACGGCTGGTCAAACGGCAAAAGAGGTCTTCCGGCAACATACTTAGAAGATAAAAAATTACGCCTTCAAGTTGAACACGACGCGCTCATAAAAACATTACACTTCATTTATTACATGCAAAACGAATTGGACGGAGAATGGTCTGTTGCAACAGATGAATATAATAACCGCGCATTACCTGAAGCAGCTTACGATTTACCGTTTGAGTGGCAAGAAGTAGTACGTTATATGCCGCCGATACCGTATGTCCGTGAAAGCCGCCGCGTAATTGGTAAGCACACGTTAACATCACAGGAGCTTTTAGAAAATTCGTTAAGTTACCGCGACGGACAGACAAGTCATGAATTTCAAGACGCTATAGCAATCGGAGGGTATATTTTAGATTTGCACGGGGCTAACACTGATGCTGATATGGAATGGGATTTAGACGGGCGCGCAAATTCAGCAATAACCAACAGGCCGCGAGGGCCTTTTCAAGTTCCGTTAAATATTTTAATTCCAAAAGATATTGACGGGTTAATTGCTGCTGAGAAAAATTTATCGATGTCAAGGTTATCAGCGGGAGCAATTCGACTTCAGCCAATCACGATGATGACAGGCCAAGCAGCAGGAGCATTAGCCGCACTCAGTGCCAAAAGTAATAAACGTCCGCGTGATATTCATGCAATTCGTGTTCAATGGGAATTATTAAAAGCCGGTGTAATTTTGTCATTATGTAATTATTCAGATGTTCCGCCGGAAAATAAATTAAACGCCGCAATTCAAATTTCAAATCTATACGGACTTATGCC
>CAJODZ010000019.1:0-14207 GCA_905233645.1 uncultured Synergistales bacterium | reverse complement strand
ATGGCGATTATAAAAGGCAATGACAAGGGTAAATTTGACACCGAAAATTATTTAAGCCGTAGCGAAGCGTCAGAATTATTAAGCAACGCGCGAAAAGTTTTTCGAGTTATAAACACGGGCAAATTATTAAGCGGTGATGATGAAAAATTTGCGACGCGCGGAGATTTTGTGAAAGCTGTTTATGAAAATTTCCCATTACTTGAGCGCGCGGAAGTTGCTAAAAATGCTAGACCTCCATTTGAAATTCCTAAACATAAAAATTCGAGTTATGTTGAGCGCATGGCCTTACTTGGAATTTTAGATATTTACGCTGGCGATAAAGATTTTAAATTTGCAAGACCTGTAACGCGCGGCGAAGCAGTTGATATTATCGTAAGGGCTGCTGTAATTTCTGCGGGTGTTTAATTTGACGCGAAATCATTTCAATGCTAGAATTTCACACGCTTTACCAATACGGGACGTAGCGCAGTCTGGCTAGCGCGCATGGTTCGGGTCCATGAGGCCGGAGGTTCAAATCCTCTCGTCCCGACCAGTTTTAAAAATTATTATTGAAAAATTCAACAAACAAGTTTTTTAAGCATAAACATAAAAAAGCCCTGCCTTTAATGACAGGGTTTTAATTTTGTTTTTAGTTATCGACGCGCAATTACTCGAATTTATATGTTAATATACTATAAAAATTAAAGCTATAAGGTGAGATATAAAAATTGAAAGTAATTATCAACGGAAAGTTTTTAAGCCAGCGTGTAACAGGACTTCAGCGTTTTGCGATAGAAATAGTCAGGGAACTAGATAAATTGATTTCTGCTGATGAGAATTATGAATTATATGTTCCGAAAAATTGCGAAGTGTCTTTAGATTTAAAAAATATACGTGTTGTTATGTCTAAAAGTTTGCTTAAGGGTATACTTTGGGACGTTTTTTCATATAACCCTTATGTGAAGCGTGAAAAAGGTTTGAGCGTAAATTTATGCAACGGAATTACCTTACATAATCCCAATGTTGTATGTATTCATGATGTCACATATAGAGCACGAAAAGAATTTTGTTACGAAACGACGAAAGATATATTAAGAATGTTCTGGAATAGATTTATAGCTTCATTTAATACTAAACACTCTGATTTTATAGTTACTGTATCTGAATTTTCCAAAAAAGAGATAATAAAATATTACAACGTAGATAAAAACAAAATATTTGTTATAAATAATGCATGGCAACACATAAATAGAATAAACGACAACAAAGTTGATTTTCAAAAGAGTTATCCGTTTTTATTACCAGGTGAATACTTTTTTTCAATATCCACACTGGCAGCCAATAAGAATTTCAAATGGGTTTTACATGCCGCAAAAAATAATCCTGAATACATCTTTGCTATAGCCGGAGGAGGTAAATTAAAAGGAGTTGCTAATTCTATGGGACTTGCTAATCTGCCTAACGTTAAATTTTTAGGATATGTAACTGATGAAGAAGCTAAATGCTTAATGAAAAATTGTAAAGCGTTTATTTTCCCGTCCCTATATGAAGGTTTTGGTCTCCCTCCATTAGAAGCATTAGGCGCAGGTTGTAAAAATGTTATTTTGTCAGACATAGAAGTTTTGCACGAAATTTATGTAGATAGTGCTGATTATGTCGATCCAACAAATCTCGATTACAAAATCCAAAATCTTGGAGACCATACAGCTTATCGTAAGAAAATTTTAGATAAATATTCTTTTGAAAAATCAGCATCATCTCTGTATAATCTCATAAAAAAAGTGAGGTAGCTATCGATAACGATTAAAATACAAAACTTAATTCGTTGTTCAGATAAATATCGAAAATTAATTTTTTAAGCATAAACATAAAAAAGCCCTGCCTTTAATGACAGGGTTTTAATTTTTAAATTTCTAATTCAGCAATGAGCGGCGTGTGGTCGGAAGGTTTTTCCCATAATCGCGGCTCAAGGTCTATATAACATTTTAAAAACCGCTTGCTAAATTCTTGTGTCGTTAAAATATGGTCAATTCGCCAGCCTGCTTTTTGCTCTAACGCTTTTTTATAACGGTAATCGTAAAAAGTATATTCGTCAGGATTTTTATTGAACTCCCTGAAAATATCTATTAACCCTAAACCGTCGCGCATATTTTTATAACATTCACGGATTTCGTCGCAAAAACAAACGTTATGCTTTTTTGTCTCAGGGTGTTTAACGTCTATTGGTTCGGGCGCAACGTTCATATCTCCAAGCCAAATAAAATTTTGAGAATTATCAAGCTCGCGCGATATAAAATTTTTTACATGGCCGAAGAATTTTAATTTTGTTTTAAATTCTGGCGTGTCGAGTTCCTTACCTTGAGGGACATACGTATTTAAAATCACAAAATTTTTCGTACGCATTACTAAAACACGGGTTGAAAAATTTTCTGCGTCATCGTTATTATTTTCATCAAAGCCAAAATTTATCGTTGCGTCTTTTAAAATTCCGGCTCTTATTAAAACTCCAACACCGTTATAACGTTTTTCGCCGTGATAATAAGTTTTATAGCCAAGCCTTTTAAAAAATATTCTCGGGAAAAATTCATCAAGCGTCTTTGTCTCTTGCAAAAATAATAAATCAGGACACGCCGTTTTTAACCAGCGGTCAAGAATTTCTAAGCGTGCCCTGACTGAATTTACGTTAAATGTTGCAATCTTCATTTTGAATTTTAACTAGAGACTTTTACGGCCAGCTTTTTCACGTAAAACACGGCGCAAAATTTTTCCGGTGCTTGATAACGGGAAATCATCAACAAATTCAACTTTACGGGGAACTTTAAAATGCGCTAAACGTTCTTTTGCAAATTTTATAATTTCGCGCTCACTAACATTTTCAAAACCTTCGCGGCGTTGAATATATGCTTCCGGAATTTCTCCGTTAGTGTCATGCGGCATTCCTACAACAATCGCAGTCTGTACAGCCGGATGTTCTGTTAAAACGCGTTCGACCTCTTGAGGATAAACGTTAAAGCCGCTCACGATAATAATATCTGTAACGCGGTCTAAAATCGTGTAATATCCGTCCTCATCAATTTTGACATAATCGCCGGTGTTAAAAAATTTTTCGTCATCAAATCTTTCGCGCGTGATTTCCGGTGCATGATAATAGCCTGGAGTTACAGAATTGCCGCGCACCCACAATACGCCCTCATTTGAATTATTTAATAATTGTCCGTCGCGCGTCTTTAATTTAAATTCATAACCTGGCAGTAAAGGCCCGACCGTTCCAGGTTTATTCTCTTCAGTGCTTCTGTTCATGCAAACAACGGGAGTTGTCTCTGTTAAGCCGTAACCTTCGCAAATAATATCGCGTCCAAATAATTTGACAGCTTGAGCGCGAATGCCTGCACTTAATTTATCTCCGCCGGTACAAATAAATTTTTGTCTTTTCAAAGCGTCAACCGGCATTTTATTTTTAGCTGCTGCATTGACCAAATATGACAGCATGGCCGGAACGATATACATAGTTGTTACATTGGCTTCAAGAATTGCACGTATAGCTCCGGACGGCGGTAAAAATGACGGGACTGTTGCAATTTTTGCGTTAATGCTTAACGGGAGCATCATCGTGCAAGTGTAACCGAATGAGTGAAAATTAGGCAATGCGTTTAAAAATACATCGTCTGAATTTAAAACGTGAACATGCTTACTGGTAGCTTCGCAGTTTGAAATTAAATTCGTGTGTGTTAAAGGGACTGCTTTAGGTTTACCGGTTGTGCCTGATGTTGAAAAGATAACCGCAAAATTTTCGTCTTCGCTGTCAGCATAATTCGTTTTGCCCGTAAAATCTTTTAATTCATTTTCACAAATTACAGACGGCCATGATTTTAAAATTTCGGGGTCAATATTCTTTTCGGCTTCCGGTGAGATGACGAGCGTAAAAGGTTTTAATAATTCAAGAGTATGTTTTAAAGCGTCGTTGCCTGCTTTCTCATTTAACGGACAAATCGCGCCGCCCAATTTCCAAACAGCCAAAGATAATGCAGGAATTAACGGGCTGTTTTTCATCATGACGACTAATCGCTGACCTTTTGTAAAGCCGGCATTTTTTAAAGTTTCAGCAGATTTATTAACAAGATTGAGCAAGTCGCCGCGTGTATGCCATTCACCGTCAAACCAATAAGATTGGGCGTTTTTATCACTTTCGAGATTATTTAAAATTATTTCGGCCATGCTTGGTTTCGAGGAGGAAATCAATTTTTTTCACGCTCCTTTTGACGCAAGACACGGCGCAAAATTTTTCCAGTGCTTGAAATCGGTAAACTGTCAACAAATTCGACAGCGCGCGGAACTTTGTAATGTGATAATCTCTCTTTGCAGAATTTAATTAAATCATTCTCGTTAATTTCGGGTTTACTGCTTTCACGCAAAATATAAGCCTTCGGAACTTCGCCGCTGATTGAGTTAGGCATTCCGACGACGACAGCAGTATTTACACCAGGATAATTCGCTAAAACGGCCTCAACTTCCTGCGGATAAACATTAAAGCCTCCAACAATGATAATATCTGTAACGCGGTCAAGGATTTTTATATAACCTTCGTCATCAATTTGAACGTAATCGCCAGTATAAAACCAGCCGTCAATAAACCTTTCGCGTGAAATTTCGGGAGCATGATAATAACCAGAAGCAACCGAAGGCCCTTTAACCCATAACACGCCTTCTTGAGCATTTTCTAAAATTTCGCCGGCCTCATTCTTTAATAATAATTCAAATCTTGGCAAAGCTTGACCGACCGTGCCTAATTTGCGGACTTTAGCATTTTTATTAACGGCTAAAACTGGTGAACACTCTGTAATTCCGTAACCTTCGAGCACCGGAACGCCAAAAACTTTTGTAATGCGCTCGTCCATTTTAGGATTATATTTATCACCGCCGGCAATAAGTAATTTAATTCCGTCAATCTTTTTATTAGCACGTTCTAACAGCGAAGCCGCAAAACCTAACATCGTTGGAACAAGTAATAAAATATTTGCGCCTGAATTTTCGATTGCGCTTAAAGTTTTAGACGGCGGCATAAAATTAGCGACTAACGCTTGAGACGCACCAATAACGAACGGCAATAAAGAACAAATAGTAAAACCAAATGCATGAAAATTAGGCAACACGTTTAAAAATATATCTTCGGGAGATAAAACTTCGATATGTTCCTGACAGGCTTTGCAATTATCTAGTAAATTTTCATGTGTCAACGGGACAGCTTTTGGGTCGCCTGTTGTGCCTGATGTTGAGAATATGACCGCGTAATTTTCTGTATCAGGTTCAAAAATTTTACCTTTGCTTGAAAATTCAAAATTGCTTTCAAGCGGACTTATTATACATGGCCAATCATTATTTTTTAGAGCATTAGTTAAATCGCTTTTAACATCAGGTGATACGACGACTGCGAAGGGTTTTAATAAATCAAGCGTCTTTAAAAGTGAAATCTCTCCCGATTTTTCATTCAATGGGCAAAAAATTCCGCCTAATCTCCAAGTTGAAAGCATTAAAGCTAAAGTCATCGGGGAATTTGGCATTAAAGATACTAAGCGTTGACCTTTTGAAAAACCTGAATTTTTTAAAGTGTCAGTACATTTATCAGCGAGTGTCTTTAAAAAATTTCGTGAGTACCATTTTTCATTAAACCAAAATGATTGTTTTTCGGGCTGTGAATTTAAATAAGCATCAATAATTTCATTAAGCATTTAAAATTTTAACCTCCTGATTTTAATCAAGTATATCAAGAATTAAAAATTAAGCCCGAATGTCTGAAAATATTACAAAAAAATTTCCCTCTCGTTTTAATGTGGGAGGGAGTTTTTTTGCGTCCTAAGTTAGAAATTACACGTCTTTGATACCTAAGAACTTTTACTCTTCTTGCCGTTTCATCGTAACCAAGTGATTCTATTTTTCGGCATAACTGTAGAATTTCACCTGAGCTTATTTCGGGCAAAGTTTTTTCGACAAACGTATGAAGAATATATTTATTTAGTCTAATTTTAAAAATATCAATATAATTTTCTGCTTGCACGAGTATTTTGAATTTCATCACGTTTTATTCTTGCGTCTTTGAGCGATAAATCATAATACGAGCCTAGCGAATTTTGACGTTCTTTTTTATTTTCCCAATAGCGCAAAATCCAATATTTACGACCGGTTTTATCAATTCTTAAATATAATCCGCGCTCATCTCGTATCATGTATTTTCTCCCTTTTGCTTTTGAGCTTTTAACTTGCAATTCAGTCAACATAATTCAGTCTGTCCCTCCATTTTCGACCACTCACCGTAGAAAATTTTCAAGCTGATTTTTTTACACGGTTTTTTCTACATACAAGCTAAGCTTGAAGCTATTACAGCATCAGAAAAACAAACGTCGTTAGTTATTTCCGGCAAACGTGGTACAGGTAAAATTCATTTGGCTGTGGCCATAGCCATGCACGCCATGCATAAAAAACGTCAGGCAATTTTTAGGTTCGTGAATGAAATGCTTAATTTGGGACGACTCAAGCAAAGAAAGAACGACTGAGGCTGGTCTGGATTACTTGTACCAGATTATTGATTACAGGTACAGGCATGAATTACAAACGATTGTTATAACAAATGCGCTTAATTCCGAAGAGTTGAGCTATCTTAGCAATAACGATTTTGTTGTCCCTATGGTATCACGGCTATTAGAGCGTGGAGAATGGGTTGTTATTGAAGATGCCAACGATTACAGAATTATGAAAAATAATCGTAAATACGAGGTGAGTGAAAATGACAAATAATTTTATTCCGCAAAATTTGCAGACTGAACGCTCGATTATCGGTGCTTGCTTATTGTCGGCAGAAGCTTTAGGGTTTATTGTAGTTATTGTCAAAGATGATAATAATACAATTAATAAACAAATATTGGACGATTCCACTGTAAAAAATTCTGTCAAAAATGCGTCTGTTCTAAAAGAAAACTCCAGTATTTCACTTGGTAAAGTAAATACATTAGCTTCGGCAAAAATCTATATGACTTCAACTGCTTTTTCGTGTTTAAGGCTGATAGAACAGTTGAAATTTGAGGGATGTTCAGGTGAAGAGGCTAAGTACGCTGCTGAAAATTGCGGTGCGGACTGGAATGAGCAAGCAGTAAAAAAGGCCAAAGAATATTTGGAAACTATGCCTTTTTCTCTTAGCGGCCTTATACAGCAATTAACGCAATTTTAAAAATTTATTCATGAACAAGCTGTTTACGGCGTTAAAAAGAACGGTTTATAAATGTTTATAAATATATAAGCCTTATTAACGCTAGAACGAATTTAAATAGTTTATGGAGAGGTATTTTATGCAAATTTTATGCAAATAGAATGAACACCAGAATTAGAAAAGCAAGTTAATTTTGGGGCTGAAAAAAGTAACGAGACACTTAGTGAATTAGCTTTACGGCTTATAAAAGAGTATGTTGACGATTGTCGTGATACACACGAATTTTTCACAAATTTTAACGTGGACGACGAGTGTCTTTATAATTCTGATGAAGTGAAAAAATATCTTGGCTTGGAAAATTTATTACAATAAGACGGCTCTTGAACAACTTAAAAGATTACCCCGCGATATTGCGTCTCGAATTGTCAAGTACATGGACGAAAGAGCTATTTTGTCTTCGCGTAATTATGGCAAAGCTATGAATAGCGAATATTCGGGGTACTGGCGTTATAGAGTTATTTGTTCAATTCATGATGATGTTCTTATTTATTGAAGTTATAAGAATTGGCATAGATGCGGTGTTTATAAAAAGATGAACGACTAAATTCCCGTTTTTGTCGTATTTTTTCTCAACGCCGCCCTCCTTCTTACTATTATGTGCTCCACAACGACACCCCAAATTAACCTAAAAGCAATATTACGCTTTGTAAAACTAAATCAATATCATCAAAGCCGCACCCGCATTTACAGGCAAATTCAGCACGTGAAAAATTCTTTGTTAAATCGCTCATGCTCACACCTCCTAGTGTTGATATATAAACTAATCGATATAATCAGTAAAACCGCCAAGCGCGATAAAGTCTGGCTCTAAGGTCTGTGTATTGGTTGGTATTTCAGCGGAAATTTCTTGATAACTGTTGAAAGAAGCACTAACAACACCGTTATTGACTTCCAGTATTATTTGCGTCCATTGACCTGTACTTAAGTTATTTTTACCGCTCAAATCGATATTCCAATCGGGTATTTCAAGCTTTAATTTGCTGTTTTCGTATCTAAGAAATAATTTGCTCACTAACGCTAAAAAACTCAGTCGACGTAAGATATAATCCCATTCACAGCAATAATAAAAAATATTCATGTCATGTGCTTTGTCGTTTAATTTTAATCCGTCTGATTTTGTCAAAAGCCATTTATAATTCGCGTCATTTATATTAGTGCCATTGCTGAAAGTAGAAAAGTCAAACACTTCACTATTTAACCAATAAAAGACACTTGGATCACTTTCAGAACGCCTGCCACCTAAAAATAAGTATCTATCGCCCCAGCTTGCTGCCGGTGTATTAAGTGTAACATTGTTATATATGAATTGGCATTCTTCAAATGAATGGACTGTCGCGCCGTATCAGTCAAGTATATAAAATTTTTCGTGACATTCTTCAAAACTATTTCCCGCCGGGCTGTCCATTGAGTAATATATTTTCCCGTTAAACTCGTGAAAAATTCTAATGTACTCTGTCCCAAATTAACATATGCCCCAAAACTGAACATATAATTCCCCGCCGGATTGATATTTAACATAGTTCCAGGCGCATGAGCTTTTATCCATGTCTTAATATTCATAATAATGCAATTATCCCAGCTACGTGAGCCGGAGTTATTCACTACATTCCTAAGCATTATGAAAAAATTTTAAAATTAAATTCTGAACCAGTACTAATGAAAGCGTATAAACTGAATGGTAGTTTATTTTTTGTGCGGCGTGAAGATTTTGAAGCGATAAATTTTTTTGACGAAAATATTTTTATGTATCACGAAGAGACGATTTTAGGAGCTTATACTATTGATTGTGATAAAATTTGCGGCGTAGGCGAGTGCGTATCAGTCCGTGCCGTAGCCCGAGAGACCCTTTCTTACTAAGTACACTAGGTGTACTAAATCTATTCAGGAAACGCGGAATACTTGCCTAAACATAAGATTTCGGCAAGCTCCAAGATAATTTCAAAAAGAGCGTGCCGTTTTTTATTAGATTTTTAAACCTAAAAAGTTTTTAGCCCTTATCGTAAAGTTGTCTGAACATCATCGCTTCGGCTAAATGATTTTTTGAAATATCTTCTTCACCAGCTAAATCTGCTATCGTTCGCGACACCTTCATTATTCGGCTTAGGCCACGTCCTGATAAATGTAAACGGTCTGCCATCATCGCTAAATAATTTTTTGCATCGTCAGGTAACTTTAAACACTTGCGCACTAATTTTTCAGGTAACTCAGCATTACAGACTAAGCCGTATTCTGACCAGCGTTCTTGTTGAATTTTACGAGCCTTGATTACTCGTTCACGAATGGCGGAGCTTGGCTCGGAATTGCTCGAAAATGATAATAATTCTTCTGGAGTTAAACGCGGTACAACAACTTGCAAATCTATTCTGTCTAAAATCGGCCCTGATAATTTGCGTTTGTAACGTTCGATTTCGTGTTGTGAACATTTACAAGGGATTACAGCATCGCCCAGAAAACCACACGCACAAGGATTAGCCGCTAAAATTAAAAGCACCCTCGAAGGATATTGAACACTTCCGGCAGCTCGGCTTACTGTTATTACACCGTCTTCAATCGGAGCGCGTAAGCTTTCTGTTAAATCGCGTTTAAATTCTGTGTACTCGTCTAAAAATAATACGCCCCTGTGCGCTAAAGAGACTTCACCAGGTTGTAAATGTGTTCCGCCTCCGCAAATCGAAACCGTGCTCGCGCTAAAATGTACCGTCCTAAATGGGCGCGTCCTTGTCGGTTCGGCTCTTATTCCTAAAGTACTGCGCACTAGTAAAGTCTCAACTAATTCTTCATCGTTTAACGGCGGTAATATTCCATTTATCGCACGCGCGATTAAAGTTTTTCCACTGCCTGGAGAGCCAACTAATAATAAATTATGATGACCAGCGGCAGCTATTTCTGCGGCTCTGCGTGCTGAAGTTTGGCCTTTGATATCTGCAAAATCAGGGTCGGCAATTTCGGGCATGTCTGGAATTGTAGCAGGCTGAACTTTTTCGGCTGGGGCTGCTCCTGTTAAAGCAAGTGTTAATTCGGCTAAAGTGTCAACACAATATGCTTCAACGCCGTTCACTAATGCTACCTCATGAGAATTTTCGCGCGGTACATATAACGGAATGCCTAATTTGCGTGCTAAAAATGCTGCCGGTACTGTTCCTCGTACTCGTCTTAATCTTCCGTCAAGTGCTAATTCTCCCATGTATAACGCTCGCGGAAAATCTTTTATTGCTCCGGCTGCATACATCATTCCTAATGCAATCGGCAAATCTAATAAAGCACCCTCCTTCGGTAAATCAGCTGGTGCTAAATTTACAGAGATACGGCCTTTTAAATTTAATCCAAGTGAACGCAAAGCCGCCCGCACTCGTTCTTTAGCTTCCCGTATCGCAACATCCGGCATTCCAACTATGGCAATCGCAAAAAGTCCGCCGCGTATTTCAACTTCGACTTCAACAGGTAAAGCTTCCATACCGCGAAGAGTAACGCCTAAAATTCCCGACATAAAATTTTTTAATCCCCCTGTTTTTGAAATAATTTTCGCACAAAAAAATACGCCCGCTGATTTTTTAGAAATCTAAATCAAACGGACGCATGAAAATTTTTAATGAATGGGATTAAATTCCTGCGCTAATAAATTTTTAAATTCATCAACGCTCATACTTCCTAAATCACCCTTTGAACGTTCACGAACAGCAATATTTTTATTAGCTAATTCTTTATCGCCGAGTACAATCATGTACGGGATTTTTTGTAATTGAGCGTCTCTGATTTTACGGCCTAACTTTTCATCACGGGTATCAATTTCGACGCGCAAACCTGATTTTAAAAACTCATCGCTTAACTCTTTAGCATAATTAACATGTTCGTTAGCAACAGGAATAATTTTAATTTGTACGGGCGCAATCCAATACGGGAAAGCTCCGGCATAATGTTCGATTAAAATTCCTAAAAATCTCTCAAGACTTCCCAAAATCGTCCTGTGCAACATTACCGGCCTATGCTCTTTACCGTCTTCACCAATATAGCTCATGTCGAAACGTTCAGGTAATTGGAAATCGAGCTGAATTGTTCCGCATTGCCATGTACGGCCGATACAATCTTCAAGATGAAAATCAATCTTCGGCCCGTAGAAAGCTCCGTCGCCTGCGTTAATGTGATAAGGAGTTCCGGAAATTTCGAGAGCTTCTTTTAATGCGTTTTCTGCGGCGTTCCACTGTTCTTCAGAACCCATAGAATTTTCTGGGCGCGTTGATAATTCGACTGAATATTTAAATCCGAAAACATCGTTATAAACATATTTATCAAGTTCCATAATTTTCATGACCTCATCACGGATTTGCGAAGGCTCACAATAAATATGTGCATCGTCCTGTGTAAAACAACGAACTCTCATTAAACCATGTAAAACTCCGCTGCGCTCATGTCTATGTACAACGCCTAACTCAGTCATTCTTATTGGCAAATCGCGGTAACTGTGAAGCTGCGTTTTATAAACAAGTATTCCGCCAGGGCAATTCATCGGTTTAACGGCAAAAGGTTTTTCGTCAATTTCGGTGAAGTACATATTTTCACGGTAATGATCCCAATGTCCAGATTTTAACCATAATTCACGGTCTAAAATTTGCGGCGTTCTGATTTCCTGATAACCTCTTTTAATATGTTCGCGTCTCCAAAAGTCTATTAACGTGTTCATAATGGCCATGCCTTTAGGGTGGAAGAATGGAAATCCGGGGCCTTCCTCGTGCAAACTGAATAAATCTAACTCACGGCCTAATTTTCTATGGTCGCGCAATTTAGCCTCTTCGAGGCGTTTCAAGTAATCTTTAAGCTCATCAGGTGTAGCGAACGCTGTCCCGTAAATTCTGGTGAGCATTTTGTTTTTCTCATCACCGCGCCAATAAGCTCCGGCCAATGATAATAATTTGAAGTTGTGAATTTTAGACGTATCAGGAACGTGAGGGCCTCTGCATAAATCAACGTAATCGCCTTGTCTGTAAATCGATACTGTATCAGCGTCGACGGCTTCAACGAGTTCAACTTTATATTCATCGCCGCGCGCTTTGAAAAATTCTAAGGCCGCTGCTTTTGACAAATCTTCACGAGTAATTTTTTCAGCTTTGCCAGCTAACTTTCTCATTTCGGCTTCAATCTTGCTTAAATCCTGTTCAGTGAGAGCTGCGCCGTTTAAATCTATATCATAATAAAAACCGTCTTTAATCGCTGGGCCTACGCCGAATTTTGAGCCTGGATATAAATTTTCAACAGCCTGTGCCATTAAATGAGCTGTGCTGTGGCGTAAAATTTCTAAACCTTCATCACTTTCAACGCTCACGGGTTCGATTTCGCCGCCAAAATCTACGACGCGCGACAAATCCAATAATTGGCCGTTTAATTTAGCAGCTATAATTTTTTTACCGTCCAGTGATAGAGCTTTTAAGACCTCTAAAATTTCTATTGAATTATTCTCTGTTGAAAAATTTTTACCATTGCTCATAAACTGTAACATAACAAGCCTGCTTCCTTTAAAAATTTTAATTGGTAATGCTATCACTGAAATTATTTCAATGCAAGGAATTACGCAAATTTATGAAATTTTAAGCTTGAGATTTTTTAATATCGGCTTTAAAACCTTTTGTGAGTGTTAATAATTTTTGAGGTTCAATCGGAAAAAATGCGTGGTCAGTTCCAGCCGCAGACCAGACGATTTTAAAATTAAACAAATCTTCATCGAGGACGGCCGGCAAATTTTCAGAATAGCCAACCGAAGGCACGCCGCCGATTTTGAAACCGTATCTCTTAAAAATTTCGTCCGGCGGCATCATGTGAGAGCGTTTACCGTTGAAAGCGTGAGCAATTTTTTTAGCATCAATTTGATTTGCTCCGCTCATTAAAACCAAGCATGGCCGAACTTTATCGACTAAGACGATTAAACTTTTTAAAATCTCGTTTTCAGCAACACCAATTTCGTGCGCTGCGTCTGATACTGTGAAAATACTTCCTTCGATAATTTTAATTTCGATATTTTGAGCGTTATTATCATCTAAAAATTTTCGGACTTTTAAAACTGGGTCGTCATTCATAAAAAATCCTCCTAAACAATTTTAATCAACCGTGAAATTTTAACAGGCGTAATATATAATTTATACGTTCAAAAATTTACTGACCAAATTTTAAAAAATCCATATTTTTTGCAACTACGTTTACAACTACGAGAAAGCTTTTATAAATTTAGCCGCACACTTTTTTAAATGCACTTCAATTTTTAAACGAAGTATCAAATTTTTTAAGAGCGTTTTTAAATTAAAAGTCTGACCAAATAATATAGACTTGAAAATTTAAATGATTATTTTTGAAAAATTTATGTCTCGTTTTTTGTGTTGCATGATAAAATTTAGCGCGTCAAAAATTTTTAAGGAGGTTGACCTCTTGACAGATTTACAGTACAATCACGAGCCACGAGCCACGAGCCACGAGCCACGAGCCACGAGCCACGAGCCGTAGTTATTGCTTAAAATATTTTTCACACTTTTGTAATAGTTTTTGCGATTTTTATTGTGTTCGCAATTTTTTAAAAAATATTGCGGGGCTTTGTTATGTCTGCTTTTAATGAGAACGGAATATTTTTACATGCACGCAGTTTATACCCTGAAGCAGAAATAAAGCTCATGAAACCAAGCGACGCAGTCTTTGAAGAATGCGTAAAAATGAATTGCTATTATTGCGCGAATTATAATACTAATTGGCGTTGCCCTCCCAATCTTCCTGATATTGATTATAAAAAAATGTTTAGTGAATATGATTGCGGGCTTTTTATTGTTTTCAGATACGAAATTCCCGATAAAGAGACTTTCAGACAATTAAGAACAGAATCAAGTTTAAAACTTCATAAGGCGTTACTATCATGTGAAAAATGGTTATGGGAACATAATGCTCCAACAGCTATATCATTCGGCGGTGGCTCGTGCAAACTTTGCAAAAACGGTTG
>CAJODZ010000018.1 GCA_905233645.1 uncultured Synergistales bacterium | reverse complement strand
AAATCAGTAGCTTTGACTTTTGCACCATGTAATTTTTTAACGCCCCTGATAATCGCCATATCACGAGATATCTCAATATCTGCGCCCATTCGATTTAATTCCTGAGCATATAAAAATCTTGCCTGAAAAACGCTCTCTTCAACCGTACTTACTCCGTTAGCGATTGATAAAGTTGCTGTCATTTGAGGTTGTGAATCTGTCGGAAATCCAGGGAACGGCATAGTTTTAAACGACACTGCTTTTAAACGCTTTACAGGGTAAACAATAACGGAATTTTTACGAACTTTAAAACGCGCTCCGGCCTCTTCTAATTTTGCTAAAGTTGAATATATATGAGCCGGAACAATATCATTAACCGTAATTTCACCGCCAGTCATTATTCCGGCCATGATATACGTACATGCTTCAATTCTGTCAGGAATAACACGGCACGAACCGGATTTTGCTTCGTCAATGCCCTTAATCCTTACACCGCCAGCACCTTCAAGTTCAACAGGAACTCCCAAACATCTTAACGTATCGGCTAAATTATCAATTTCGGGTTCGCGTGCAATATTTTCGATTATCGTTTCACCAGTTGCTAAGGCCGCAGCCATCATTAAATTTTCAGTAGCTCCGACCGAAGGAAAATCTAAATAAATTCGACGGCCACGCAATTTACCTCTTGCACTCGCATAAACAACACCGTTTTTAATTTCAATCTCCGCGCCCATCTGTTTTAAACCTTTTAAATGCAAATCTATAGGCCGGCTGCCAATCGAACAACCGCCGGGCAAAGGTAGCACAACTCGACCGCAACGAGCAAGCAAAGGCCCTAACACAACAGACGACGCACGCATTTTACGCACGAGGCTTTCAGGAGCTTCAAAATTTATTTCATCAGGAACATTAAATTTGACATGGCCGTTATTATTTTTTGCGACATCAACACCCAAAGCGCATAATAAATCAATCATGGTGTTAATATCATTGAGTTCCGGAACGTTATCTAAATCAAGAGTTCCGCCGCGCAACAATAAACACGCCGCCATAACCGGTAAAGCAGCATTTTTAGCACCTTGCGCCCTGATAACACCATTTAACGGAATACCGCCGCTAATTTTCATAACGTTGCTTAATTGTATGACTATTTCACCCCCAGAAATTTTTTTATGATGATACTAATTTTATTAGATGCGTCGCCATTTCCAAAAGGCTTTTTATTCTTAGCGAGAATATTTTTTAATTCATCAGGATTATTTAAAAGCTTTAACGCCGTTTCACGAATTTTAACTCTATCAGTACCGGTTAAAATACAAGTCCCGTGAGTAATAGCCTCCGGCCTTTCTGAAACATCACGCATAATTAAAACCGGTTTATTTATTCCGCTGGCCTCCTCTTGAATACCTCCGCTGTCTGTCAAAATAAAAAAGCTGTCATTCATGACATGTACAAAATCAGAATAATTTAAAGGCTCTGTGAAAATTATTTTATCGCTGTTCTTTGCTAATTCAGTTCTTAAAACTTCGCGTACAACAGGATTTTTATGCAGCGGAATTAAAAATTTAACATCAGGCCGCGCCTCAATTATGTCATTAACTGCGCCGGAAATATGATTTAAACCCTCGCCCCAAGATTCACGCCTGTGAGCTGTCATTAAAATTAAACGCGTGTTTTTTAAATTATAGCCGCCAACGGGGTGATAATTGCCGCGTTCTAAAATTTCGTATAAAGCATCGATTACAGTGTTGCCGGTTACAAAAATTTTATTCTCGGCTATTCCTTCACGTCTTAAATTATCAGCGTCAATCTCTGTCGGAGCAAAAAATAAATCTGCTATCCTGTCCGTTAAAACTCGATTTGCTTCTTCCGGAAACGGCAATTTTATATTATTGCTTCTCAATCCGGCTTCAACATGGCCAACAGGAATATTACGATAAAAACAAGCTAACGCCGCCGCAAAAGTTGTTGAAGTATCGCCATGCACTAAAACTAAATCAGGCTTCTGGCTGTCTAAAAAATTCCCTACACCGTTTAAAACACTCGTTAAAATATAATCAAGACTTTGTTCGCGGCGCATGATATTTAAATTAAAATCAGCTGTAATATCAAAATCCTCAAGAGCCTGTTTTAACATATCCGTATGCTGGCCGGTTGCGAAAACGATGACATTAAAATCCTCAACCTGTCTTAATCTTTCGATAACAGGCGACATTTTTATAGCTTCAGGTCTCGTCCCGACAATGCAAATTATTTTTTTAACACCCATTTTAAATTATTACCTCAAACGGTTAAAAAGCATAAAGCCGAAAAATAATGCAACACTCTGTAAAAATAATAATACACTCACTGACACAACAGCCGAGTCTGTGATTTTCATTAAGACATGATGTAAATGCCCCTTATCAGGATAAAAAGGCGATTTGCCCATAATAATACGTCTTGTAAAAGCTATCGCCGTATCAATTACAGGTACACCGCCGAATAATACTAAAAGCATGATTAAATTTTTAGGCTCAAGAATATTTAATTCAGGGAAAGCAATTATTAAAAAATGCGACGCGAATAAATAACCAAGTAAAGTGCTTCCGCCGTCGCCTAAAAAAGTCTGCGCCATTGGAAAATTCCAGCACAAAACTCCTAATGCCATTGCCCCCATGTAAACGCCAGGATAAGAATTGCCCAACATGTATAACGCTACGGACGATGCTATAAAAATCGAAATGCATAACCCGTTTACTCCGTCAATTAAATTATATGCACTCGTTACGCCGGCAACCCAGATTAAAGCTATTGCAGAACTTGTGAGCGATAAACCTAACGGGAAAACGGACAGGCCGGACGCTATAAAATGCAAAATCAATCTCAAAAACGGACTTAACGAATACATGTCATCAAGATAACCGCATAAAAATATAATCGTCGCTCCGGCTGAAATAAACTTTAAGGCTGGAATTTCTAACGACATGAATAAAACCATTAACATATAGCCAGCCCAAATCCCTAAACCACCGCCGCGAGGAGTGTTGACCTTGTGAATTTTTCGAGCGTCGGGAATATCTAATATGCCATAAATTTCAGCAAGCCTTATCGAAATAGGAGCGGTCAGGCCGCCCCAGAAAAAACCTATGATTATTAAAACTAATAATTTAACGTCAAGCACAGTTTTTTATTACAGCGTTCCAAATATACGGTCGCCAGCGTCGCCAATACCAGGGACTATATAGCCGTGCTCATTTAAACGCTCATCTAACGCCGCCGCAAAAATATTGACTTCGGGGTGTTCTTTCTGGACACGCGATAAACCTTCAGGTGCTGCGATTAAACAAACTAACGAAATTTTTTGACCGCCGTGTTTTTTAATCATGCTTATAGACGCTGTAGCAGTTCCACCGGTTGCGAGCATTGGGTCTAAAATCATAATTTCACGTTCCGCGATGTCAGAAGGAAGTTTGCAAAAATATTCGACAGGTTCAAGCGTTTCAGGATTTCTATATAAACCTAAGTGTCCTATTTTCGCGTTCGGAGCAAGCCTTAAAATTCCGTCGAGCATTCCTAAACCGGCTCTCAAAACTGGAACTAACGCTAATTTTTTGCCTTTAATCGCGTAAGCTTTAGTCTTTGCGATTGGTGTTGTTACTTCTATCTCTTCCAACGGGAAATCGCGAGTAATCTCATAAACCATTAAACCTGTTATCTCGCGCAATAATTCTCTAAATTGGACAGAACTTGTTTCAGCGTCTCTAATTTTACCGAGCTTATGTTGAATTAACGGGTGATTAAAAATTACGACGCGGCCAAGTTTATCACCAACATTCGCGCTCAAAACTGAACCGTCTTTTAACGAAATCTTATTCACGCGTCTTAAATGCCGTCCGCCTTCAAATTCGGTGTTTAACCATGCGTCTAAAATTCCGGCGACCTCTTCAGGTTTTACGAAACGTCCACCTAAAGTGATTACGTTTAAATTTAAATGACGTTTTGCGCTTTTAGCACTTTCGATATTATTGCAAGCCATAGCGCGAATGCCACTGACTTTATTAGCAGAGATAGCCACGCCGAACCCGGTACCGCATAATAAAATTCCTAAGCCGGCCTCTTCTTCGGAGACTGAATAAGCAACTTTAAACGCAACGTCGGGATAATCGTCATCGTTATTTAATTCTTTAGCACCAAAATCAAGACACTCAATTTTTTTCGAGTTCAAATAATTTAAGACGGCCTCCCGTAAATTAAATCCAGCGTGGTCGCAACCTAATGCTATTTTCATAATTTAAGTAGTCCTCCGAATTTTTAAATGAATTTGTATTTGATTATTATAGCAACTAAAAATTATCATTCATTAAAAAGACTTCTATTTTTTGAGTATGAAATGATAGCTTTTTAGCGTATGATAAAATTACTGAAATTTAAAAATAGGAGTTGACAACTTTGAAGTCGCATTCTTATAATGGCTCACGGCTCACGGCTCACGGCGAATTTTGCTCAAATTTAAATTCCCTTCGTAAATACTTTTATAACCCTGAAATTTTAAGGCGTTTGTTGTTTGTATTCGGGGGTGCATTTTGATGTTATCCTCCGTGAAAGATTTTATCCGCTCATTTCTGGAAAATCATGATGTCCCGTTCTTAACTGAAGCTTTTTTAAAACGCAGAAACAAAATCATTCTCGAACGTTTAAAACATAACAGCACTCTTTCTTATGACGAAATAGAAAAATTAGTGTCAGAATTTTATTTTAAAATTTTTGGCCGCGAATTAAATTGGGAAAACCCACAAACTTTTAATGAAAAAATCCAAGTTTCAGAACGTTACGATAAAGACCCACGTAAAACTTTATTGGCTGATAAATATTTAGTACGCGATTGGGTTAAAAATATTATCGGCGAAAAATATTTAATCCCGTTGCTAGGTGTTTATGATAATGCTGATGAAATTGATTTTGAAAAATTGCCCGATAAATGCGTTTTAAAATGTAATCATGATTCTGGCAGTGTTGTTATTTGGGATAAAAGCAAACGTCAAAATATTAATCGCATAAAATTAAAACTCAATAACTGTTTAAAAATAAATTACGCTTGGATGTTTTTTGAAATGAATTATAAAGATATTCAACCTAAAATTATTGTTGAAAAATTTATCGGCGATAATGTTAATGATTATAAATTTGTGTGTTTTGACGGTGTGCCATATTATTGTTGGGTTGATGTAAATCGCTTTATAGACCATAGACGCAATTTTTATAACATGAATTGGGAATTACAGCCGTTTCAAATGCTTTATAAAAATTATGAAAGTGATGTAAAAAAGCCTGAAGCGTTCGATGAAATGAGGGACTTAGCTAGTAAATTATCAAAAGATTTTAGACACGTTCGCGCAGATTTTTATTACGTTAATCAGAAAATATATTTTGGTGAGATGACTTTTTCAAGCGAAGGCGGAACGGGTGTTTTTACTCCAGACAAATGGGATTATAAAATCGGTGAACTTTGGGAATTTGATAACTCTTTACGAACAAAGGAACGCGCTAAAAATTTAAAACCCTGAGCCTGTTATAATGCGCTTACAAATTTTTGACGGGGGATTTTTTAACATGAAAGTTCTTTTGATTAACGGTAGTCCTAACGAACACGGCTGTACTTTTACGGCTTTGAATGAAGTTGCTGAAACGTTAAATAAAAACGGCATTGAAACTTGGTGGCACTGGATTGGCAAAAAGCCTGTTTCAGGTTGTATCGCGTGCTATCAGTGTCGCAAAATAGGGCATTGTGTTTTTAACGATGCTGTCAACGAAATAAATTCGCGTCATTCTGAAATCGACGGAGTAATTATCGGCTCACCTGTTTATTACGCTGGGCCTGCTGGTTCGTTAATGGCATTTTTAGACAGGTTATTCTTCTCAGCTCCGGGCAAATGGTTTAGAAAACCTGCTGCGGCTGTAGTGTCATGTCGTAGGGGCGGAGCAAGTGCGGCTTTCGACAGATTAAATAAATACTTCACAATCTCAAATATGCCTGTCGTAAGCTCGCAATACTGGAATCAAGTTCACGGTAACACGCCCGAAGAGGTCAAAAAAGATTTTGAAGGTATGCAGACAATGCGCACGTTAGGTCAAAATATGGCTTGGCTTGTAAAATGCATTGAGGCCGGCAAAAATTCAGGAGTTCAAGAGCCTGTTTATGAAAATTGGACAGCTACGAATTTTATTCGTGAATAATTTTTTAGTTTCATCAAGGGGCTTAAAAAGCCCTTTACAAATTTTTAAATTCGTCATTAAATTTTCACAGCCTATTTTTTAATCTATTTTTGCATTTGTTGTTTATGTCAATCTATGAATTGCGTTTTGCAAATTTTCTAAAAATCGACCAGCATGTGCACCATCCATTTGCGTATGGTGAAATTGAAAAGATATCGTTAGATAATAACTAAATAACTTCTTTTTATATTTGCCCCAAATTATGAACGGGTTATTAAAAATGCCGCTATTCATTCCAACAGCACCGTCAATTTCCGTATCTATGATTGCGGACGTGCCGATTACCATGCTGTCTGTTAAATCTCTATTTTCGCAACTTTCAAATACTTGTTTTGTGTATTTCAAATATTCCGCGTTGAACAATTCTAAATCGTTATGAAAAAGAATGTCGCATGAACTTACTTCGCCGTCTTTATTTTTTACGATTGTGTTCACTGCTAGTGTGTCATAACAAATTAGCTTTTTACCTACAGGCAAAATATAAAATTCTTTCACACTCGAAGCTGCTTCCCCAATACAATAACACAAAAGCATATTAAATTTATAACGTCCATGTTTGCTGATTTTAACGAGTTTCGTAACGTTAAGCGTTTTGAAAAACGTAACCATTGGGTTAGGGGCATTCATCCAAAGTTCATAAGCTTCTGCCCGTTTAGTATCATTAGGATTAATTTCTTGCGCCATGTTTTAAGCCTTTATAATTTTATTTTTTATGCAAACCGATTTTCGTAGCTAATATCCTAAATACGAATACAAATAACGTTAAATTCCTGCGCCACCTCGACGGCTCTTGTATCATTCGATAAAGCCATTCAAAACCAATCTTCTGTATCCATAATGGCGCACGCGTTAATTTTCCAGCAAAAACATCAAACGCTCCGCCAACACCAACAGCTAATACTGAACCTAATTTCTCACGATGACGCATTACCCATTTTTCCTGACGCGGTTGTCCCATTGCAACAAGTAAAATTTTTGCGCCGGAATTTTTTATATCTTCGGGAATTTTTGTACTGCGAATATCAAAAAATCCGTCGTGAGTTCCAGCTATAACTAGGCCAGGAAATTTTTTACTCAAATTTTCAGCACATACCTCCGCCGTATCACCTTCAGCACCAACAAAATATATTGGCCATTTTTCAACAGCCGCTAATCTGCATAATTTTTCAGCAAAATCTATTCCGGCTACACGCTCTTGAATAGGCATGTTTAAAATGCTCATTCCAATTCTTAAACCTGCTCCGTCAGCTAAAACCATTGAAGCATTTTTCACAACGTCCGCAAATTCTTCATCGTGTATCGCTGTTTCAATGCCGATTGCGTTTAAAGTTACGATTAAATTTGCTTTGTTACCGCCAGGATTTGAAATTAGGCCGCGCGCTTTGGTGATTGCATAATTCATTGAGACGTTATCCAATTTAACGCCCCACAACGAAGGACGCGAAATTATTTCCCGACGTTTTTTGCGTGATGATACTATGAAAAATATAATCACGACTAAAATTACAGCGTAATAATTCCAGGCAGCCGCTAATCCTGTTAATGCACACATGCCTGCTACATATTGCACAGCTCCTGAATGTTCAAAACCGTCGTTTAACATGTGCTTGTAAATTTTTTCGGTGTTGAGTTCTCTATCTTGATTTTCGTCGCTGAAAATTCCTCTCACAAAATTAAAAAATAATTCAATCGCTGGAATTGCAAATAAACCAAATGCTAAAAATAATACTGTGCTTAACACGATGCCTTTTGAATTTCCAGTTATGGCCGTACCGGCGACTAATACTCCCCAAAATGAAGCTAACGCCCGACCTGCCTGCCTGTAAACATTTCCAAACCTGCTCCAAAATGCTACGAGTAAAGCTAACCCGGCAAATGATAAAAATATCGCTTCCGAACGTGTTATAAAACATGCTGAAAGCATTAAAACATACGATACAGCTAATACATGGCCTGTTAATCCGGGAACTTCATCAAGATATATAAACACAAACGGGAAAAAACTAAACCAGAAAAAATCAGCCGCAAATGCTAAACCTGGTGTTAAATAAATATATTCGCCGTCTGGAAATCTTATATAACTTACTGAAGGCCCGTAAAATGCACATAAAGCTCCAGCCGCAAAAAATAATAATCTCCAACGAACATCGCTGTATATACTCTCCGTAATACCGGCAATTCCTGATAATAACGCACCGGCAACAATTACGCGCTCTTCAAAAGTTCCTAAGCACGCCGCTAAAACTAACCATGCGCCGGCAAATAATATATCCCTAAAATAGCCGTACTGTTTAGGACTGGAAATTAAAGCGCGCTTAACTAAAAATTGTGCAATTATACAGATAAGCGCGACTGAAATTATTAACGTACGCAACTAACGCCGTCCATATATGGAATTAAAGCCTGCGGAACTGTAATACTGCCGTCCTCATTCTGATAATTTTCGATTACAGCAATTAACGTACGGCCTACAGCAATTCCAGAGCCATTTAATGTGTGAGCGTAGCGAATTTTACCGCCGTCAGAAGGTCTGTAACGCAAATTCATTCGTCTTGCCTGAAAATCTTCACAGTTTGAACACGAACTGATTTCACGATACTTATTTTGCGACGGCAACCAGACTTCTAAATCATAAGTTTTACAAGAGCCGAAGCCGATGTCGCCCGAACATAAATTAACAACGTGATAAGGCAGCTCCAAAATTTTTAAAACGTCTTCGGCATCGCTTGTTAATTTTTCGAGTTCGTCATAGCTTGTTTCGGGAGTACAGATTTTAACCATTTCGACTTTATCAAACTGGTGCTGACGCATTAAGCCTCTTACATCACGGCCAGCACTACCGGCTTCACGTCTAAAACATGGTGTGTAAGCTGTGTAATATAACGGCAAATCCTTCTCATCTAAAATGCTTTCACGGTTTAAATTTGTTAATGGCACTTCAGCGGTCGGAATTAACCATAAATCTTCGTTGCCGATTTTATATAAATCTTCCGCGAATTTTGGTAACTGTCCTGTGCCTTCAAGAATTGCTGAACGTACCATGAAAGGCGGCTCAATCTCCTGATAACCGTGCTTCTTAGTGTGCAAATCCAACATAAAATTTACGAGCGCACGCTCCATTCTTGCACCGGCATTCTTTAAAACTGTAAAACGGCTCTGTGCTAAATTTACTCCGCGTTCAAAATCCATTATGCCTAGCGCTTCAGCTATGTCCCAATGAGGTTTAGGCTCAAAATCAAATTTTTTAGGTTCGCCCCAAGTACGCACGACAGGATTATCGTTTTCATCTTTGCCGATTGGAGTTGTAGGACTTAATTTATTAGGAATTGTCATTAACAGCGAGTGCATTTCGTCCTCAATACCGGCTAATTCAGTATCAAGAGTTTTAATTTCGTCGCCAAGATTTTTAATTTGTTCCTTTAAAGCGTTTACATCTTCGCCCGTTGACTTGGCCATACCGATTTTTTTAGAACCTTCGTTGCGTTTAGCTTTGAGGTCTTCGGTTTCGCCGATAATTTTGCGTCTGCGAGCATCTAAATCAACAAGAACATCAATATTTAAATCATTATTACGGGCTTTCAAAAAGCCTTTTACTTCGTCCAAATTTGAGAGTATATATTTAATATCAAGCATTATAAAATTTTTCCCCTCCGAAATTGTTATTTTTAGCACTTAATATATTTTTTAACAAGCCGGTGATTAAGCTTTAAACATTATAAATTTTTTCGCCGGCTGAATTATTAACGCTCCTGATATTTTTTAATAAGCTTGCCATTTCAATAGCGACCTCTGCACACTCTGAACCTTTGTTGCCTGCTTTGCTCCCTGCTCTTAATAAAGCCTGTTCTAAAGTATCGCAAGTCAAAACTCCAAATGCTATCGGTACTCTATGCTGTAAACTAACTTGCGCAAGACCTTTTGACATTTCGCCGGCAACGTAATCAAAATGTGCTGTGTCTCCGCGAATTACAGCCCCTAATGCAATAACAGCGTCATATTTCCCGGTTAAAGCTACTTCCTGTGCAATCAAAGGTAATTCCCACGCGCCCGGCACTTTGAAAATTTCGATTGCATTATTTGAAACGTCATGGCGTAATAAAACGTCCTTCGCTCCCTCTAAAAGCTTATTTGTAACTAAATCATTAAAACGTGAAACGATTATCGCAACGTTTAATCCAGTGCCTAATAATTTGCCTTCTGTGATACGCATTCTAAATAATACCTCCTAAAAATTTTGTAATATATGACCCATTCGTTGAGCCTTAGTGCTTAAATATTTGTCATTAAACTTGTTCGGGCTGATTAAAATCGGTACTCGCTCAACAATTTCAATCCCGTATTCTTCAAGACCTGTTATTTTACCCGGGTTATTTGTCATTAGGCGAATTTTTTTCAAACCCAAATCCTTTAAAATTTCCGCGCCCGTTCCGTACTCTCTTAAATCAGGTGCGAAGCCTAGTGCAATATTCGCGTCAACAGTGTCTAAGCCCTCATCTTGTAATTTGTAAGCACGCAGTTTATTTAATAAACCTATTCCGCGTCCCTCCTGCCTCATGTATAAAAGCACACCACGTTTTTCATCAGCAATCATTTTCAAAGCCGCATGCAACTGAGGCCCGCAATCACACCTTAAAGAGCCTAAAACATCGCCCGTAAAACATTCACTATGAACGCGCGTTAAAACAGGCTCGTCATTATTATTTATATCACCCATGACTAAAGCTAAATGTGTGTGCGCGTCATCGTCCTGAGTAATTCCTCTGTAAGCGTAAACGTGAAATAAGCCGTATTCTGTTGGTATGTCAACTTCTAATTTTCGCTCAACACGTTTATATTCAGACTTAAAAATATTTATATCATGCTCATGGCCTGAACATGTATGCTCCACATTAAATCAGCTCCCTTAAATTTAACTCTGTGTAAAAATCTTTATAGCCCATTAAAAATTTAGCTGCGTACTTGCCTAAAATATCCGTTTCAAGATTTACGACAGCGCCTTCACGAATTTCGCCCAACGTACAATTTTTTAAAGTCGAAGGAATTAAACCAACCGTGAAAAATTTTGCGCTCACGTCTATTACAGTTAAGCTTACTCCGTCAATCGCGATTGAGCCTTTCGGAACGACGCCAGTTAATAATTTGCTGTCTTCAGGAAAAAATTTCGCTTCTTTCGTCTCCGTGCCGTGTAATTCTTTTAAAACTCCTGTGCCGTCAACATGCCCCAAAACTAAATGACCGTCTAATCTATCACTTAATTTTAATGCGCGTTCTAAATTTATTTTTGAGCCGATGTGTAAATTTTTAGCAAACCAAGTCTTTTTAATGGTCTCGTTCATAATTTGGACGGTGAATAAGTTATTTTGAATTTCAGTTACAGTCAAACAAGCACCGCTCACCGAAATTGACTGGCCTAAAAATAATTCGCCCGTAAATTTTTCAGACAGGATTTTTAATTCATGATACGAGCCAACGCGCTTAAATTCTTTGACGATGCCTATATCTTCAATAAGTCCCGTGAACATTGAAACTCACCTTCAATTAAAACATCATCACCAACCATGCGCGTTTTTAAATTATCAAGTTTATAAGCGTCCGCGACCGAATTTAATTTTATGCCGTCAGAAAAGCTTAACCCTTCACCTAAAATTTTCGGAGCGATAAATAATTTGATTTCGTCGGCCAAGTTTTGAGCTATAAAAGAATGTATTACATGTCCGCCGCCTTCAACCATTAAATTTAAAATTCCGTGTTCTGCCGTTAAATATTCAAGAGCCGCTTTTAAATCGATATTTTCATAATTACCATTTTCGCACGGCAGTTTTTTAACAACGGAACTCAAAATCTCAAAAGAACGAACTTTATTTTCAAAATCGGGTTTTACACTCTCATTTTCAGACGTAAGAATTACGCACGGAAAAACTTTTGAATTTGAAGGAATGTTTAAGCGCGCGTCTAAAATTATTCTTTTAGGTGATACGCCCTCAACGAGCCTCACTGTTAATTCAGGGTCATCGTACAAAATCGTATTCACACCAACAAGCACGCCGTCATTTTGAGAACGTATTTTATGAGCTTCTGTCCGTGCTTCAAGTCCTGTAATCCATTTGCTGTCGCCGTTCTTAGTAGCTAATTTGCCGTCAAGAGTTACAGCTGCTTTTAAAGTTATGTACGGTCTTTTGCGAACGAACGCACTAATAAAGCCCTTGTTTAAATATCTTGCTTCGCGTTCACAAACTCCCGTAACGATTTCAATTCCGGCCTCTTTTAAAATTTTTATGCCTTTGCCGTTTACGAGAGGGTTTATGTCTTTCATAGCGATAACAACTTTTTTAATGCCCTCTTTTACAATTCTAAAAGCGCACGGCGGAGTTTTACCATAATGCGAACAAGGCTCTAAATTTACGTAAAGTGTCGCGCCTGTTACATCAATATTATTATCATGGGCGTAATTTAAAGCATTAACTTCAGCGTGAGCCTCACCAAATTTTTTATGCCAGCCTTCAGCAATAATTCTATTATCTTTCACGATGACGCAACCAACTAACGGATTAGGCGATACGTAACCACGACCACGTACAGCCAAATTTAAAGCGCGTTTCATAAATATTTCATCTTGAGTTTTCATAGCCTAAATTATACACACGAAAATTTTTAGCACGTTCGTAAAAAATTTAACACTTTGTTTCAAACTCGATGTGCTTAAAAATTTTGCGGCTGTTAAATTTCTAAAAGCTTTTTCGTAGTGGTAAACGTAGTTGCAAAAAATAACAGCCCCCGAATTTTCAAAAGGACTGTTTAAAAATTTGGTTTAGTTTATCACAAATGCATTTATTATTTAAAGCTAAGTGATTATTTTTTAATTGCTGTATCCTGAACGGGTCTGTTTTAATTCTGTTATACCTTTTATAAAAAACGCTGTCGCTAAAATTAAAGCACTGCCTTTCGGCGAAATTCCTTTTTTATCTAAATCCTTGCAAAATTCAAATATTTGTTGCGTTCCGTCCATAGTCAACCCGCCGCCTAAATCCATTATTTTTTTAGCTTCTTTCTGAACACGTAACAATTCGCTTATGCCATTATTCGCCGCAATCGCTGTATCGTTTAATTCAGACATAATGCTAATAAAAATATGCACACCGTGTTCGCGAAAATCTAATTGGCTCTGCGTAGCTTCGAGTTCACGTAAAAGAGCTAATGCCGCTAAGACAATCGGAAAACCTTTTTCAGCTTCGCCCCTGCAACCTTCAAAGCCGTAATTTATATAAGCCCGTTCTCCTGCTGTTCTTGCTTTATCGGGATTATTATTTTCATCAATGCCCCATAATTCACGCTGAACTATTCCCCTAACAAATGACGACGCTGCTAAAACTAATGCTCCCGGTGTCAAAATTCTACGTTGTGCAATTAAACGACCTGCCGCCGCCGTAATTAGTCCCATGAAAAAAATATGACCCCTTAAACTTATTTTGCCGCGTGTTGCCTGTAAAACATCTTGCATTCCAATTTTTAACGGCGATTTTAAAATCGAATAAGCCTCTTCAGGTTTCATATTTTCTGTATCACTGCCGACTGCACCGCAATTTACAAAACATTGAAATAATGCCATTGCTCCGTCGTTAAGCGTAAAAAAGTCCGTGCCGTCGAGAGCTGATTTAGTAAGAGGAGTTAATAAACCAGGCTTAGGATATAGAGCGGCAACGTTAATCACAGATTTGACGGCTAATTTTGCAACGTTGAATATAAAAATTTCAGTCAATCTTATTAAAAGCCTCCGTTAAATTTTGCTTATAATAACATTAAATTTAAGCTATGTTGTTTAAAATTAGGTTTAAATAATTTTTAGCAGGAGGATTTTTTGAAGTGGGACGTTTTATTTTAACAGCGTTATTTTTAAGCTTAGTTACATGTCCGGCGTTTGGTGCGGCTGATGTATTTTTCACGAAAGATATTTCACCGGCAGGCTTAATGGCGATTTATAACAAGTTAGGCCGTGAGGCTGAGGGTAAAGTTGCTGTTAAGTTAAGTACTGGCGAAGCTGGCAACACTCATTATTTATCGCCGAACTTAATTAAAGAGCTTGTCCAAAAAGTTAACGGAACTATCGTCGAATGTAATACTGCTTACGGCGGCTCACGTGCTGAAACAGCAATGCACATGCAAGTCGCGAAAGACCACGGCTTTACCAAAATCAGCCGTAAAGCCCTCGACTTTAGTCGTAGGGATATAAGGCTTTGAAATTTTAATCTGTTCTGATAAAATCATCATTGTCGAGCTG
>CAJODZ010000017.1:5348-20640 GCA_905233645.1 uncultured Synergistales bacterium | reverse complement strand
ATATAGTGCAATATTTAAAAGGCAGAAGTTCTAAAATACTTCAGAGTGAATACCCACAATTAAGGAAACAATATTGGGGACAGCATTTATGGGCACGGGATATTTTTGTGCTACTGCAGGAACAATCACTGATGAAATGATAAAAGACTATATAGAAAAACATAATGACATAGAAGACAATTTTACGATTGAAGGCGACATTTAGTCGCAATTTATCATGCTTTAGCTTAGATGAGACTTTTAGTCTCTGGAGAAGCTACCGACTTTATTCGGTAGTCGTTCATCTACACAATTTATGGTGCAGTCTCCCATTTATAAAAAATCCAGTTCACATAATTATTTACGCAGAATTTTACGTTTTGTAAAATTCTCAGGAATGTAAAAGTACTTTAAATATAAAATTAAAAAGCCTGCTTATCAGTTGTAATTGGGAAGAAAAATTAGCAAGCTTTTTTAATAGTATGTATAATTTTGAAAATTACATAAACGTTGACAAAATAATTTTTACAAACAACGTTACTAGCCAAGCAATAACACACTGCCAAATTATTACACCAAATGCCCAGCGCGTCCCTAATTCTCGTTTAATAGAGGTTATCGCAGCAACACACGGAGTGTAAAGTAAACTAAATACTAAAATTGATGCGGCAGTTAAATTTGAAATCGCTGTACTTACGTTTTCGCCAAATAAAATATTTAGCGTCGAGACGACGTTTTCTTTGGCCATAAATCCGCTGATTAAAGATGTGCAAATTCTCCAATCTCTTAATCCTAACGGCGCAAATATAGGTTCAAATAATCCGGCTACCATTGCTAAAATGCTGTCTTTTGAGTTTTCAACTATGTTAAATTGCAAATCAAAACTTTGCAAAAACCAGACTATTAACGTCGCAACTAATATAACCGTAAATGCACGCTGTATAAAATCTTTGGCCTTCTCCCACATTAAACGGATAACATTTTTTAATTTTGGTAATCTGTAATTTGGAAGTTCCATTACGAACGGTACGGCCTCTCCTTTGAAAAGTGTGTTGCTGTAAATTAAAGCTACTACAACAGCAACGGCTATTCCTAGTAAATATAAGCCTGACATTATTAAACCACCGTGTTCCGGGAAAAATGCGTTTACAAAAAATGCATATATCGGTAATTTAGCAGTGCAGCTCATAAAGGGCGTTAATAAAATTGTCATTCGACGGTCGCGTTCGCTCGGAAGAGTTCGTGTTGACATTACAGCCGGAACAGTACAACCAAAACCTATTAACATCGGAACAATGCTTCGCCCTGAAAGTCCGATTTTGCGTAATAATCTGTCCATGAAAAACGCTACTCGCGCCGTATATCCGCTATCTTCTAACATTGATAGAAAGAAAAATAGAATGATGATTATTGGCAAAAAACTTATTACGCTTCCAATCCCTGAGAATATGCCGTCAATAATTAAACCGTGCATTACACTGCTGACATTCATAGAAGTCAAAGCCGCGTCCGTTATCTTCGTTATGAAATCAATCACGCTTTCAAGCAATTCCTGAAAATATAAGCCTAAAAAATTAAACGTGATATAAAAAATACTGCACATCGCCAAAATAAAAACTGGTATCGCTGAATATTTGCCGGCTAAAAATTTATCAAGCTTCTGGCTTTGTAAATGCTCTTTGCTCTGTTCAGGCTTTATGACTGTCGCGCGACACACTTTGTTAATAAAATTAAATCTCATGTCCGCTATGGCCGCACTTCTGTCTAAACCGCGCTCCGCTTCCATTTGAGTAATAATATGTTCGAGAGCTTCTTTTTCGTTTTGCTCTAATTTTAATTGCTCAAGTACAAGTTTATCGCCCTCAATAATTTTGCTCGCGGCAAATCTTAAAGGTAATCCGGCTCGTTGCGCATGGTCTTGTATTAAATGTGAGATAGCATGTAAACAACGATGTACTGCTCCGTTATGGTCATGTTCATCACAAAAATCATAGCGTTTCGGCTTTTCCTGATACTTTGCAATATGAACAACATGGTGTACAAGTTCTTCAATGCCTTCATTTTTAGCAGCTGATATCGGAATTACAGGCGTGCCGAGTAAAGCTTCCATGCCGTTAATATCAATCGTACCACCGTTAGCACTAACCTCGTCCATCATGTTTAAAGCAATTACAGTCGGGGTTTGCATTTCGAGAATTTGTATCGTTAAATGTGAACTACCGCCACTTATAGAAGCTGGCAGCTTCCTTTAGTCCTCCCAACCTTAATATTTCTCGGCCTTCAGGATTTCGTTTTACAGGGATCAGTTTCCGAGGCTATGGGTTTTTTATGAGGCTAACCCTTCCCTACGCTCCATAGGTACTGTTACCTTACGGGCAACATTTGAAAACCTGTTTAGTATTACACCATACATGCAATTCATCTCCCACTTAAAGAAGTGGGAGTCTTCTTGCTAGTTAAGGGTAAATCCTAAATTCAAGAGGGTCGCCCATTGGAGCAGTCCTGACCATTTTTATTTGAGTGCCGGGAATTATGCCCATGTCTAATAAATGCTGTCTTAAAACTCCTTGACCACCGACTGAAATTATTTCCGCGCTTTGATTGATTTTTAATTCGTTAAGCGTCATATTATTTTGCAAATCTGTTGTAATAGCCAACAACTAAAATTATAAGCATGACCGTTGGAATTATATATTTGACATATAAATAAAGAGCATTAGAAAATCTCGCGCCGTGTCCTCTGTTAGCTTCGTTTAAAAAGTTTTTCCAGCCCCAGCCGTATTTACTAACGCAGAATAATAAATATACAAGCGCACCGATTGGCAATAAATTATCGCTTAAAATAAAATCTTCCAAGTCTAAAACATTCGTCCCTGTTCCTAACGGTTCAAAGTTTGACCAAATATTAAAGCCCAACGCACACGGAATTGATAATATAAAAATTAACACAGTCATAACTACAACCGAGAATTTACGCGACCAATTAAATTTATCCATAAAGCACGCCGTTATAGCTTCAAATACCGCAATTACTGTAGACAACGCCGCAAAACTCATGAACAGGAAAAATAACGCACCCCATAATCTGCCGGCAGGCATGAAATTAAACATGTTCGGCAACGTTACAAAAATTAAACCTGGCCCCGCGTCCGGAGTTATTCCATAAGCAAAGCACGACGGGAAAATTATTAAACCGGCCATGAACGCTACAAAAGTATCAAGGCTTGCTACGATTAAACTCTCACCCAATAACGTACGTTCGTTTTCGCGGGGCAAATAACTTCCGAAAATTTCCATTGAGCCAACGCCTAAACTAAGTGTGAAAAATGCTTGACCTAACGCCGCATATAAAGTATTTCCAATTCCGTCGGCCATAAGTTTTTCAAAATCGGGTTTCAAATAAAATTCAAAGCCTTTCGACGCGCCCTCAAGTGTTACAGCTCTGGCAACTAATGCAAACATGATTATTAACAATCCGCCCATAACAAATTTTGTAATGCGTTCGACACCGTTGCGAAGCCCTAAATAACAAACTGCCGAGCCGATTAAAATTGCAAGTGCCATCCAACTCATCATCTCTTGCGGATTTGATAATAACCCTCCGAAAAACGCTCCGACTTCATTTGATTGTATGCCAGTTAAACTTCCTTTAGCCGAATAAAAAGTATATGCAAGCATCCAGCCCGTAACGACCGTGTAAAACATCATCAAGAGCGTACAACCAATCCAACTCCCATAACCCCATAACGACCAAATCTTATTTTTAGGCTGTAACGTTTCAAAAGCACGCAAAGGACTTTTACGAGAAGCACGACCGACCGAAAATTCCATTATTAAAATCGGCAAAGCTAACGCGATTAAAAATAATAAATAAATTAAAACGAATGCTGCTCCGCCGTACTTACCTGTTATAAATGGAAAACGCCAAACATTCCCTAAACCGATTGCACAACCGGCTGATAAAAATATAAAACCAAGTCTGCTGTAAAAAGTTTCGCGTTTATGATTTAAATCTGACATTAAAAATTTATACCTCCTCAAAATTAAAGCAATGTTCGTAATTATACCCGTCGCATTTTTAATTCATAGTTTAAAATTAGTTACACTTGATTAAAAATTAACAGGGGGCAAATTTTCATGAACAGCAAATTATTAAACGACGCTCGCGAAATTATTGACAACGCTATTAAAGACGTATTGCCGGAGGGTGCTGTTAAAGAGGCTTTAAATCGTGATGACTTCAAAAAAATGACGGCTACCGGAAAAATTATAATTGCCTCAATCGGTAAAGCAGCTTGGAGAATGGCAAAAGCCGCGTCTGAAATTTTAGGCGACAATATTTCAGGTGCAGTAATTACAAAATATGAACACTCAATGGGCGAAATTAAAGGTCTTGAAATTTTTGAAGCAGGACACCCAGTTTTAGACACTAATACGATTAACGGGACAAAGGCTCTTTTAAAGCACGTCGAAAATTTAACGGCTGATGACACGGTATTATTCTTAGTTTCGGGCGGCGGTTCTGCTTTATTTGAATTACCGGCTGAAGGCGTAACTCTAACGGACATGATGAGCATTACTAATCAATTACTTGCCTGCGGAGCTGATATCGTCGAAATTAACACAATCAGAAAGCATTTATCAGGTGTTAAGGGCGGACATTTTGCAAAATTATGTTCACCTGCAAAAGTTTACATGGTCGTATTATCTGATGTATTAGGTGATAGATTAGACAGTATTGCTTCCGGTCCCGCATGGCCAGATAATTCAACGAGCGAAGAGGCTTTAAAAATCGTCGAAAAATATTCACTTGATGTTAAGCCGGAATTATTAAAAGTTTTAGAACGCGAGACCCCGAAAAATTTAGATAACGTTACAGCTGTAATTACTGGAAGTGTTACGGCGTTGTGTGAAGCTGTAATGAGATTAGCCCGCGAAAAAAATTACACTCCTTTATTATTAACAACTGAATTAACTTGTGAGGCTCGTGAAGCTGGAGCGTTAATGGGTTCAATCGCAAAAGAAGTCATTAAATCAGGCAACCCAATCAAAAAACCTTGCGCGATTATTGCTGGCGGTGAAACAGTTGTACATTTAACTGGCAAAGGTTTAGGCGGTCGAAATCAAGAGTTTGCTTTATCAGCAGCACATAATATTTCCGGTTTAAACAATGTTGTAATTGCCTCATTAGGTTCAGACGGGACAGACGGGCCAACAGACGCAGCAGGGGGAATTGTTGACGGTGAGACGGAAGCAAAATTAAACAACGCCGCTATAAATATCCCCGAAATTTTAAAGAATAACGACGCTTATAACGCATTGAAAGCCGCTAACGCTTTGTTAGTGACAGGGCCGACGGGGACAAATGTAAATGATGTTGCGTTTGCTTTAATCGGTGAATAAGATTTTGTAAAAAATTTTTAGCCCTCTGAGATTTTAAGCAGGGGGTATTTTAAATTTTTAATCATGCATAAAAAACAACGTCTTGATTTAATCTTAACTGAACGCGGTTTAATCGAAAATCGAACGAAAGCGCAAGCTTTAATCATGGCCGGCAAAGTTCGTGTTAATGACAAAGTTATTACGAAAGCCGGAACGTTAATTAACCCTGAAGAAAATTTAATAATCACTCTCGACAATTCCGAACAATGGGCAAGTCGCGGAGCTAAAAAATTATTGCGTGCGTTTGAAGTTTTTGACATAGACGTTAAAAACAAGATTTGTGCAGATTTTGGAGCGTCAACAGGTGGATTTTGCGATGTGCTTTTAAAAAACGGTGCTGAAAAAATTTATGCGATTGACGTTGGTTACGGTCAGTTAATATGGCGGCTTGCTAATGACAAACGCATAGTCGTAATGGACAGAACTAACGCAAGATATTTAACGCATAAAAATTTTCAAGATACGCCGGATTTTATAACTTGCGATGTCTCGTTTATATCATTAAAAATAATTTTGCCGGTGATAAATTCAATTTGCGATTTAGAAAACGGCCAAGCTGTAATTTTAATCAAACCGCAATTTGAAGCCGGACGCGAAAAAATTTCAAAAGGTGTTGTGCGTGATAAAAATATTCATGCTGAAGTTTTAAATAATATTTTGGAGTTTATATACGCAAATACAAATTTTTATGTTTCTGGTTTGACTTATTCGCCAATCAAAGGGCCTGAAGGTAATATTGAATTTTTATGTTGGTTGACGCGAAAAAATATTAACGACTTCAAGCCCGATGTTTTACAAGTTATTTTTGATGCGCACGAATTTTTAAATTAAATTTATTTTCTGAAATCAAGTTTAAAACTACTAACTTTAAAGTCGGTTAGCTTTTATGAAATTTTAAATAAAATTTTTAATCATCACTGATAGAATTTTCGTCCTGCTTTTTAAATTTGCATTTGCCACAAAAAATCGTAGAACCGCGCCTATATAATTCACTACCGCATTCTGGACAAGTTTCGCCGGCTGGTCTGTTCCACGCTACGTAATCACAATCAGGATATCTCGAACAACCATAAAATGTGCGTCCTTTTTTGCTTTTGCGTTTAACTATTTCGCCACCCTCTGTATCGCCGCACTTTGGACACTTAACACCAATCGTGCTGAAAATAGGCCGCGTGTATTTGCATTCAGGATAACCCGAACACGCTATAAATTCTCCGAAACGTCCGCGCTTTAAAACTAAATCTTTGCCGCAATCAGGGCACTTCTCACCTATCGGTTCAGGCGCAGGCAATGGAACTTTTTCAGCACCGTCAGCTTCACTCAACGTATCAGAAAATTCATCCCAAAATTCACCCACAACCTCCAGCCAATTTCTATGAGCGTCCTCTATCTCGTCAAGTTCCTTTTCCATTTGAGCAGTAAAGCCAGCGTCAACGATTGATGATAAATTTTTATTGCTGAAATATTTTGCTAAAAACTCATCTACAATCATCCCTAATTTTGTCGGATAAAATCTTTTTTCTTCGTTTTTCTCAATGTAACCGCGCGTCTCAAGTGTTCCGGCGATAGTCGCATATGTCGAAGGACGGCCAACTCCATTCTCTTCAAGCGTCTTGATTAAATTAGCTTCTGAAAATCTCGACGGAGGACGTGTAAATTTTTTCTCGCTCTCGGCTTTTAAAAGGTCTAAAATTTCTCCAGGCTGAATTTTAATTAACTCATCACCCTTTAAATCTAATGGCCATAAAATACTCCAGCCGTCAAAAATTAAAATGCTGCCTTCCTGTTTTAAAATCGCTTTTCCGGCTTGCGCCCTCAATGTTGTTTTTGCACTCACAGCCTCACTCATCTGGCAAGCTATAAACCTGCGCCAAATTAAATCGTAAAGCTTGTATTGTTCAGGAGTTAATTTATCTTTGATGTCATCGGGTTTTAAATTTATATCAGCCGGTCTTATCGCTTCGTGAGCGTCTTGAACTTTGGTTTTTGTGTTTAATTCTTTAGCGTAAAAATTTGGTTTTGAGGGTAAATATTCTTTTGCAAAATTGCTCTCTATAAATTCACGGCATGCATTTATCGCAACATCTGAAATTCTTAAACTGTCCGTACGCATGTATGTGATTAACCCTGTATGACCTTTGCCAGGAATATTTAATCCTTCGTATAAACTTTGTGCGATACTCATCGTTTTTTGAGGAGACATTCCTAAACGTCGGGAGGCTTCCTGTTGAAGAGTACTAGTTCTAAACGGTGCTAACGCTGAATGTTGAACGTTGCGGCTCTTAAATTCTGTAATCTTAATTTCATTGGATTTAATCTCGTTTAAAATCTCTTCGGCTTTTTTAGGAGTGTTAATCAATAGCGGCAAATTATTTTTTATCAAACTTTTGTTATCGAATTTTTCAGGGCGTAATTCATATTTACAAGTTTTGTTTTGATTTTCGCATTCGGCAGTTATTACGTAATAGGGGTCTGGTTTAAATTCCTGGATTTCGCGCTCTTTGTTACAAATTAAATTTAAAGCTACTGATTGAACACGGCCAGCTGATAATCCATAACGTATCTTTTTCCAGAGCAAAGGACTTAATTTATAACCAACAAGCCTGTCTAAAATACGTCTTGCCTGTTGAGCATCGACCTTGTTTAAATCTATAACATCAGGATTTTTAACAGCCTCTTTCACAGCGTTGGACGTAATCTCATAAAAACGGACACGGCATTTTTGCTTTATGTCAACTCCTAAAATACCTGCTAAATGCCAAGCGATAGCTTCTCCCTCTCGGTCAGGGTCGGACGCTAATAAAATTTTTGATGACGAACCGGCGAGCTTTACTAATTCATTTTTTAGAGCGGCTTTACCCTTCACTAAGATATACTCAGGCTCAAAATTATTTTCGATATCAATAGCTAAACGGCTTTTAGGCAAATCGCGAATGTGTCCTTTGCTTGAACGAACGATATAATTTTTCCCAAGCATTGTCGACAGCGTTGCGGCTTTTGACGGGCTTTCAACGATGACAAGAATTTTTTTAGCTCCGGAACTTAAAATCTTTTTCGTGCTTGCAGCTGTTACCTTTTTGGTTTTAGTTCCAGTGCTTGAAACTTTTTTAGCAGCAGCTTTTTTAGCAGCCGAAGTTTTTGGAGCAGCCTTTACAGTTTTGACAGCCTTAGCAGCTTTAACAGCTTTACTCTTTTTAACAGACGATACCTTTTTAGCGGCTGAAGCTTTTGATTTTGTTGATTTATCTGTTGTTGCTTCAGCTTTCTCTTTCGTAATGACCGGCGTGATAATTACCCCCTGAAAAATTTTTAATTAAAAATCTTAATTTATAATAACACGCGATAAATTATTTGCTTTAATTTTAATTGAAGAAATTATGAAACTCGGAATTATTGGAACAGGAAAAATTGTTGAAGATGCTTTGTTCGCGATAGAACCTTTAGAAAATATTTTTGTTAATGCTATTTTTGCAAGAACACACAGCTTACAAAAAGGAGAGGCACTTGCAAAACGTTACGCTATCAATTCGATTTATACTGATTACAACGAATTATTAACGCAGGCTGATATTGATACGGTTTATATTGGGCTTATTAACAGCGTTCACTATGAATACGCGAAAAAAGCGTTGGAGCAAAATAAAAATGTCATTCTCGAAAAACCTTTCACAGGAACTCTCGAAGAGGCTGAAAATTTAATAAATCTTTCAAAAAAGCAAGGCTGTTTTATTTTTGAGGCTATCACTGTTTTGCATAATGACATCATCGAAAAAATGCGTGCAACTTTGCCCAAATTAGGAAATATACGAATGATGACAGCAAATTATTCACAATACTCAAGCCGTTATGATAATTATCTCGCTGGTAAAGTCGAACATACTTTTGACCCTGCACATTTAGGCGGAGCGTTAAGAGATATAAATATTTATAACATTCATTACGCCGTCGCTTTGTTCGGAACGCCTCAACATGTCAAATATTATCCTAATCGCGGCTTTAACGGGATTGATACTTCGGGCGTGTTAATCATGGAGTATGAGGGATTTTCATGTGTCTGTATTGCCGCGAAAGATTCTGACAGTCCGTGCTTCGTATCTGTTCAAGGCGAAAAAGGTTTCATGAAAATCAACGGCAAACCTAACGTCGCTCCAAATCTTGAAATCGTTATCGCAGGCGAAAATAATTTAAACCAAGCAAGAGATTTAGCCGGAGCTGTAGTGCGCTCAACAACAATAGAAAATTTTATTCCTGACAAATCACATCACCGCATGACTAAAGAATTTAAAGATTTTGCTGAAATCATCGACGGAAAAAAGACAGCCGAAGCCGAAAAATATATTCGCGAAACATTTGAAGTTATGAAAGTAATAACAAACTGCCAAAATTTTTAAAATTTAAATCCGTAATTTCATGGAATATAATAGCTGTTTAAAAAATAAATGATTAGATTTTTGGAGAGTGAGTTAAAAAATGCGTGTGCTGTGGTCGCTGGCAAAATATATTTTATTTCTGGCTGTGATTTTATGTTCTGCCGGTGCTGCTCTGTTTTGGCTTCCCACAGGTTCTCAAATTATCCAACCGCTAACAAAATGGGCTGTCGAATATTTTTTCCCGCCATTAAAATTCAACGCTAATATTTCCGGTTCAATACATGACGGCTATAAAATCCGCAATTTAAATTTAATTTCAGACGATACAGAATTATTAAAGCTTGATTATTTTGCCGTTAGTCCTGATTGGAATTTAGTTTTAAACGGACTGGACGGACTGCCTTTTATAAGCACACTCGAACTCGACGGCGTTAGCACTGACTTAGAAAAAGTTAATGCGCTAGTAAATTTTTTCACGCCCGAAAGTTCAGACGAAGAAGTTAAAAAAGAAGAGGACGAAAATTCTGAGCCGTTTAATTTAAAATTAACACCTTTCAATTTGAGCGCGACTAATATATTTTTCGGAACGCCGCAAATTGATTTGGCATTAGAAAAATTTATTATCAGTCCTGACGGGAATATAAGCCTTAAAACGAATTTGATTTCGCAAGATAATATTTTACCCATACAAGCTAATGCGCTGTTAAATTTCGATACGTTAGATATTCCGTCGAGCGATTTAAAAATTGGACAAGGCTCAGGAATTTTGAAAGCTAAATTTTTCCCGTTGGCCTCAATGGATATTAAATTATTTTTGACGGCCTTACAGCTCGATGATTTTATAAAATTCTCACCGCAAAAAATCGACGCAACAGGAAGACTGGACGCAAAATTATTTTATGACACAAACGGCGCGTCTGGTGTTGTATCAATGCCGAGAGCAAAAATTATGGACGTGCCTTTAAAATTCCGCTTGCCTTTCGATTGGGACGGTGCTAATAAATTTGCGATTACTAATGCTGATTTAAAAACCGGTGTCGCGTCATTCAGTTTAAATTCAGCCGCCGATATCTCAAATATGCATATCACGGCTAACGGTAATGCTGAAAATATTTCGTTGCGGGAGATTGGCAAAATCTTCGCTCCAAATTTAAAACTCGAAGGCGAAAACGGATTTTTAAAATTTGATTTAGACATGATAGCCAGCGGAGATATTTTGAATAATATTGACTGCGATTTAAATGCTAAACTGCCTTTTTTAAACGTCATGGGCATGAAAATTTTAAACGACTTCAAAGCTCACGCACTCTTAAAACCTGGCGACACTCCTAAAATTTCGCTCGACGGTAAAATTTTTAACGGTAAATTATTCGCGCGCGGTGAAGCTAAAACGAACTCAAAAGGTGAATTTTTGCCGCAAGCCGTTGTCTCGATTGTTAATTTGGATTTGCCGACCGTCATAAATACAATACCTGATTTAAAAAAGAGTGTTAGCAAACCTTACGGGAAAATTACAGCTAAAGCCGTCATCTCTGAAAAATTAGACGTAAACGCAGATATAAATTCTGACAGAATTTCGGCTAACGGTATCACTATTACAAATACTAAAGGCGAAATTTTTTACAGTGTTCAGGAAAACCGCGCCGCAGTCGAAAATTTTTCATTCAATATCGGCAAAACCGGAGCTGTTAAATCAACTGGTTACGCAAATTTGAACGACGGCAATTTTAAATTTTTTGCCAACGCCAGAAATATTAAGCCAAACGAAATTTTAAAAGAACTCAAGGACTTGGCCGGAGTGTTTAACGTTGACGCTCAAGCTTCTGGAAATTACAACGACGTAAATAATATCGAAGCGGCTGTAAGAGTACTTGCGAATAATATGGGTTATTCAGGAATGAATTTCGGAAATTTGGACGTGCCTGCGAATTATTCCCGTAACCAAATCTCAATCCCAAACGCACGCGCTCAAACACCAGGAGGCAATATTTTATTCAGGGGGAATTTTGATTTAAAACAACCCTCTAACCCGAATATAAACATGGCTTTGACGAGTTCGGGAATTGATTTAGCAAAAATTTTCAAAGCGTTCAAGCTTGATAATAATTCATTTCCGGTTAATGGTAACGTTCGCGGCGTTGTGAATGTAATTGGAAAATTGGACACGGCTAAAGTTTTTGCGGATATCACAGCTTCGAATATCAAGGCCGGCGATTTAGTTCACATGCCTACGGGAAATATTAACGTTGAAGGCGATATGAAAGAGATTAAATTAAAAAAGCTTTACGCTCAAATTAACAAGGCCGATTTAAACGCAAGCGGAAATTTAAAACTAAATCAGCAAGACATCATGAAGAGCGATTTTAACTTCGAGGCCAAATTGAAAAATTTTTTACTTGACCCAATGTTGAAACGTTTAATGGGTTCTGCTCCTGTTACCGGAATGTTAGACGCTCACGCCTCAGCTAAAGGAACTTTTGCAAAACCTGAACTAAATTTAAACGTCGACAAACCCCTAACAGTAAGCAATTTTAAAATTCAGGATATCGCCGTTAAATTAACAAGTCCGGCAGAAAATAATTTTAAAATTAACGCAGGCGCAAAAACCGGAACATTTAAAGCTAACGCCGACATTGATTTAAAAAATAATAATGGTGTCTGGATATATAACGTCGTCACAAAACCAATGGATTTAAAAAATTTAGTTGACAGTGTTGTTCCGGCGGCGGCTGGCATGGTTGGCGGAAAAGCTGTTTTAAAAGTCGACGGCAACAGCGCAAATACTAAACCGATAAATATAAATTTAAATTCGGATTACGTGAGCTTGCTTGATAAAATCAAAATCGAAAATATAAATATCCCCGTTACGTTTGACGTGAATAAAAATTTTGTAAATTTAAAAGACGGGCGCGCTGTTTTAAGTGAGGGCAAAATCAGAACAGGTTTTGAATTAGATTTAAATAAAAAAGCTTGGACGAGTTCGTTGCGCGTAAGAGGTCTTAACTTTGGAAAATTAGCTCAACCGTTTTTGCCTGAAGGTGAGTTAATCGGAAGTGCTGATTTAGACGCAAGCGCAAAAGGAACGTACGGAGGAGTTTGGCCAACAAGTTATGCTAACGGTAAATTCAGAACAGGGCCAGGCTATCTCCACAAGATGAGCATAATCGACAGAATAAGCCCCACAAAACGGATAAGCTTTGAAAATATTAAAGGCTCGTTCTTCTGGAACGGAACAGATTTATATATCAATCAAGGCACTCAAGCGACAGCGTCATACAGTGAGCCGTTATACCGTTATGTGTCTGTCAATGGTGCGTGCGGCATTCCTGGAAAAGGTTTAAATTTATTGTTCGACGGAAGATTTGATTTAAAAATTCTTGACCAGTTATTAGGCGCGATGAAAGGAGTTTTCCAATACATGACCGGCGGAATTGCTCGAAATGTTATACGTGACACGGCCGGAAGAATATTAGGTTTAAAGACGCGAGATTTTCAAAATGTTTCGTTCAGGCTTGCAAATAACTGGAACGAAATTCAATTATTAGACTTGGCGATTACGAAAGCTATTGAAGACTTTTTGCCGTTAGATATTTTGAACAGAGAGAACGAGACGCAACGCGATGACAAACAATTTAAGCTCTCGATAAAAATTCCTACTGGTAAGGGCGATAAAAGCATTGAAGAAGAATCCGCGACTGACCAGTTTAAAGAGCAGTTACTTGATAACTTGTTAAATTTAGGTTTGTAAAAATTTGCAAAAATTTTCATGACCTGTTAAAATTCCCCGCGTTGTTAAAAATTATTTAACATAAGTTTTTGGGAAATGGTGCAACGGCAGCACGCCTGACTCTGGATCAGGTAATTGGGGTTCGAATCCCTGTTTCCCAGCCAAAAATTTTTTAGAATACGATTGAAATTATTTCCTGCTCAAGATTTTTTCTTGGAGCAGGATTTTTTTATACAAAATTTTTTTCGGGAGGCTGAATTATTTTCATGCTTGAGTTTATTGTTAATTACACTTTAGTTATTTACGTCCTGATTATAATTGCCATCGGTTTTTTCGTCGGGCGTAAAGTCAAATCAGCAGCGGACTTCTTTATTGCCGGTCATAATTTAAATTCGGGCTTGCTTTTCACAACACTTATAGCGGCTAATTTAGGTGCAGGCTCTACGGTTGGAGTAACGGCTCTCGCGTATAAGTACGGTGTTTCTGCGTGGTGGTGGATTGGCAGTGCGGGGATTGGGTCTTTAATTTTAGCGTTTATCGTCGGGCCTCGTATCTGGAAAATTTCGCGCGAACATGATTTATTTACGTTGAGCGATTATTTAGAAATGCGTTACAACAAATTCTTTTCGAGCTTAATTTCATTCATGATGACTTTTGGGACGTTAGCATTATTTTCGAGCCAATTATTAGGTATTGCATGGATATTAGACACGGTCGCTGGCATTCCAAAATTTTATGGAGTATTAACCGGCGCAATCGTAACAACTTTATATTTTGCGGCTGGCGGACTGTTATCGAGTGCATTTGTAAATATTGTCGAAGTCGCTGTAATTTTGGCTGGCTTTTTGATTTCTGTGCCGTATTTATTATATTCAACGGGCGGCATTGAAAATATTTCAGCACGGATAAATAACGCGAGTTATTTTGATTTTGGCGGAATGGGTTTAACGGCGATTATTGGATATTTAATTATGCTTGTCCCGTCGTTTTTTGTTTCGCCTGGCCTAATCGGAAAAATTTTCGGCGCAAAAGATGTCAGAGCTATAAAAATCGGAACTGCTTTAAACGGATTAGTTCAATTATTTTTCGCGGCAATTCCTGTTTTTATCGGTATCGTAGCGTTTGCATATTTTCCGGATTTAAGTAACGCTGATTTAGCATTGCCGGTCATCATGAAAAATATGTTGCCGTTTTATATTTCGTCGTTAGCATTGGCTGCGATATTTGCTGCTGAAGTGAGTACGGCTGATACGGTGTTATACATGTTAGCCGGAGCGTTAACGAATGATATTTATAAAAAATTTCTCAACCCGAATATTTCAGATAAAAATTTTTTACGTGCCTCAAGAGTTACGAGTATTATTTGCGGAGTTTTAGGAATTTTATTAGCGTTAAAACTTGAGAGCATAATTTCAGCCTTAACGATTTTTTATTCATTGATGAGCGTATCATTGACAGCCCCGTTAATTTTTGGATTATTCACGAAAAAGGCAAATTCAAACGGCGCAATATTATCAGCAATTTTAGGAGTAGCCTTAACACTTTATATAACGTTTTTTAAGAATGGTGTTATTGATTTTGGATTTATTAAGCTCAACGCTACGACCTGCGGAATAATTTTCTCGTTTGTCATAATGTTTTTCGCAATGCTTTTCACAAAATCAAAAGATTAAAATTTTTTACCAAAATCAGCCGTAAAGCCCTCGACTTTAGTCGTAGGGATATAAGGCTTTGAAATTTTAATCTGTTCTGATAAAATCATCATTGTCGAGCT
>CAJODZ010000017.1:0-5314 GCA_905233645.1 uncultured Synergistales bacterium | reverse complement strand
CGACCATTCGGAGGAGAATCTGTAAGACACTCGCAAGGGTGCAAGGTTCGTTGATACCAGAATCCCCCGACTTTAGTCGTGGGGAGTACGTCAAATAAACTTAAAAATTTTTGGGAGCGCGCTTTTATATTAAAAATTTTCAAAAACACCCTCTAAAAAAATTTGACACTTTGTTTTAAAATCGATGTGTTAAAAAATTATGCGGCGGTTAAATTTTAAAAAGATTTTTTGTAGTGGTAAACGTAGTTGCAAAACTCAATGGTATTTTTAAATTTGGAAAGATTATTTTTAATCGCAAACATTATATCAAAAGTCCTTTTTAAAAATGCGTCCGTTAAAAATTTTCGATTAGCCGCGCTGTATAATAGCAAAATATTTTTTAGATTTGAAAGGCTTATATGCTGCGTATAATGAAAAAAAATTTGACGATAAAAGAAGTTAAGATGTTACCGCGTGATTCAAATTTCAGCACAATCGGTATCACAGCTAAATTAGTCCGTCGTAAAGATAAAAACGGTAATTCGTTCTGGGATATGACGTTAAGTGATTCTTCAGGCGAACTCGACGGTAAAGTTTGGCAAAATTCGTCATGGTGGATATTACAAAATTCTGAACGTTTACCCGTTAATCCTGAAACAACTAATTTAAAATTTGAGGGAGCAACTGTCGGTGTGCAAGGCCGCGTCGGTGAATTTAGAGACCAAGTTCAATTTAACTTCAGCGAAATTTATTATTTAGACCAGGAAAAATATCCTCCGCAAGTTTATGCAAAACATTCGCTTAATCCTCTTGAAAATCTTGAAGCCGGTTTCAAAAATATGATTAACCTAATCGAAGAACCGTTGCGCACTTTCGTAAATACAATTTTTTTTAAACGCGGTCTTTGGGATGATTATAAATATTGGCCAGCCGCAGTATCTTTACATCATGCTTACACGGGCGGTTTGCTTGAGCATTCTTTATCGGTTGCTATAACTGCTTACGAAATCGCTAAACATTATAATGAATTTCAAATCCCCGTTGATTTAAATATAGTTATCGCCGGCGCGTTGTTGCATGATATCGGAAAGCTTGATACGTATTCATTAGCTCCTGTTCCGTTAGTTACGATTGAAGGCAATGTAATCGACCATATTGTTTTGGGACATCATAGATTTATGACGCTCGCGGAAAGTGAGGGGCTTGATAAAAAATCAACGTTGGGAATTGCTCATATTATCGTTTCACATCATGGCCGCCGCGAATATGGAAGTCCTGTTTTGCCCGCGACACCCGAAGCAATGATTGTGAGTGCAGCCGATGATTTAGACTTTAAATTAAATTACTGGCTTGCTCAAATTGATGCTCTAAGTCCCCAAAGCGATATAACTGATTATTTGCCGTTTATTGAGCGTAGATTATGGCGGGGTAACGTTTAAAAATGAGTTACTCTTTAAAAATTACACGCGACCACGATGACAGACGCTTAGACCATGTTTTACGCTCCGTTTTTAAATGGATACCGTTGGGCGAAATCATGAAAGCAATCCGTAAAGGCGAAATCCGTGTAAATTCTGTCAAAGCTCGTGAACCAGGCCAACGTGTTTTTGAAGGCGATGAATTAATTACAAAGTGGCCGTTACGTGAAGAAGAGAGCAAAAATTATTTTAACGATTTAGGCCGCATAAAAATTATTTTTCAGGGCGAAAACGTCATGTTAATAAATAAGCCCGTCGGGATTTTGGTGCAGCCTGATACTAAAAATGGAGACAGCGTTATTACACGAGTGCGCGGCTTTTTAAATTCTAATTCTCCTGTTCCTGTACATAGGCTTGATAGAAATACGACCGGAGTTTTGGCTATAGCATTAAACGGCCAAGCTTTACGCGCAATGGAAAATCTATTTAAGCAGCGAAACATCACTAAAAAATATTTAGCCATAGTCGACGGTAAAGCTCCGGAAAATATTTTAATCGACGCTCCGCTATTAAAAGACGCTGAAAATAATTTAGTGAGCGTTGATTTTGAGAACGGCTTAAAAGCTCTTTCAAACGTTCGTAAAATTGCCGGTGATGAAAAAAATTCGCTCGTCGAAATTGAATTATTAACAGGCCGAACTCATCAAGCTCGTGTCCACATGGCCTATATAAAACACCCAATTACGGGCGATACAAAATACGGCACTCATAAAAAATTCATAGATAAAAATAATAAAAATATTACTCGTCCGTTATTACATGCTTACGAATTAAAATTCCCTGATAATTTACCTGATGTTTTAGACGAAATTAAAGGCAAATCATTTAAAGCTCCGTTGCCTGATGATTTTATAAATATCATGAAAATTCATAAATGGGAGTTGGATTTTTAAAATGCGTATGAAAATTTCAACACGCTTAATTATTGCTTTAATAATTTCATGGGCGATTTACAGTGCTGTTGATTACGTAACCGTTAAAAATTGGAATAATAACGAGAGTTTAATTATCAGCGTCATTGATGCAGGCAGTGAACACGAAATTCCTCCGGCTTACGAGGGCGAGGCCGATTTAGATGAAGTTTACCCGATGACTGAGCAGGAGATTACTTTTTTGCCGGTGTCAGACTTTGACGATAAAAGCGAACATAAAATTAAAATCGTGCGCCTAATCGGAAGCGGTGTCGATGTAAAAGCCGGAAGCCGTTATTTATTAGTTTGGGATATGTTCGACGACGGGACAGTGCAGTATTCGATAGCTGATAAATTTCGCGTGCCGTCAGTAATATTTTTCATAGTCGTTGTTTGCTTAGTCTTAATAGCGATGACTGGAAGACGGGGAATTTTAGCGTTAGCTGGGTTAATTTTTTCAATCGGGATTTTAATTTTTGCGATGATACCTCTGATTACAAAAGGTTGGCGGCCTGTACCGTTAGCAATGGCTTCAGTTTTTATAATCTCAACAGTAACAATATTTTTCGTCGTTAAACATGCCCGTTACAGATTAGTTGCTCTTTTAGGGAGTTTATCGGGCGTTACTGGAGGCTTTATCGTTGCGTCTGTCGTTGTCTATTTTTGGCAGTTAACGGGTCTTGCTGGGGAAGGTTCTGCTTTGCTTGCGTCGACGTTGCCAGAATTAAACATGACCGGAATTTTTTTAGCAGCGATTTTAGTTGGGGCTATTGGAGCTGTATTAGACGTTGGAATTTCGATTACGGCTTCGATGTCGGAACTTGTCGATTATGATAGTGATATTCCTTTAGACAGATTATTAACGGCGGGCTTAAACGTTGGGAATGAAGTATTAGGCAGTATGATTAACACGTTGATTTTAGCTTATATCGGAAGTTCGTTACCAATGGCTGTCTTAATTTCAAATGCCGGTGTAAATTTTGCAGGCTTATTGAATGACCCTTATGTTGGACAAGAGATAGTACAGAGTATAGCCGGTACATTAGGTTTATTATTTACGATACCGGCAACGGCGTTTTTTTTCGTAATTCAGGAGGGTATCAGAAGACGTGGAGAACAATAATACAAATATAAAAGCTATTATTGACATCGGGAGCAATTCCATAAAAATGCGCGCTGGCTATATAAATAACGTTGGCCAAGTCGTAATCGTTCACGATGAAACGGAAGTCGTAAAATTGGGGCGCGGCGTAAATTCAACAGGCTTTTTAGCTGAAGAGAACATGAATACAACTTTGAAAGCCCTTAAAAGAATGGTCGACACTGCTAAAAAATTGAATGCCGGAATTTTAATCGCAGGGACAATGGCTTTAAGGCTTGCTAAAAATTCCGATGAGTTTTTAAAGCGCGTTCATGATTTAACGGGGCTTGACGTAAGAATTTTGAGCGGAGTTGAAGAGGCGGAATATTCACGTTCGGGCGCAGTTGAGGGCATTGAGGGAATTGATGATGTTGAAAACTCTGTTGTGTTTGATACCGGAGGCGGAAGCACTGAATTTATAAACGGTGAGGGCAAAATTGATAGCGTTCCGGTGGGTGCGGTAACTCTTACGGAACGTTTTTTTTATGACAATGATAACCCGATTACTCGTGCTGCATGGGATAACGCTTATGCTTACGTTCAAAAAATTATGAATGAACACAAAATCGCAAGCTTTAAAAAAAATTCAGATACAAAAATTATAGGCGTTGGAGGCGGTGTGTCTGTCATGGCTTCTGTAAAATCTGCTAACGAGTTATTTTTGCCTTTAAAACTTCACGGAATGCATATAACTCAGAAAGACATAATCAGGCAAGCTAAATTATATGCATCGTTGAATTTGAGCGAACGTCAAAAAATAGTTGGTCTTCCTGCGCCGCGAGCCGATGTAATTTTAGGGAGTGCGTGTATAGTTTTGTGTGCATTGAGAATTTTAGATGCTGATTATTGTACAGTGAGCATAAATGGTTTAAGACACGGTTTGTTAATAAGTGAGTGCAAAAAATAAATTTCTTGTGTTAAATTAAAATCGCTTTATCTCAAATTTTAAATTTAAAATTAAAAAGGTGTTGAGAAAAATAATGTTACTTGAGTTAATGTCAAATGGAACTTTAGCAAAATTGCCGTCGGAAAATTCTCCTGTTAAATTACCTGAAGAGCCTTCCGTTATGGTGTTGTTGCCTCATAATAAATATTTGCTTGGCCGTAAAAATGGTTCATGGGTTTACGGTTCAGATAATCCGGATACAAACGAACAGCCGAAAAATATTTCGCTTTACGACAACGAGAGACTAGCTTTATTTGACGATAGCGGCGAGAGCGTAATAATCCCTGCAAAAGTTGTTACAGCTATACGCAACGAATTATTTTTACAAATGCCGCCGCCCGGAAATCATGTATCGACAGTTATGTTATTAAAAACTTTTATGCGCGACCGTGAAATTTTTAATAAAGAAGATTTGAGTTATGAGAACGAAGAGATTTTTTTAGAGAGCATAAATTCCGACGAGGAATTAAAAAAATTATATTGGGCTTTACGTTTTGCAATGGCGCGCGGTGAGATGGAAGCGGTTGCTCGTTTTAAATTATGGGTCAAAGCCGGCGGCGATAAAATTTTTAACAAGAACGGGAATATTATAAAAGCCTGGTTTTCGCTGCTTGATTATCCTGATGAAGAAGCTATGAGCGAACTTGAAGAGTTAAATTTTTCACGCGAACATTTAGAAAGAATGATAATGCAAAAGATTTCGCCGGTAGTTTTATATCAGCAGGAATCTGGCTTTTTAATTTTGGGTAGATTTGGCCGTAATGGGAATACCAGCTTTCATGTTTGGACATATTTAAATTCGGCTTTATGGAACGAGTTGCAGGCGTTTAAAAAAGTTCAAGTCCATGAAATTATTTTA
>CAJODZ010000016.1:36939-67032 GCA_905233645.1 uncultured Synergistales bacterium | reverse complement strand
ATTGAATGGGCAAATTTAAAGACGGGCAAATATTTTTTTCGGAGGCCATAACGTTAATTGTGTCTTCGTTAAAATCTTGTGGCAAAGAAGTTACGAAACGAATGCGCTTTAAATTTTCAAATTCAGAAACTTTTTTCAACAGCCAGGCAAAATTTAAATTGATATCGCGCCCGTAGCTGTTTACGTTTTGACCGAGTAAAGTAATTTCGCGCACGCCGTCTTTTATTAAAAATTCTATTTCGTTAAAAATTTCGTCGGGTTTTCTTGAGACGAAGCGGCCTCTAACATACGGAACAATACAATACGTGCAAAAAGCAACCGTGAGCAATCGTAACGTAAGCTTTATATTTATTTTCGCGTAAAATTGCGTTATTGCCCTCGTCAAAATCCAAATTAAAAAATTCGCGCGGGTCAGTGTCTAACAAGTTGATACGAATTTTTTCATCGGTCATAATTTTTTCAAGGCTGTTAGGCAACAATCCTATATGACGAGGCCCCGCGACCAGTCTTACCCATTGAAAACGCGTTAAAGCTTTTTGTCCCAATCTTTGAGCTACGCAACCTGTTAAAGCTACAGCAGGGCGTTTAAATTTTTGCCAAGAATTTTCATAACGGCCAAGTTCGCTCCAAACTTTTTGTTCGGCTTTTGCTCTAACGCTGCAACCTGTAACAATTATTAAGTCTGCTTCTTCTTCCGGAACTTCCTGCCAACCTCTGAACGTCAAAACCGTACGAACTTTATCAGCGTCGTAAACGTTCATTTGGCAGCCGTAAGTCTTAATGCAAAATTTATTATTGTTTATAAAAATTCATCTCCTATTTTAAAATTAAACGTCAAAACCTTTTTCACGCATAAATTTACGCAACATATTTTCCATAGCCTTAATTGAATATTTATCCTCGTATAATTTTCGCATGGCCGGATTAAATTTTTTGCGTTCAGGATTTTCAATCATGGCGTTAATTTTCGTAATAAACTCTTCCGCAGTATCGCACCGGCAATCGTCAAGCCCTTCATAACCGTTTAAAGCGTGGCCGGTAGATAAAATATTTTTGCCGTACATGAGAGCTTCGCAAACTTTTGTCATCATGCCACCGCCTACAAATACAGGTACAACGATTAAATCAGCCATATTATAAAAATCATCAAGGCTTTCAACAAAACCGGTAATTTTTACGCGCGGATTGTTTTTAAATTCCGGTTCGTTCTTCATTTTATCCATATTTTTGCCAACAATATTTAACACTGCTTTTTTATTTAATTTTGGCAAAACTTCCCTTGCAAACCATTTAATACCTTTTACATTTGGGCCTGTGTTGCTACCTCCAGCTCCTACAAACAATAAATTGAATTTATTATCATCGGTATTTAGTGTTTTAATTTCTGATTTATCAACATAGCATACAGGTAATATTAAATCTGGTTCTTTATTGCAATATTGACGGTATAAAATTTTGTCGCGGTCGTTTAATAAAATATTGGCATCTGCTATTTTTGAAAAAATTCTTATTTCTCTAAGCCATTTTGAATAAGCAAGCAATGCTCTTAATGTTCGACGTATTGTCCTGAAAACATCAAATGAATAAAACGAGATTGCACTTAACGACCATTTTAAACTGTCCATTACGTGATGAAATACAAAAATTTGAATGTCATGAAATTTGCACTTAACATCTTTTATGACCGAGCCTACTTTAGCGTCAACATCACCAAGCCAAATCAAATCAGGTTTATATTCATCAATGCTTTTTAAAATTTCCTTATTCCTTTTGCTTTTGCGGCTATACAATCTCGTTATGCCTTCGTTTGATTTATTTGCGTCGTCTGCTTTATCTTTAGCTGAACGCAACGACACTACATGAATTTCATTGGCAATTTTTGAGAGGGCGTTGTAATGAGCGCGAGATACCTCTCCTCCACCTCCTGTAGTTTCAAAACGATTTGACAGAAATAGGATTTTCATATTACGCGCTAAAATCTCCCGAAAATTTCATCAACAAATCTTAAATAAAAACCGTTTTCAAATAATTCTTTTAGTCTGTCTTTGTTAACGTTTTTCATGCGTTCGTCATTTATAAGCAAATCTAAGAAATGTCCCTCGCCGTGAGCTGTTTTCATTGCATTTTCTTGAACGATTGCGTAAGCGTCTTCACGTGATAATTTAAGCTCGTCAAGCAAGAACGTTAAAACTCTTTGACTATATACTAACCCGTCTGTTTGATTTATATTTTCAGATATACGGGCTTCGTCAACTTCAAGACCGCTCAAAATTTTTTTCATGCTGCGTAACATAAATACTGCAATGTTAAAAGCGTCCGGCCAAATTACACGTTCAGTTGATGAATGACTGATATCACGTTCGTGCCATAAAGCTATATTTTCCATTGATGTTAATGCATAACCGCGCAATAATCTTGACATTCCGCAAATACGTTCACATTTAATCGGGTTACGTTTGTGAGGCATTGCGCTTGAACCTTTTTGTCCAACGCCGAACGGCTCAAAAATTTCTCTAACTTCGGTGCGCTGTAAATTTCTGATTTCTAACGCCATTCTCTCAAGCCCTGAACCCATTAAAGCAAGTGCATTTAAAATTTCAGCATGGCGGTCGCGTTGTAAAATTTGGTTTGAAACTTTTGCCGGCTCTAAATTTAATAATTCACAAACGCGCGTTTCAAGTTTGGGATTGCACATTGCGTAAGTTCCGACAGCCCCCGAAATTTTACCGACCGAAATAATTTTTTTAGCATGTTCTAGACGTTCAATGTCTCTTAAAATTTCTGAATGCCAGTTTAAAAATTTTAATCCTAATGACATCGGCTCTGCGTGAATACCATGTGTACGGCCAATGCAAGGAGTGTATTTATATTTCGTGGCAAGCTTCATTATTTCTTCGTCGAGTTCTTTTATCGCGTTTAAAGTGATTTCTAAGCTGTCGCGTAACATAATCGAGCTGGCTGTGTCTAAAATATCGCTGCTCGTCATTCCTAAATGTAAATAGCGTCCGCTTTCACCAACATTTTCAGCAACAGCACTCACGAATGCTACTACATCATGTTGAGTTTTGCGTTCGATTTCCTGAATACGTTCGACCGTAAATTTAGCTTTAGCTTGAATTTCCTTCAATGCCTCTTCTGGAATGCGTCCGACCTCAGTCCATGCACGGGCAACAGCTATTTCAACATCAAGCATAATTTTGAAACGGTTATTCTCGTCCCATAATGAATTTATGTCTTTAACTGAATATCTTTCAATCATGTTTTTTAAAAATACTCCTGTAAAAATTTTAATAATGCTGAAAAAATTTTAAATGCTTATTCGCTCGCGTCAAGTTATGCAAAAGTCTCAGGCTCTGAAAAATTAAATAACGTTTTGCCGTTGATATTTGAAATTGAAAAATTGCCTCGCGTTATTATGTCCATGCCGATTAAAACATCGATGCCCTTTATTAAACTTGCTTTAAAAACATCAACACGCCTGATGACAAAATTTTTTGATAGCCATAAATCGACTATGTATGTATCAGTCTGAAAAAGCCCATTGACACCGTTAACAAAAATTTTCGAGGTACTCTGTAGAGCTAATTTCTTAACTAAGCTATTTGAAATTCCTGTTCGTTCAGCTCCTGTGTCCCAAAGACCTGTGCACTGTATCAATTTGCTGTCATGTCCATTAAGAATATTTTCAGCACTATCTGATACAAATACATCACTCACAATACGGTTAACTACGCTATCTTGACGTACTCCCCACGACTAAAGTCGGGGGATTCTGGTATCAACGAACCTTGCACCCTTGCGAGTGTCTTACAGATTCTCCTCCGAATGGTCGATCTTATTTTTCATTTTTTTACGTCGGCGGATTTCACCCCAGCTCGACAATGATGATTTTATCAGAACAGATTAAAATTTCAAAGCCTTATATCCCTACGGCTGATTTTGGTAATTTTTTGACACAATATTTTTCATTCAAAGCTCACCATATTTGAAAGAACGATTGTAGTTTTTGCGGGGTCAAGCGAGCATAACTGAATAATAAATGTTCCGGGCTCTTCAGTTTTTATTGTATTTACAAATGCGTTATCAAGTGAATTGTAATCAGCTATAACGCTCTTATTTTTTATGACAACGTAACGGTCATCATACTTTTTAACTAATTCAGGCAAATTCTCCTGAAACCAATCAAAATTCTCGTCCGCTGTAGCTACATTCAAATCTTTTAAATCTTGTTCACTCATTTAATATCACCTTTCAAAAATTTTGCGAAAAATTTTAAATGCTTATTCGTGCGCGTCAAGCTATGTGTTTTGAAAATTAAGCGGCATTTTCGAAAATCTTTTCATGAGTTTGAATACGTATTTTTTGGTACAATAATCAAAATTTCTAAAGGGGCGGATTTTTTTTGCGCAAGCTTGTTGTTTGCCTGCTGACATTATTATTTTTAATCACTGTCTATCAAAAAGATGTTTATGCTATCACCGGTAATAATTCGGGTTTAGCTGGCTTATGGGAATATCCTACAGCTGAAATTCCAGATGACGGCTCAGGACGTTTCGGGTACACTCACGCTTCACCGTATGCTTATTACTTTATCGATTTAGCTTGGTTGCCATGGCTCGAAATTAATACACGGCTCACAACTTTTGACACAATCAGATTATCTTCAGGCCGTTATTACATGGATAAAGCTATCGACTTAAAAGCTATGCTCTATTACAACAAAGACCCTCATAACTGGTTTTTGCCGTCGTTGGCATTCGGTGTTACTGACGTTACAGGTACGGAAATTATGAAAGCTTATTACGGCGTTGCTACTTGGAAATTTGGACAAGTTTATGCGACACTCGGTTACGGTTCTGACAGAATGAACGGTGTTTATACTGGTTTAGCTTGGGATATCGGAAATTTTTTAACGCTCAAAGCAGAATACAGCCCGTTAGATTACACAGAAGATAAGGCTCTCGGTCAACGTGTCTTAAAGGGTGAACCGTCTGAAAAATTTAATTACGGCCTCGTCTTAAAAGCTCCTTGGGGAACTGAATTAGCCGCAAGCCGTCAACGTGGTGATGAATACGTCGTTACAATATCGCAAAGATTAAATTTAAACGGCCCTTATATCGGCGAAGGCAAAAAACACGCTTACAATATGCCTGGAGATTTAAGGGTTGCTGAATGGGAAGACGCAGACATCGAAATTATTATTGACCGCGTTAAAGAGGCTCTCGAAAAATTCGTAAAAGTCCGTAACATAGAATTAAACATCACTTCAGACGACGAAAATAATAAACACAAAATTACGCTCGCTTATGAAAATTACGGCCATGCGTCTCATGCAGAAGCTATGGTGAGAATTTTGGTCGTTCTTGCGTCCGTAATGCCTGAAACTGACGAACTCGTACTCATTCAAAAAATCGCCGGCGTTCCTGTTGTTACTGCTAAATTTTCCGGCGAAATATTATTTGATATAAGAGCTAGAGAGTTACGCGACAATGACCACCCGTTAAACGGAGCTGTATTCGCTTGGGCGGGTGATGACGTTGACGCAAAAGAACTTTCAGATTTTGGCGAAAAAGCTTTACAAACTCGCGGCGAACATGAATTAAAAGCAATGATCGTCTATGAACCAAGAATTGACCAAACGTTAGACAAATCTTACGAAGACCGCTGGAATATAGATTTAATTTACAATGGACGCTATACAAACGGTTGGAACGGTGTCGTTGATATCAAATTTCCGCTTGAAAACGATGTTGATATTTGGTGGGAGCCGGATATGAATGACAAAATCCGTATTCAAAACGCCGGTTTAATGTACGCAAATACAATCGGTGAAAATAGCCGCTTCTGGTTTTTGGGTGAAGGCGGTTACATGGATGAAGAATGGTTCGGCGCAAACTTATGGGCTAGATATTACGGCGGCGATGGTTCGTGGTGGATTGGAACTCGTTTGAGCGCGTTGAGAGCACGTGAGCCAGAATCTTTCGGAGGTCTTTTAAGCGGTCAGCTTGCATTCTTCGGCCCCTTCTATTATGACGACAAAGATAAAGACGCTTGGAGATTTGCAACATGGTTACAGGCCGGCATAAATTTTGCAACGTTTGATGTTGATTTACAGATTGATTACGGAAGATATATTGACGAGGATAAAGGCTTCAAAATCTCCGCAACAAGACATTGGGACGATACAGCTATTGGTTATTGGTACACTAAAACAGACGTTCACGCTCCGGGCAAAGATTACACAAAGGCGGGCGTTCATTTAGAAATTCCGGCTGAAAAATGGTTCGGGAGCTGGTTTGGTTATCCAAGTGCGCATATTTGGGAACAAGACACGCTCTTAATTTCAACATGGACGTTAGAATCCGGACGCGACACTGGTTATATCAGAACGCCGGAAAAGTTACTCGGTCAAATGCGGCCTTCACTCTTACGGCATAACGTAGCTAGATTGTTGCGCGATTATTGTTCATACGAAGAAGTTGACGAAAAGGAGATGTTTAACGTCGAAAATGATGACACTCAGGAAATTCGCAGCATTCTTGATTACATTTGGAGATAATTAAATATTTTTCAGGAGGGTATAAATTAACATGACTAAAAAATTTAAATTCAGGTTTGTAGCATTTTTAACGCTCTTAAATCTTTTGGGCTGTCAAATTGTTTTTGCGGCTGATGTCTCAGTAGGCCCGATGGGTACTTTTGAAAACGGCAATAATAATAACGCTCCGTCCAGTGTGCCAAGCATTAACGCGCCAACCTATACACCAACTTACAACACACCGTCGCAAAATAATTCAGGCTGGCAGCAAATCGATAGCACTAATCAAAACCGGCAGACTGAGCAAAATCCTTATGGCAGCTTTCTTAACGACAATCAAAACAGCCAGCCTTTTATGCAAAATGAACAGGAGACCACTATAACAGAAGAAGAACTCGACGATTTTTTTGAGCAGTTAATTCGTACTAATGCTCTTGGAGAAGACCCTGTCGGAACTTTTCTTCGTCGTATTCCGCGTTACGGCATGTCATTTTTTAGACAACCTGCTTCAACGTTCGCACCAAGCGATAATTCACCAGTAACACAAAATTACAGGATTAACATTGGCGACCAGTTATCACTCACAATTTGGGGTATTCCTGAAGAAGGCAATTACACTTTTGAAGTAAACCGCGACGGCATGGCTGTAATTCCGCATTTAGGTTCAGTGAGGCTTGCAGGCTATACATTAGATGAGGCGGAAAGAATACTACAGGCGCGTTTAAATCAATATTACACGGGCTATCAAATGAATTTATCAATGGGGCGTTTAAGCTCAATCATGATTTATGTAACCGGTAACGCAAGACGGCCAGGAGCATATACTGTTTCATCGTTTGCGACGTTAGTAAATGCTTTGCTCGTATCTGGTGGGCCTTCTGTAAACGGTTCATTAAGACGCATTGAATTAAAACGCAATGGCCGCACTATTACTGTGTTTGATATGTACGCTTTATTATTACGCGGCGATAAATCACATGATGTTCAATTACAAGCTGGCGACGTTATTTATATTCCGCCGGTCGGTGATTTGGTAGGTTTAACGGGAATAGTCAGAAATCCGGGCGTTTACGAATTAAATGGTGCTACTCGCGTAAAAGATTTATTAGATATCGCAAAATTAACGCCTCAGACATCACAAGGAAGAATACAGTTTTACAGAGTATACGAGAACGAATACGGAAGCGCGTTTGAAGGTGAGTTTGAGGCTGTTCAAGACATGGTTTTAAAAGACGGCGATATTCTTCGTTTATTCCCTGTTACTAATATGGCCTCGTCTGTAACGTTAAGCGGCCCGGTAGCAAGACCAGGAGTTTTTATCATCGTTCCGGGACGTACTAGAGTTTGGGATATTCTTAAAAGAGCAGGAGGACTTACGAATACTGCTGGTAATATGGCTGAGGTTACACGCGTTACACCCAGTATTGATGGCCCAGTAAATGAGCGTTTTGTCATAAATTTAAACGAAGTCAAAGCCGGAAATCCTGAACATAATATTACGCTTGAAAACACTGACCATATTACTGTTATGGTTATTCCGAACTGGCGCACAAATATTCAGGTTTCAATTACAGGCGAAGTCGTTAGACCTGGAACGTATGCAATGTTACCCGGCGAAAAGATTTCCGATTTGATAACACGCGCCGGAGGTTTTACAGAGAGAGCATATTTAAGAGGCGCAATTTTTACGAGGCCAAGCGTAGCAACGGAACAGAGACGCGCTTTAAATGAGATGGCCGACACAATGGAACGCGAATTATTAGAAAATATGCAAAATACAAATACAAGTTCAACAAATACGGCCACAAGCAATGCTGAATTTAACAGACGGCGCGAACTCATTGACAAATTACGCAATATAGACATTATGGGACGTATTATTACGAAAATTGATACGCCTAAAAATATTATTAACACAGCGTGGGATTACGAACTCGAAAACGGCGATGCTATTGTCATTCCCGAAAAGCCTTTAACAGTAACGGTAACTGGTGCGGTTTATACTGCGTCATCTCAAGTTTTCAGACCAGGTTTGAGCATAAATTCATACGTCAACGCTGCGGGCGGTGCTGTTAAATCTGCGCATAAACGTTTAATTTATTTATTAAAGAGCGACGGCAGCACAATAAGATTAACTCGTAATACTTCAATGTTATCGAGTAAACAATGGACAGCTCCGCGCGGTTTTTCATCAGTTGTTGAGCCTGGAGATACGATTGTTGTTCCTGTTAAATATATTGACCGCGCTTCAATCGAGAGATTTAAAGACGCTGTAGACGTAATTTACAAAGTTGCTGTCGCTGTCGGAGTAATACTTAAACTTGATTAAGCTTGGAGGATTATTTTAATGAAAAAATTTTTAGCGTCAGTAATTTTGATTTTAAGCTTTGCTTTTTCAGCGTACGCAAATGTAATCAAGTACGAGTATAAAATCGTGTCGTTAGGTTCATTGACATCGCTTCAGAAAGATAAAACAGCAAATGCTAAAACGAATGAGCTTGAAGGTGTTTTAAATAAATACGGTGCTGAAGGCTGGGAGATTTCAGAAATTTTCGCCGTCCGCACAACTTTTGACCCGAACGTATTTTTTGTAATTCTTAAACGCCCTCTTGAATAATTAAAAAAGCACTTTGATATAATAATTTCAATTTTGAAGCAGTCCCTTAAAATTTACGAGGGGCTGCTATTTTTGCAACTACGTTTACCACTACAAAAAACATTTTAAAAATTTAACAGCCGCAAAATTTTTCAGCATATCGATTTTTAAATAAAGTGTTAAATTTTTTGAGGCGTGTTTGAAAATTTTTAGTCGGTGGATTTTTGGGGGCGTTGTAAAATTATTTCCTGATGATTAACTATTAAAAATTTTGAGGAGCTTAATTTAAATAAAAAATGACTTTGTCAATAATTATTATTCTAGTTTTAATCGTGTCTATAGTATTGAATGTAATTCTTTTTCAGAAAAAATCGAAGACCGAAAAACCGCGCTCCGTCCGTACAACTATTTTAGCCGGTATCCAAAACGTTATCGAATTGGCAACCGTCAGGCAAAAATTTCAATCGGTCGTTTCGTTTTCTGATACTAAAAAATTCCCGTACCTTGATTACAGCATTCCGGGCACAACGAAAAAATTTATGCTCAGATATTACGGGAACATTGTTTGCGGTTGCGATTTATCACAGGCTCAAATTCCAGATAAACCGGAAAACGGAAAGATAAAAATTTTTGTGCCTCATAGTCAAATCATGGATATATACGCCGACGTTCAAAGTTACGAAGTTTTTGACCAGAGAGCCGGAATTTTTACATCAATAAAGCTCGAAGACCAAAACAGAGAGGTTGAAGCTGATTTAAATTCAGTCCGTGAACGCGAAATCCAAAACGGAATACTTGCCCGTTCAGACGAAAACGCGCGAAAAATTTTGAGTTCATTGGCAACGGCGGCAGGTATTGAGGCAGAAATTATATTCACTGAAAATCTTAATAACGCGCTCGAAAGTAATCAACCTGAAAATCAGAAAGTATTGGGCGTTGAAAGTTAATTTTTGAAATTTATGACTGTCCGCCTGCTAATGTGTAAGCTGACAAAATATTAGCTCCGGCTTTTTCTAAAACATTCCGCAATTTTAATAACGTCGTCCCTGTTGTGCATACATCATCAATGAGGGCGGCGGTCTTATTTTTTAAATCGCAATCCTTTTTTACAGCAAAGGCATCGTCCTCAAGAGACATTCTTTCAATAGCATTTAAACCAACGCGGCGCGGAATAATTTTTGACCAGACAGCAGCATTTAAAATTTCAACGTTCCAAATTTTTGAGATACCTTTTGCGATTTCTAATGACTGATTAAAACTTCGTTCGCTGTCTATATGCAAAGGTACTGGAATTAAATAATCAAGATTATCAGGCTTTGCGATTGTCATAGCTAAAATTTTTCCCAATGGCTGGCCAAGCGATTTATAACCCGAATATTTCAGAGCTTTGATAATTTTTGAAATATTGCCGGCATAATTTGACCCTGAAAAAATTTTTAAGCCGTCTTTAATTTGTGAGTTTTTAGTGTTTTCGTTGATGAGAGTTTTTAAACAAGTACCGCAAATTATTTCTGCCGGTTCATGACAAATTAAGCATTCAACCGGAAAGAATAAGTGCAATAAAAAATTCTTAGTTATTCTCGTAAAATTCGTCGCGCGCCAAATGTACGAGTTCATCACAGCGGTTGTTATATAAATTATTTGAATGACCCCTAATCCAATGCCATTCGATATTATGAATACTTGAATATGTTATTAAACGTTCCCATAAATCGCGGTTTAAAACTTCTTTTTTATCGTACGTCTTCCAATTATTACGTTGCCATTTTGCGAGCCAGCCTTTGACAAAAGCGTTTTGCAAATATGACGAATCCGTTGTTAATTTTACATGGCATGGCCGCTTTAGTGTTTCAAGAGCTTTAATCGCCGCTGTTAATTCCATTCGGTTATTAGTCGTATTATTTTCAGCACCGTAAATTTCGCGTTTAGCATTGTGTTCAGGCGAATATAAAATCGCCGCCCAACCCCCAAGTCCCGGATTAGGTGAAGCTCCGCCGTCAGTGTAAATCATTACGAACGGCATATTATCTTTATTAGTGTTAGCATTCTCATTCATGGCTAAAATTTTAAAAAATTATTCCTCAAACAAAATCTCAATTTCGACAGGCCCTAGCAACAGCATTTATTATGACAGGCGCGTTAATCTCATTTAAATTTTCAACCGCATTAAAAAATTCTTCACCGTCCAAAATTCCAACGTTATTCGTCGCAGGCTCTGGCAAAACCCCCAATGTAATAGCTTTATTACGTAACTCACGTAAAAATAAGTGCAAAATATCTTCAGAATTGCCGTTCACTTCGTAAAATTTCCGATAAATAATTTCGCCGCTGTTAAAAATTTTTGAGCTTAACCCGTAATCTAATTTGATTTTAATTTTCATGTCATCAGCATAAGTGTTATTCTCAAGCGATAAAGCACGAACATAATATCTGGCATCAGACGAACTCAAAATTTTTAATAAATTCTGTTCTTCATCGGGGTCAAATTCTACTGATAACTCGCGCAATCTGAAAGTTGAATGACGGGCAATCCTGTTAAAAATATTTAAATGCACCTGCTGTTTAAAACGTTCGAGCTTATTTTTAATCTCGTTGAGTGTCATTTCGGGATTAAAATTCGTTTGAGCTAATAATATATTTGCACTTAACGCTATTGTCGAACTGCGCATTGAATTTAAATCGTGTTTAAGCTGTTCAGCCTCTTCACGCATAATTTCTAAATTTGCCTCTAACTCGTTCCGCTCCTGTTCCAAAATTAACCGGTCGTTGCGGATTGAAGCTAATTCAAATTTTGTATCTTCTTCAGTTGCTTGGCTCTCGGTTAATTTGAATTGCAAGTCGTAAATTTGCTGCTGAATATATTTCATACCGAACAACGCCGTGCGGACATCTTGTGAAAATACAGAAATAACACCCAACGTCCCGACTGCTATTAACGCTCCTGTCATCGCTGTGATTAAACGGCCCGTATATTTTGGACGCAAGCCAAACACCGAAATCCTTTGGCGGCCATACTTCGACCCTAAAATATCTCCCAGAATAGCAAGTAATGCACTTCCAAATATAAGCGATAAAATCAAAAGCCAATTTGTATCAGTCAAGAACGCGGGCATTTTTAATTATTTCCTTTTCAAATTGAATTTTGTCGAAATTAAATCTTCAAGTTCTGAGCCAACAACAGAAATAAATATTAAAACACAACCGAACGCAGCTTTTAAACTTACGCTCTCATTTAAAAATATTATTCCTGAAATTAAGCCGAATACAGCCTCCAAACTCATTATTACGGACGCGTGTGAAGGTTTTGCATATTTTTGAGCGCATATCTGAATGAGATAGCCGCCTAACGTTACGAATAACGCCGTGTAAACAAGTTCAAGCACGCTGTTAAAGTCGAAAATATTTTTTAAAGGCAGCTCGAAAATTAACGCGCTTATAAACGAAAAAACAGCAACACATACGAACGAGATAAAGCTTAAAGTTACAGGGTCGTCAAATGCTGTATAACGCCACGCCGCTAAAATCTGCAACGCGAAAAATAATGCGCATATTAACGTTAATAAATCACCAATATTAAAATTAAAATCGCCGTCAAGCCCTCCAGTTAAAAAATACATTCCTACAACGCACAAAACCGCTGAGCAAATCGTAATTATTCCTGGAAAAACTCTTTTAAAAAGCCATAATAACAACGGAACGATTAAGACATAAATTGACGTTATAAAAGCTTGTTTGCCTGCATCAGTGTAATTTAATCCTAATGTCTGCGTCGCTATCGCTAAAAATAACGCAGTGCCTAAAATTACTCCGCCTTTGAAACATTGCTTGAAAGATTTTTTTAAACGCGCGTAAAAAATTATTAACATGAATAACGAGCTTAATGTAAATCTTAAAAATAACAGCCAGCACGATGAATAAACGCCGACTAAAATTTTCATCGTTGCAAAGCTCGTTCCCCAGACAAACGCGCAAAAGAGTAACGCTAAATCAGCAAGCATGTCCTATTTAATTCTCCGTGCCTCAAAATAATAGCGCTTCTCTTGAGCATGACCCATTGAAAAAGTTTTTCGCGGTAAATTTCCGGATTTAGCGATTAAGTCAAAAAATCCGCGTTTAGCATTCTCATCAAACGGAGGCATTTCAAAACCGGCGCAATTATTTTTATTGGCTAAATTTTTTAAAGTGTCTTCATCGTGAATGTAATCAATTTCGTATTTTTTATCATCTAAAAATTTTTGAATGACATGCAACGCTGACGCGCCGGAATTTTTATTGATGTTAAGCGTTAAAGCATTCCCCTGTGAATAAAATTTGACCGGCCAAGAGTTATTTAAATCATCTGTGCAAATCTCTTTGACAGCGTTTAACAAATTTTCAGGCTCAATATTTTTAACAAGTCTGTGAATAGGCTCGAACAAAATCGCGTCGTCATGTAAATTTTCAAGTTCAACGCTTGCGTAACGTGCTAATAGATTATTTTTGTCATCATCATAACAGGATTTAGCCGCCGCAAGTGAGTGGTTACCGTCGCCGACAGCAAATACTAAACCGCCGGAACTTTTTTTCGCGTCGATATAATTCTGCATACGTTGATTAAATTTTTCAGCGTGTTCACCGTCAACGAGCCAAGCTTTAATATTTCCGCCGCCTAACATTAAATTAACGTCATAAAGTTTTTTAAGCTGATTTTTTTCGAGAGTTAAAGGCTCAATTAAATTTTTCTCAACGTCATCGCATAACAAAATTACGTGAGACAATTCCAACACTGCGCCTTCACGAATTTTTTTACGTGGCGGAATACGTTCCTGCACTGTTAATTCAGTTGAACGGATTTGCGATTTGCTTGCCGGTCTATAGTCGTATTCTTCGAGGTCGATTGTTCCTAAAATTCCGCGTCTGATTTTATGATTAAGTAATTCGCGTTCGATATATATATACGAATTTTTGAACTCATGAAAAATCTTTTGCTCCAAATACATTTTCATGCACTCGTTAATTTGCGAAATTCGTTTTTGATTTAAATCTGGGTCGTTATTTAATTCGGCCTCCGGAAAAATCAAGTTATACGCCGACGGTGAGTTTTGAACTAAATTTTTGACGTACTGCCAATACTGCGGCTCTGATGTGAATTGGTCGCAAGCTATCACAGGCCATCGGTCAAGCTCATTTAAATTTAGTACCGGCAATAAAAAATTTGCACTGTTAAAAATTATTTTAATGCACTCCTTTTTAAGATTTTTAAAATATTTTTAAATTCGAGTTAATTTTAAAATTATCCGGCTTTCAGCAAATCAGCAAGCACGCTGTAAAAAATGCGTTATTAAAACGGAATTTGCAAAAAAAAATTCCCCTCACTAAATAACGCGCAAGGGGATTTTAAATTTTTGATTATTTAATAATTTAATGGCCGCGAGGTTTTTGCTGTAATCTTGTTTTCTCAGTTACTAAATCTGAATAAAGCATTAAAGCAAAACATATACTCAACGGAATTAACGCTATCCAAATTGAACGCTCAGGCTTTGTCAAAACGCTTCCGGCAAACGTAACTAATGCTCCGCCGCCGAAAAATATTATGATAATTTGAAAGTGCCGGCGTAATTTTTCACCAGTTTCGCGGTCTCTGTTCTGTAAAAAATGAACTAAATGAACACCGAATTGACGAACATGCGCGGTTAAAAAAGTCGTCGCCATTGTTAATTTTTCAGCTTGCCTGAACGTATTAAACTGCATCGAACAGATAAAATTTATTATTATTTGCGTGATAGCGTCCGGCCAAGTCAATGGAATAAACCCTACTAAAAATAATACTAAAAATTCAAAGCCCGTTAAAAACGTGTCCCAACGAATTTTAAATATATTCACTATCGTTTTCGGCATTATTTCAGAAGTTATCGTACCGCCGACATACGCAAGAAACGGAATTAAATAATATCCGCTCTCTTTAAAATTCCCTTTGCCAAATTCCAAAGCCATTAAAGCTATATTCCCTGTTTGAGCATTGCAGAAAACTCCGCCGCGTAAATTTAATGTATATAAACCCATCATTCCAGCCGCAAAAGTTAATAACTCAAAAATATAATAACGTTCACACGTCAAATAAAATTCATGTTTATTAGGGTCGTGATTATTATTATTTTGCGTTTGCATTTGCATTGACAATACAACCTCCTGAATATGCGCATTTTGAACATTTATTATAAGCCGGCGTTATTAAATCTCCTGAACAGGAACGGGCAAAATTTTTTATACGCTCTCCGATTTCAGCAAATGAATGCGAAATATTTACGGAAAAGAATTTTTTATCGTCGCGCAAAAATATAATTACGGGCTTGATTTTATCAGTGTTAAATATTTTATGAACGGCAAACGCATAAAATTCAAGCTGGTTTTTATAAATTTCTAACGGCGCATTATTTTGGCTTGATGTTTTGTAATCTAAAATCTCAAATTCACCGTCGGGATTTTTATATAACGCGTCGATTGAGCCGGTTAAAATTATTCCCTCAAAATTCAGCCTGAACTTCTTTTCGCGTTGAATATTCTTTCCGGCTGAAATTATTTTTGAACCGTAAGGGCTGGACGCAAAATTTATTAAACACTCACTCAAAAATTTTTTAACACTCTTATCACGCCACACAGCTCGTAAATCAACAGGCAGTAAATCTAAAATTGAACGTTCGTTTAAATAATAATCAAGTTCGCTTTCATAATTATTATTTATTGGCCAGCGCGCTAAAATCCAATGTGCCAGACTTCCTAAATCAGCACCGCCAACAAAATTATTATCGCGCTCAAAATCAATCTCATTTTCTTCAATTTCAAGCGCACTCCACTCAAGCTCGCAACCCTGTAAATATTTTCGCCGCCAGGCAATTTCACAAAATTCATATAATGCAAATGATGTCGCTGAAACTTGTTGTAAAAAATTTTCGGGCTTGTTAATTTTTATGTGCTTTAAGGTTTTTTGAGAGGCGTTAGCTTTTTTAGTCTTAACTTTAAAATTTCCGCATTCTTCAGCGTTAATTATTTTGCCGCCGGGATTATTTGCCAATAAAATTTTTGTCCAAGTTCCTTTTTCGGCTTCACCGTCTGAATTTGTGAGACCGCAAAAAATCAAACTGTCCTCCGCACGTGTCGCAGCAACATAAAATAATCTCAAATCCTCTTCATTTTCGCCCTGTTCTGAAAATAATTTCTCACGGTCAAGGCTTAAAATTTTTGCGTCTCCTACATTCATCTCATCAGGATAGCTCGAAAAGACTAGACCTAAATTTTTTGACGGCGCAAGACCTGTTCTTAAATCGCGGTGGCTCTTACCTCTTGGCTCAAAAATAACCGTGACAGGATATTCAAGCCCTTTAGCCGCATGTACAGTTGATAATAAAATTGCGTTCTCATCTTCACTATGCCACGAGGCTTCGTCCATGCTTTCACTCTTTTTAACAGCACTCGACAACCATTCGGCGCAAGCCTTTAAACTCGCTGTCCCTGATTGTTGAAAATTACCTGCCATAACAACAGCACGGCGCAAATTTCTCAACACTCTTAATCTCTCGTTGGGCGCATAATTTTGTAACCAATGCCGATTTTTATCAAATATGCTTAATAAACCAGCCGCACCGTCGATTTCGCCTTTTAATTTTAAAAATTTCAGACGCTCGTAACTTTCGGGCAAATGCTTTTTTATGATTTCAATCGGCGGATTATCTTCATCAACGAGTTTCAAAATTTTAATAGCAATCTTTTCATCAACACCGGACAACGGCGACATTAACCAACCTGTTACAGCAGCTTTGTCATTAAAATCAGCGGCGGCGTTCAAAGTTGCAATAACGTCAAGAATTTCGCCCCTGTTAAAAAATCCTCTGCTTTGGTCTTGTATCGTCTTTATCCCGTGAGCGTTAAAAACTTCTTCGAGCAAATCATAATTTAAACGGTCTCTCATTAAAATTGCTATATCCGAAAATTTGAGCGCGCGTAATTTTTGATTGTCTTTATCCCAAATTGTTAAGCCCAAATTAAAAAATTCTGCTAATTTCGAGGCCAAAGCGTTAGCTAAATCTTTTTTACTGTCATAATTTTTCGAGTTAGCAAGAATTATTAACAATTCCGGCACTGTTGCTTTATCGCGTTCCAAATCTAAAAATGCGGGCGTTTTCAGCGGTTCGTATTTTAAATTTGACATGGCCTCAGAATTTCCCAAACCGTAACGCCAAATCGACGCGAATAATTTATTGATTTTATCTAAAAGCCCTCTACGAGTTCTAAAACTTACGTCCAATTCAATTTTTGCGCCTTGAGTTTTAGCTTGTTCGACAGTCTCGGCAAATAACGACGGTTCAGCGTGCCTAAATCTATAAATTGATTGTTTAGGGTCTCCGACGGCGAATAAGCTTGCGTTATTTAAATTGGCGATTGCTTTAATCATTTTGAATTGCAAAGGGTCAGTGTCTTGAAACTCATCAACGAGAACATGACTAAAGACACGTTTTACGCTTCCGTTTTCGATAGCATTTTTAGCGTGAATAATCATATCCGAAAATGTTAATCGTCCGCGTTGAGTTTTCATGTTATCCCACATTCCCCAAGCAACAATGCAAAATCTTAATAAACTTTTACGTAACGCTATTTCTGATTTTTCAGGGGTTAACTCGTTTATAAAATCTTCAGAGACAATTTTTAAACTTTGCGGTTGTTGTCTGCGCCATTCTGCCAAAGTTAAGCCGTTTAAATAATTTTTAAGTGTTTGAAAAGGTTCGCCGTTTGTTGATTTTAAAGACGTGTCCAAAATCAGCCGCGAGTAAAATCTTTTTAAATCGTCATAATTTTTCTCAAGCCCTTTTAACCAATAAATAAAATCAAAAAAGTTTTTAGCCGAATTACTTTTTGCCTTTGGACTATTTAAATCAGGAATTGCGTCCCAAAAATCATAGAGCCGCTCCCATTCACGCAATAAAATTTTTTTAGTAGGCTGTTCAGAATTTTCTAAAAGCGTATCAATTTCGTCATCGTTTCCAATTTGCGCTAGCATTTCCTCCCAAGTATGACCGGCGTTTGAATGCATTTCGTAAAATAATTGAGCAAGCCTTCTTAATTTATCAGCTCCCCATTTTGCAACAGCGGCACTTAATAATTTATCATCGTCAAGCTTTTTCGCGTTATCCCTTAAAACTTTTTCGCCGTAAGAATTTGCTAACGCTCTCATATTTGCAAAATTAACAGCGTTTTCGATTGAGTTCCAAAATTCTTGCGTCTGATGTTCCGGAATAACTGAAGCTGACGGGTCAATATCAAGCGATAAACCTGCCTCATGAATAATTTTTACAGCGAACGAATGTATAGTTGATATCCAAGTATCGGCCATGCCTTCTAAAATTGCGCGTCTGCGTTTTTCTGGGATTAGCTTTGAATTTTGTTCTAGTAAATTTTTAATGCGTGCTTCAATTCTTTTCTGCATTTCTATTGCGGCGGCTTCTGTAAATGTCAACGTCAAAATATCACAGGGCAGAATTTCTGATTGAGTTAATAAAAGATTTACGTAACGATTTGAAAGCACCCAAGTTTTACCAGTTCCAGCACCTGCGCCGGCCGTAATAAGTGAGTTTGTAGCAGTGATAGCGTTTTTTTGAGCGTCGGGGGTATTTTCAGCAAATAGGATATTTTTTTCAGTCATGATTTTTAAAATATATTTTTACATAAAAAAGCCGGCCTGTGATTTTTAAAAACTTTCTCACTAAGACCGGCGTATTATTCTTAATAATAACAACATCTAAGATTTAACTATTGGGAAATCGCGCTAACTGGGCATGTTGAAACGCACGTTCCGCATTCGACACACGCGCCTGCATCAACGCTTGCCTTACCGTCATTAACAGAGATAGCCGAAACCGGACAAGCTCCAACGCATGATTCACAACCTACACATGTTCCTGCGTCAACTGTTGCTTTTGCCATAATCAAATTCCCTCCTCCCGTTTTGTCTTTGTTCCAAAATATAATCGTCTTACCTTATAAAAGCCCCTCTAAAACTTTTATTCGACGTTGTTATTATAGCACGAACGTTTTAAATTAACGCTGCTTTCATGCTTTTCACATACTCACCAACAAAATCAGGCGCATTCGTTCCATGCTGGGCAATAATTTTTATAATCGCTGAACCTGTAATGACACCATTTACGCCAGGAATTTGAGCCATAGTTTTTGCCTGTTCGGGTGTTGAAATTCCAAAACCAATCGCACACGGTGTATCAGGATTATTTTTGCGGATAGCATTTACAATCGAGTTTAAATCGGTTTTGATTTCGCTGCGCACGCCTGTAACGCCCAAACTTGAAACGATATATATAAAACCTTCGGCCTCTTTAGCGATTTTTGCAATACGATTTTCAGAGGTTGGGGCAATCATTGAAATTAAATCGACGTTATATTTTTTGCAGACCGGTAAAAATTCTTCCTTCTCTTCAAAAGGCAAATCCGGAATTATTAAACCGTCAATCCCAATTTCTGAACAAGTCTTTATAAATTTATCAGCACCGTACGAGAATATTACATTTGCGTAAGTCATAAACACTAAAGGAATTTTTATATCATTACGAATTTCGCGAACCATGTTAAAAATTTTGTCAGTCGTAACGCCGTTTGTTAAAGCTCGTAAATTTGCCGCTTGAATTACAACTCCTTCTGCTGTCGGGTCTGAAAACGGAATACCTAATTCGATTAAATCAACGCCGTTGTTTTGCATTGAGTAAATAATTTTTTTAGTTGTGTCTAAATCAGGGTCGCCGCATGTTATAAAAGCAATGAACGCCTTATTATTATTTGCAAAAGCATTTTTGATATTACTCATTTATATTTTCACCTCTGTATTTTGCAACTGAAGAGCAATCTTTATCGCCGCGTCCTGAAATTGTAACGACTATAATTTTATCTTTATCAAGTTCAGGAGCTTTTTTAATCGCATAAGATAAAGCATGAGCAGACTCAATCGCCGGAATAATTCCTTCAGTTCTTGATAAATATTCAAAAGCGCAAACGGCCTCTTCATCAGTAACAGGAATATATTCAGCGCGTCCGATATCATGTAAATAAGCGTGTTCAGGGCCGATACCTGGATAATCAAGACCGGCTGAAATTGAATAAACAGGTGCGATTTGTCCGTACTCGTCCTGGCAGAAATAAGATTTCATACCGTGAAAAATTCCTAAACGTCCTGTTGTGATTGTTGCCGCTGTTTCAAAAGTGTCGACACCTTTGCCCGCTGCTTCGCAACCAACTAATTTAACGCTCTCATCTTTTATAAAGTGCCAGAAACTTCCAATAGCGTTTGAACCGCCGCCGACGCAAGCCGTTACGATATCAGGTAATTTATTTTCGCGCTGTAAAATTTGTTCTTTGATTTCACGTGAGATAACAGCCTGAAAATCACGAACTATAACCGGAAAAGGGTGCGGCCCCATTACTGAACCTAAACAATAATGGGTGTCAGCAATTCTTGAAGTCCATTCGCGCATAGCTTCCGAGACAGCGTCTTTTAAAGTTCCTGTACCTGTTTCGACTGGGATTACTTCCGCACCGAGCAGCTTCATTTTATAAACGTTAAGAGCCTGCCTTTGAGTATCTTCAATTCCCATGAATACGACGCATTGCATATCCATTAGGGCTGCGGCTGTAGCTGCTGCGACACCGTGTTGACCTGCTCCGGTTTCAGCGATTAAACGGGTTTTGCCCATTTTTTTAGCGAGCAAAGCTTGGCCGAGAACATTATTTATTTTGTGTGCTGATTTAAATCTTCGCGTTTCAAATAAATTTTTGCTCCGCCTAAATCACGTGTCATTTTTTCAGCGAAATATAATCTTGACGGTCTGCCTGCGTACTCATTAAATAAAAAATTTAGTTCGTCATTAAAATTTTTATCGTTCTTGTAAAAATTATAAGCTTCTTCGAGTTCTATGACGGCATTCATTAAAGTTTCAGGAATATATTGGCCGCCGTGAATACCAAATCTTCCGTTAGGGTTTGTCATTAAAAAAATCCTCTCATAAAAAATTACTTCATGTTATCCCGTGAGGCGAATTTTAACACTGAGCTTGTAACAACGATTTAATGAGGTTGTGAATTTTTAAAACGCTGTAATTAAAAAACGTAATCTTAAAAAATATGCTCGTAAAAAATTTAACACTTTAACTTTATTTTTTAAAAAATCTTTACAAAATTTTTAAAGCACTAATTTTTTAAAGGTTTTTTGTAGTTGTAAACGTAGTTGCAAAAAATAACAGCTCCCCAAATTTTTAGAGAACTGTTTTCAAAAAGCATTATAGCAAAATTCTTTTTAAAGAATTAAACATTCAAGCAATCTTTTAAATAATTTAATGATATTTCTCGCATAGCATTTAATTTTTCGTAAACGCTATCGTAATCAATTTCGCCTTCGGGAATTTTGCCGTCATTATTATAAATTCGATTTGAAAGACAAAAACTTGAAAGTAAACTTTCAATCCTGTGAGATTTATCATTTGGACAAATAAGAGAAACAAAATTTTTTTTGAAGTTTATAGAAAAAGCGTTGCCATGAAAAGAATCAGTTAATATTAAATCAGCATGAGCAATTAACCACACAAATTCTTCAGGCCCAGTTAAATAACGTTCAAGATTTTCAAAATCGTTATATATATCTATAATTGGCAAATTTTTCTGTACGTTTTCTAATAAGCTTTTATGAGTATCTATTATTCCGCCTAGAACATATGAAAGCGCATAATGTTGCGGAACTTCAAAATTTGGTTTACGAGCAATTTTCATATAGTCTTCTGGTGTTAATAACATACTAGGGTCTAAAACATGCAAAGCTTCTCGCCCTGTTAAATTTTTTATAAGCTCGCAACCGTCTTTTTCACGACATGATAATTTTTTAAAACAGTTGAGGAATTTTTTATTGACTTCAATAAATTCAGGAGCAATTTCTAATACACCAAAACTAGGAGCATAATTAACACGTTTGTTTTCATCAACAAAGCGCAAATAAAAATATTCAAGTTCTTTCATCGTTTCGCTCCAGTTATGCCAGACTTGATCGCTGCCTACAACAACGTAATCATATTTATTCCAATAGCTTGAAGTTTTTTTGAGAGCCTGTTTTTGTGTCATAAAAAACATATTTGAAATGTATCTCTTATCAAAGAGCTTAGCTAATTGTCCTCTGTCCCAAGCAAATTTATTGCGTTCATTGTGGTCATACTCGTATATTTGTTTTGAATATTTTTCATTGCCAAGAGTAGCTAAAACACGTTTTATAATACGTTTCAAAAATTTTAAGCTTTTAGGACGTTCAGGAGCGTAACTCAAATTACTAACGTTAAAACCTAACGACTGCAATATTGTCTGCAAAGCGTAATTCTGTAATCTTTGTCCATGATTAAAATTGGTATCGTAGTGATGATGAAGAGTTACGAGCGCTGTGCTGTGCTGTGCTGTGCTGTGCTGTGCTGTGCTGTGCGATATTTTCAGGCTTCGCCTGGTACATTGTCAATACTCCTTTCGACGGATTTTTTATGAATTTTTAACTTAATGCGCCCAAATTTTATCACAAAAAATTAAAAGCGATATACAAAAAAGATATTTCCTGATAAAATGCTCACGTTTTTATAAAAAATAGAAGGAGTTGAAAATTTTTACGTTGTTTGAGAGCTTTATAGATTGCCTAGAAAGTTTGCCGATGATAATTTTTGCCGGAACGTGTCTTATCGTGAGCTTTTTTGAATTTTCCAGCTCGTTTTTTATAAATCCGGCGTGGTTATGTGTTTTTATATGCGGACTTCCGATTTTGTACGAGGCTCTTGAAAATTTGACACGAAATAAAGGCATCGAAAAAATTTCTTCGTCCCTCTTAATCTCAATCGCTATGATTGCATCAATTTACATCGGTGATTTGTTCGCGGCCGGTGAAGTTGCTTTCATTATGGCACTGGGCGAAATGCTCGAAAAGTTTACAGTTGGGCGCGCTAAAAAAGGTTTAAAAAATTTAATGAGCCTTGCTCCAACTCAAGCACGTAAAATTTTTAATGACAACGAAAAAATTATTAACGCTTCCGAAATCAAATTAAATGATACTTTGCGAATTTTGCCGGGCGAGAAAATTCCGGCTGACGGCATCATTGTTAAAGGTCAGACATCTATAAATCAAGCTGTTATTACTGGCGAAGCTTTACCTGTTGAAAAAAATATTGGCGATAAAGTTTTTTGCGGAACTCTGAATTATTCAGGTATGATTGAAATTCAAGCACTCGGTATCGGCGAAGATAGCTCTTTACAAAAGTTAATTCGCATGGTTGAAGACGCTGGCGAAAAAAAAGCTCAACTCCAACGTATCGCTGATAAATGGGCTGGGATTTTAGTTCCTGTCGCGCTCTTAATTGCAATAGCTGGATATTTTTTAACGGGAAACAATTTAATTCGCGCCGTAACCGTCTTAGTTGTTTTTTGTCCGTGCGCTTTGGTCATGGCTACTCCAACGGCTGTCATCGCGGCAATAGGTCAGGCTACAAAACACGGAGTTATTATCAAATCCGGCGGTGCGCTCGAAATTATGAATGCTGTAAATATTGCGGCCTTCGATAAAACAGGAACTATATCAACAGGAAAATTAAGCGTTAGTAACGTCCTTGCGTCGAATAATATCGAATTAAAAAATCTCATAGGCTTGGCCGCGTCGGTTGAAAAATATAGTGAACACCCTTTAGCAAAAGCTGTTTTAGAGTTTACGGATAAGCAAAACGTTGATTTTCTAGCTTGCGAAAATTTTAACATGCAAGCCGGACAAGGTATAAGCGCAGAGATTGGAAACGATAAAATTTTTTGCGGCAGTGAGAATTTTTTAAAAAGCGCAAATATTACCGTTCCTGATGAAATCAAAGACGCTCTGCAAAATTTTAAATCACAGGGCAAAGCGATAATCTTAGTTGCTAAAAATCAAATGTGTTTAGGATTATTCGCGCTGTCAGATGTTTTAAGAGACGGTGTAGTAGAATGCATGAACAAGCTTAAAAATTATGGTGTCGAACCGCTTTTAATATCCGGTGATAATTTGGGAGCTGCTAAATATTTTGCTGGCATGGCCGGAATTTTGCGCGTTGAAGCTGATTTGTTGCCCGAAGACAAAGTAAACGTTATCAAAAAATTGCAGGCTCAAAATTATAAAATCTCAATGGTTGGCGACGGTGTTAATGACGCTCCGGTTTTAAAAATGGCTGATGTCGGGATTGCAATGGGGATTACTGGAAGTGATATAACGGCTGACGCGGCGGACATAGTTTTAATGAACGATGACATTTTAAAAATTCCGTACTTAATAAATTTATCCAGAGCTACCGTGAGAACGATTAAGCTTGGAATTTTTTTATCGCTGTTTATAAATTTTGTCGCTATCGTTTTATCGTTAAAAGGTTTTTTAAATCCCACGACTGGAGCTTTAGTACATAACGCCGGTTCATTCGTAGTAATTTTTATAGCGGCTATGTTGTACGATAGAAAAATCACAGCTTAACAATGAAATTCTTTCTCACCGCGTTTTTATTATGTCTGTTTGTAAATTCGTGTGCGGCATTTGAAAAGACGGGTGAGTTGCGAAAAATTGATTTATATCAGTTAGGCGGTGAAGAGTTCGTTTTCAAAATTTACGGCGAGAATTTACCGGAACCATTTTTAAAAATTGCGCCCGATAATGTTTTAAATATCACTCTCACAAATACCAAAATTTTAAATCCCGAAAATATAAACAATCAAAAACAAGCTATATCGCAATTAGAAAGCCTTATCTCAAATTTACAAATTCATGAAAATTCAAGCGGCATCGTAATAAAAATTTCAGCCTTTCACAAATTAACGTTACATTCAAAAAGAATTTCGCCCCAAGCAAGCACACTAAGATTAAAAATTCAACCTGATGATGAAAATAATTTCGATAAAAACTTTTTAACCAAGTCTGAACAAAATTTTAACGCCCTGAAAAATACTTTAACATTTAATGACGATAAGATAATTACTTTTAATTTGTATGATGTTCCGTTGAGCGCGTCATTACGTTTAATCGGTGAGGAGGCAGGTTATAATGTTTTTCTTGACAGCTCAATCCCTAATGAAAACGTTAGCGCGTCTTTGAAAAATATCAGGGCAGACACGGCGTTTAATAATTTGATGAAAATATATAACATTGTCTGCTATCAAGTCGATAAAAGCACAATAGCATTCGGGACAAGGGACGGACTTTATAAATTATCCGGTACTGATTTAACAAAAGCATTCAAAATTTTTTACGCAACTCCTGCCGATATAAAAAACGCTGTTATGAATTTGTTAAACATTCCAGAAAAAAATATTGTTATTGACGCGCGCACAAATACTTTTTATATAAAGACTAATCCAGCTAAAATGTCAGAGGCCGAAATTTTATTAAACCAACTCGACCAGCCGGCCAAACAGATTATGATTCACGCGAGCATTTTTGAATTTAATGACAGTGCTACGACCGATATCGAAAACGGAATAAACGCTATTTATGAACATTGGCGTTTAGATTTTAATAACGGCGCAGGCTCTTTAATTTACAATAACAATAAATTTCGCAGTTATGAAAACGTTACACGCCAAATCGAAAACACTTTTACATTACTTGAACGCAACGGTAAAGGTAAATTATTAGCTAATCCTTCCGTTATTGCGATTGACGGCGGAAGCGCAAATATCTCGTTGACTGAAAAATATCCGTATGTTGCCGACCGTGATGATAATGGTAATGTCGAATGGCGCGAAAAAACTGTTGGGCCTGAGTTAATTTTTACGCCTCACGTTGGACGGGAGGATTATATAAATCTTGAGCTTACGATTAAGACGGGCGAAATAATTGGTTTAGCAACAGGGAGTAACGGAGAAGTAATGCCGCGAACTTCAGACCGTTCTGTAAACACAAATATTAGAGTGCGCGACGGAATGCCTTTTATAATTGGCGGTTTGTTTCGTGATAATAAAAATACAACAAATCAAAAATTCCCGATTTTGGGCGATATTCCTTTAATTGGCGGATTATTTAAATATAAATACGACGAGCATAATAAAACTCAGGTCGTAATTCTCATAACTCCTTATATTCTTGACTAATTTAAACGCGAATTTAATAATATTGCTGTAAAATTTGGAACTTGAAAATTTTTAATTGGAGGTAATTTTTTAAATATGGCACAAGTAGTAGATACAACAGATTTTTACGTAGGATTAAAATTTCGTTGGCAGGACGGTATCTGGGAAATTGTCGAATATGACCATCACAAAATGGGTCGCGGCGGAGCTGTTGTTCGTACAAAATTGAGGAATGTTGAGAGCGGCTCAATGGTTGAAAATTCTTTCAAACCTGGTGAGAAATTCGAGCGTATTATTTATGATGACAAACCTGCTCAATATTCATATAGAGACGGTCAAGATTATGTTTTCATGGATTTAGCTACGTATGAAGAGATGAGACTTTCACCCGAAGTTTTAGGCGATGCTGCGAAATATCTCGTTGACGACATGGAAATTCAAATCGAATCATTTGAAGGCAAAGTCATGGGGATTGAATTGCCTAAAAGCGTAACCATGAAAGTTATCGAGACCCCCCCAAGCTTTAAAGGTGATACAGTGAACGGCGGCGGCAAACCTGCAACACTTGAGACGGGCTTAGTTGTAACAGTTCCGGTATTTATTCAGCCTGGTGAAGATATAGTCGTTGATACCCGTTCAGGTTTATATCTTGAGCGCGCCAAAAAGGGTAATTAAAACATTGCCAAACTCTAAAAAAAAATCTGACGGCGGTTTAATTCACATTTCTGAAGACGTTATTATTGAGCTGACTCGCAAAACCATTCAAGGGCTACCCAATATAAAAATGGCTATGCGGCTCAGTTCAAAATTTGGTATAGGCCGAAAGACGGGAGCGATAAAAGTTTCTGTAGAGCCTTCAGACGGGACGATTGCTGTTGACGCTGACGTATTAGTTAAATACGGACAGAGAATACCTGATTTAGCATGGGACGTTCAAGAAAAAGTCAAAGATAATCTCGAACGTTATACTGGTTATGATGTGAAAGCCGTAAATATAAACGTTCAAGGAATTTACACGAGTAAAGGCGATGAGATTGCGTTAGAACTTCCTGAAGAAGACGAGCTTAATCCTGACGATGAAATAACGATAAAGGACTAGTGCCGGAATGAATTTTATCTGGAAGACGACACCTTACGGAAAAATCAAACTTTCAGGCAAGGGCTTATATGATTTCACGTTAAATATTTTAAGCTCAAGATTTGATGTTCATCATGTCTCACTTGCACCGCCTAAAAACAAAGCGCGGGATTGTGCCAATCTAACGGTAATAATTTCATCAGACGACGTAAAACCCGAAATCAAAAAGCGCGTTGAAAATCATTTAACAATAATTTTAAAACCAATGGGAATAATTGCGTCTGTGATATGGGCTGAACCCTGTCGCGGTTTTTTACCAGTGTTATCGCGCCGTTGGACTTGGTTTTTTACGGCCTCGTCGGTAGCGATAATAATTACGGGGGGCTTTAGAGTTTTTTTCTGGTCAGCATTTTGGGGGAGCGCGGCATGGTTTATTCACAAAGCAATAGAAATTTTAGGGAATTTATCAGAACGTAAACATTATGAAACGGAAATTTATACACAAACAGAAATTCAAAAACAGACACCGGGCGCGTGAATTAGCAGTACAGTTTTTATATTCGCTTGATGTAAACCCGGAAGAAGATTTTTTAAATGCGCTTGAATTATTTTTAAGCATGGACGATTTAACGTTAAACGAGACGGAGGAGGTGAAGAGTTATTGCCGTGAGCTTGTAAAAGATGTTTTAGAGCATTCAAATGAAGTTGATAGATTATTATTACGAACAGTAACAGGCTGGAGTCCTTCTCGCATGGTTTCAGTTGACCGAGTAATTTTAAAATTGACGATTGTTGAAGGCTTTATAATAAAAAAACTTCCTGCTCAGTCTGCGTTTGCTGAAGCAGCGATGTTAGCAAATGATTTCGGCACGCAAAATTCAGCTCGTTTTGTTAATGGAGTTTTAGCCCGTGTTTACAAGCTTTTTAACGTTGAGAAGGAGTGATTAAAAAATGACTAAACGTTTAAGTTTTGCGCTGTTAATAATTTTTATATTAGCCGGTGTAAGTTTTGGAGCTGATGAAAATTCTGGTGAATATTTACGCAAAGATGTTTTTGATGCTCGAATGGACAGACTAGAGACTAAAATGGACGCTTTTGAAGTTAGAGTTAATGCTCGTATTGAGACATCAGAAGCTAATGTAAATGCTCGAATAGCTGAAATGAGGCTAGAAAATGAAAAGCTGCGTAACGAACTATTGGGAAAAAACGAACAGTTGCGTAATGATTTATCGGGCAGAATAGACCAATTAAATAGCGAATTGTCGGCTAAAAACGAGCAGTTACGTAATGATTTATCGGGCAGAATAGACCAATTAAGTAGCGAATTGTCGGTTAAAAACGAACAGCTACGTAATGAGCTATCGGCCAAAAACGAGCAGTTACGTAATGATTTATCGGGCAGGATAGACCAATTAAGTAGCGAATTGTCGGCTAAAAACGAGCAATTACGTAATGAGCTATCAGCCAAAAACGAACAGTTACGTAATGATTTATCGGGCAGAATAGACCAATTAAGTAGCGAATTGTCGGCTAAAAACGAGCAGTTACGTAATGAACTATCGAGCGGAATGGGTCAACTAAATCACGAGTTATCGAGCAAAAACGAACAGTTACATAACGAATTATCGGCTCAAATAGCACAAAATGCTCAAGCTGTAGCTGTAACTGCCTCTCGTGTTGATGATTTAGTACATGTGTTTTACTGGGGCATAGCTTTTATTACGTTTCTTATAACGCTTTTGCCTTTTGTACCTACGATTGCTGAAAAAATCAAAAATTTATTTAAGAACCAATCTTTAACAGCTGAAGAGGTTAAACAAATTGTTGAGCAGATTTTAGACGCTCGTCTCAGTGCAAAATAATTTAAAATTAAAACACTTGCTTTACGCCCCCGTACGGGGGTAATTTTTTTCAAAGGGAGGATTTTTCATAACATGTTTTCGCGTGAATTAGTCGTTTTGCCGTCTGATGTTTCATGTTTAGGGATTATTAAGCTCAGAAATTTATTAAATTATTTTCAAGATACAGCAAGCATAGCCGTTCAAGATATCGAAGGCACAACAACTGAACTCATTGCTAAGGGTTATGCTTGGGTTTTGACAAAATACGAAATTGAATTTTTAGAAAGGTTGCCCGCGCTTGATGAAAAATTTTTCATTAAGACTTTTCATGACCCTAATCATGCATATAACTCGTTAAGAGTATTTCAAGTTTTTAACTCGAATAATAATTTAATCGCTTGGGCAAAAACTTCGTGGTTATTATTAGATTTGGCCGCCGGTCGACCTGTTAAACCTGCTGTGCATTTGCCGGAATTATTAACTCGTGATAGCCAGGAGATTGCGCCAGAATTTAAAGACATTCCGAAAATGCCTGATGAGTTTAACGAGATTTCACAGCAAGTTTGCTTTCATGATTTAGATTACAATTCGCACGTTAATAACGCTGTTTATTTTGAATGGGTTTTTGAAGCAACGCCGTTAGATTTAATGACGCATGAATTAAAATCAGTGTACGCAAATTTCAGGTCAGGTGTTAAAGCCGGTGAAAACGTAAAAATTCAAATCGCCCGCACAAATTCTGATAACAATATTTTTTTATATAATATCCTCCGCGAAAATGTAATTAAACCTTCGGCTACGTTCATGTGTTGTTGGAAATAATTTTTTAAAGCCTCCTGTTTATGTTCCGGGAGGCATTTTTTATTTTGTGTTATTTCATAGCTGAACGTATAAGCTCACGAACTTGAGGAG
>CAJODZ010000016.1:33674-36926 GCA_905233645.1 uncultured Synergistales bacterium | reverse complement strand
TTGTTTTTATCCTTTGCTTTTACATCAGCTCCAGCATTTAGCAACGCCCTAATGATTTCAATATCGGCCTTTTTATCAAGAGCGAGCATTAAAACGGTTTGTTCTTTATCGTTTCTGGCATTAACATCAGCACCGGCATTGAGTAAAATTTTTACAACTTCGGGATTTCGTGTATAACATGCTGCTTCCATTAAGGCTGTAATATTTCCCCTAGTGGTTTTAGCATTTACGTCCGCACCCGATTTCACAAAAGCATTTATGACGCTTTCATCAGTTATGTAATGAGCAGCAACCATTAACGCATCATAGCCGTTAACATTTTTTAAATTAACATTTGCTCCAGCGTTGATTAAAATTTTTGCAAGCTCCGGTTTTTGCCACATTCTAGCAGCAGAATATAAAGCAGTTTTGCCGTCTTTATCTTGAATATTTAAATCAGCACCGTTATCGATTAGAATTTTCAGCATTTCGTGATTTTTGCCCTGTTCGACAACTGTTATTAACGCGCTCTTATTTTCGTTGTCTACGGCATTAACATTAGCTCCGGCATCGATTAAAACTTTCAAAACATCGGGGTTAGAATTATCTCTAGCTGCTAACATTAAAGCTGTTTTCCCGTAAGGTGTTTTGCTTTCTAATACGTCTTTAGCACCGGCATTGAGATAAGCTTTTATCGTTTCAGGGTTAGTGTTAAAGCTCACGGCAGTCATTAAAATGTTTACACCATTCCCCCTGTCAACATTAACGTTTGCTCCGGCTTTGATAGCATTGTTAACTTGTTCTGGTGTTGTGTCGGCCTTCGTTGCTAGAACCCATAACTGCCCCGTTGCCTGAGTGTTTTCCGCTGAAAGGGTCATTCCTGAAAAAACTGTTGTTAAAACAAATAGCGTTAAAAATAAAATAAGCGTGCGCTTGAATTTAAATTTTGAAAGCATTATTAAATACGCCTCCTGTAAAAATTTGATGTTGAAAATTATAAAACCCAAGTGAAAATTTTTTCATAACTAAAAAGCAAGTTCTTTCCCGCAAAAGAAAGCATGATACTCAGCAGGCAAATTTAAAAATCCTGATAACAAGCTGTAATTTGAAATTATGTACCATTTATTACCGTATCGCGCAACCGTCGGAACATAAATTAATTTTTCGTCTTCAACATCAGCGATAGCAAAAATATTCACGACTTCATCAGCGCAATAGTATCCTGTACTTTTTGCTAAACTTTCATAAAATCGTTTTAAACTTTTTTCGTTAAATTTATTTTTGAGAACATCATCAGGCGATAAAAATTTTATGTTTGATAATTTAGAAATTTTTTCAATTTTATTCCACATTGGATTTTGTACGAACGTTTTTATTTCTTCGTATCTTTTTAATTGGTTAAAACTAACCATAGCAGAGTTACCTTCGTTTTTCCCAATGATGTAAAAATCAACTGCCCTGTAAATCTCGTTAATAATATCTGCGCGGCTTTGATTTATATTCACAGAAAATAAAAATTTGTTCTTAGACGGCATGTTACCGCGAAAACGTATATAAGCTCCCATTCGGTCGTAAAATTTTTCAACAGAAAGCCTTTTAATTTTTGTTTCCCAAGCGAACGCCTTTAACATTTGCTCAATGTCAAAATTTTTTAAACCATTAAGGTAATATAAAACAGCCTCTTCAGGAGTATTAAACCCTTCGCCCTCATATTTTTGCGCGCCGATTGTGTCTGATTGTAATTTTGCACCGCATTTTCCGCAGAAACGAATACCGGAACTTAATGAATATTTTTCGCCGCAATTTGGACAAATTATTTCTTCAGGTCTTTTGTTACCGCAGTTCGTACAAAAATTTGCATTATTTTTCGTCCCGCAATTAGAGCAAATCCATTCATCATCATCGGCAAAAGAACATGAGCAACTCAAAATCAAAATCACTAACGCAAATATACAAATTAAAAATTTTTTCGTAAACATAATAATCAAAACTCCTCGTTTAATTTAAATTTTCGTTAGAAAATTATAAACATGAAAATGATTTTTTAAGCTATCATATCCGCTTGTGAAATAATAAATATATTTTTGAATGGGAGTGCTTTAAAAATTATTTTATCCGGACTTCAAATTAAAAATAAGCTTGGACACGAAATTATAATTACGCCATTTGATGAAAAGAAGATAAATTCAAATAGTTATAATTTGTCGCTCCATAATGAATTATTAGTTTATGAAAATGAATTATTAGACATGCGCATAAAAAATCAGGCTCATAAAATTTTAATTCCTGATGACGGGTTCATTATGCAGCCTGGAAAATTATATTTAGCCCGTACTGTTGAATATACAGAGACGCATAATTATGTTCCAATGTTAGAAGGCCGCTCATCAATCGGACGTTTGGGAATTTGTATTCATGTAACGGCTGGTTTTGGCGATGTTGGATTTTGCGGCTATTGGACACTTGAATTATTTTGCGTTCAGCCTGTAAAAATCTATGCCGGTGTCGAAATCGCTCAAATCTATTATCACGAAATCGCTGAGCCGTACGAAACTTATTCACACACAGGAGGCAAATATCAAAATAATACCGGCATTCAAACAAGTATGTTGTACCGTGAGTTTTATAATAGTCAGCCGGAGGATTTGTCTTAAACATGAAGGATTTAGGCATGATTATAAATTTGCGCAAGCCCGAAGCTGTCAACATGGCCAGAAAATTATTAGACTGGGGAAGAGATAACGGTTGTAATTTTTTATTGCCTCATCAGGAAGCTAGCGCACTCACTACAGCAGGACTTGACGATGAACAATGGCTGAAAACTGTCAAATTAGCTATCGTAATCGGCGGCGACGGGACTTTTTTACGGGCATCGCGCTATATTATGGGTACTGAGATAATTTTGCACGGGATAAATTTAGGGCATTTAGGATTTTTAGCTTCAGGCCGTCCGGAAAACGCTATACATGACCTTGAAGAGATTTTGAATGATAATTTTAATATTATCGAACGGCGTGTTTTGCGTTGTATGTTATTTCATGATGACAGCTCCGAACATAAAATTTATGCTTTAAACGACGTTGTGCTAAATACAAATGCTATTGCTCGGCTTTTAAGAATTGAATTGCGCGTAAACGGAAAATTCTTTTGCGTATTGCCTGCTGACGGTGTGATTATTTCAAGTGCGACGGGTTCAACGGCTTATGCTCTTGCTGCTGGCGGACCGATAATTCCTCCTGAAGTTGATGTAATCGTTGTCGCTCCGCTTTGTGC
>CAJODZ010000016.1:22258-33485 GCA_905233645.1 uncultured Synergistales bacterium | reverse complement strand
TTAGATATAGTACGAGAAAAATTAGGTTGGGGTCAGGCGTTCCGCAGTGCTTAAAAATCTTGAGATTAAAAATATCGGCGGCATAAAAAATATTAACATTGAGTTCTCAAAAGGCTTAAACGTTATCACTGGCGAGAGCGGTGCTGGTAAAAGCAGCGTTGTGCGTGCGTTGGAACTTTTAACAGGCAGCCGCAGAGGTGTTAAATTTATTCGTGCCGGTGAAAATAAGGGAGTTTCGCAAGCTGAATTTTCAGACGGCAAAATTATTAAGCGCGAAATTCTAAACACTGGACGCTCAAATGCAAAAATCAATAATTCAAATACCGGTCTAGTCGAATTTTTAGACACAGTGAATAATTTAATCCGCATTCAAAGCCAGTTTGCTCAATTAGAATTATTAGACAGCGACCGCCAATTAAATATGCTTAATTCTTACATGCCCGAAAATTTTAAAAATGTTATTGCTGAATTTGAAAGCGTCTTTGAAAATGCAAAGGCTAAAAATATCGAATTAAGAACACTCAAAAAACGCCGCTCCGAAATCGAAAAAGAATACGCGAATGCGACGGAAATTTTTAATTTAATTAAGACCGCTCAACCTGAACAGGGGCTTGAGAGCAAATTAGAAAACGCTTTATCAGATTTAAATCACGAAATTTTAAAGCTTGAACGCGCAACGAAGGCATTTGACGTTTTAACGGGCGGCCTCTCTGAAAATGGCTTAATCGAAAAATCACGCACTGAATACGAATTTTTATATGACTTCATCGAACAAGACAGCCGCAACGAAATCACGAATGCTTTTGATATTTTAATGAGCAGTCTAAAAAATTCGGTCGATAAAAATTTTTACTCACTCGATGACAAAATCAAAAACCGTGATGAAATCGAAAAACGTTTAGGGGCTTTGAGGCGTTTAAAACGTTTATGCAACCGCAGCGATGAAAATGATTTATTAAATTACAGTTCTGATATCGTTAAAAATCTTGATTGGCTCGAAAAGAGTTATGCCGACGTTGAAAAATTAAACACCGAAGCAATCGAATTAAAAAAGCGTGCCAACACTCTTGCTATGGAAATTCGTAAACAACGCCATAATTCAGCTGAACTCTTAATTTCGCGCGTCAATAAATTATTAAGTGAGATGGGCATGAACGAGATTTTATTCGGGATAAATTTTACGGGCTTGCAAAAATTAAATCGTACCGGCGCGGATTTTGTAGAATTTATTTTAACCGAAGGGGCGCGTTCCGGAAGTGTTGAAAAGATTGCGTCAGGCGGTGAATTAAGCAGATTATTATTAGCTTTGCAATTATCGTTACCAGATGAATTATTAACGCCAACGCTTGTATTTGATGAAGTTGAGGCTGGTTTAGGAGGAAAAGCGGCGGTTTTAGCAGGAATGCAATTAAAAAAGTTATCGAACCGCTGTCAAGTTATCTTAATCACTCACGAAGCCTCAATCGCAGCATTGGGAGACGTTCATTTTTTAATTAAGCGCAACGAAAATAATTCGCTTGTTAAAAAGATTACCGGCGAAGAACGAATTAAAGAGTTAGCTCGAATGTTATCGGGTTCGCCGGAATTGACAGAAGCTCAGGAACACGCACGAATTTTATTGGAGCAAAGCGTTATTTAATTCCGGCTCAAGATTTATCTCAGCAATGCGTTTTGAAATTTCTAATGCGGCAAAATTTTCAATAACATCATGCACGCGCAATATATTCACTTTTTGAGCTAACATACTCGTAACGGCAAGAGTAGCGGCTAGTCTTTCAGGTTGAGAATTATTGCCAACGCCCGTAAATCTTTTTCGAGAATGACCAACTAAGACGGGCAAGCCAAAAATTTTCAAGCACTCGATATTTTTCACGATTAAATAATTTTCGTCCGGAGTTTTTCCAAAACCTAAGCCAGGGTCAAGAATTATTTTTTCGCGTTCAAAGCCGTGTTCAGTTAATATTTTAATTTTTTCAACAAAGAATTTTCGCATGGCCTCTAATAAATTATGTTCGTGAGTGTCTTCGCTTTTTGAGTGAGTTAAAACGTAAGGCAATTTAATTTTTGCGATTACGTCTAAAATTTTCGGGTCAAGTTCAAAAGCACTTATATCGTTAATTATATCAGCACCCTCATTAAAAGCTATTTCCGCCGTTTTTGATTTATATGTGTCAACGGAGATTATCGCATTAGAAAATTCTTTACGCAAAATTTTCAAGGCTGGCAACAATCTTTTAATCTCTTCGTCTTCATCAACGGGCGTAAAATTCGGTCGTGTCGATTCTGCTCCTAAATCTAAAATTGCCGCGCCGTCATTCAAAAATTTTTCAGCACGTTTTAATAAATCATTTTCGTTAGCAATCCTTGACGGCTCGTAAAAAGAGTTTGGCGTTAAATTTAGAATGGCCATGAGTTTTGCATTTTTATCGAGTGTTAAAGTTTTGTTATTTGGAAAATTGATTTTAAATTCTTTAACATCGAGGCCGGCCAATAAATTTTTTAAATCGTTTTGAATTTCAGCAAGCCCCCAAAATTTCATCGCGTCTATTTTGATTATGAGACTTTCTAATTGCGAACGCGTACCCATGAGCAAAACGCCGCTGTAATCAATTCTGCCGTCAATAACGTGTTTAGCAACGACAGCATCACCACCGCGCGAGAGCATCTCCTGTTTTAAAAAGCCTGCGGCTCTGTAATCGACTTTCGGGATAAAAATATGATAAATTTCGTGTTTAGGCTCTAAATATTTTAAAGCTCTCAAATCCGTGCCGATATGCTGACAAATTGCGACTAAATCATTTTTATTTGCAATATTTAATAAATTCATGGCCTAATTATATTTAAAACTCGTTATAAAATTTACCGCGAACCTAAATATTTTCTAAAGAATTTTTCAAGCTCATGGTAAAAATCAAAGCGGTTCTCTTCGTTGTGAAAACCATGCCCCTCGTTGTCTTTGACTAAGTAAATTACTTCATGGCCGGACTTTCTAACTGCTTCAACAATCTGGTCGGATTCGGCTTTATTTACACGTGGATCATTTGCTCCCTGTGCTACGAGTAACGGAATTTTGATATTTTCAGCATGAAAAACAGGTGAGACAGCGTGCAATAAATCTTTATCTTTTTCGGGGTCGCCAATCTCTTCGTATTCCATTTCTAAAAACGGTTTCCAATAGGGCGGAATGCTTTCAAGCAGTGTGAATAAATTTGAAGGCCCAACATAACTCACAGCACAAGTGTATAAATCAGGTGTGAACGCCGCTCCAGCTAACGCTGCATAACCTCCGTAACTTCCACCGTAAATCGCAATTCTGTTTTTATCAGCTATGCCCTCTGAAATTGCCCATAATACGCCGTCTGTCAAATCGTCCTGCATTTTTAAACCCCACTGTTTAAAGCCGGATTGCCAAAATTTTTTGCCGTAACCTGTTGAGCCGCGAAAATTAACTTGTAAAACAGCAACGCCCCTGTTTGTTAATAATTGAGCTTCTGAATCAAAACCCCATGTATCGCGTGCGCTAGGCCCTCCGTGCGGAATAATGACTAACGGTAAATTTTTAGCTTCAACACCAACGGGCAAACTTAAATAACCGTGAATTTCTAAATCATCGCGCGACTTAAATTTGATTGGCTTCATCGAACTCATATTTTCAGGTTGAAGCCATGAAGATAAGTCCGCTAATTTTGATATTGAATTATCAAACGTATCATATAAATAATATCCGCCGCGCGTTTTATCACTGTAAGTACGTACAATCATTTTGCGCTCATCGTCATCAACATCAGCTAACGCAACTTCAAGACCAGGGAAAAAGTTATCTAAAGTGTTTTGTAATTCTTCGCGTTGCTTGTCAAAAAATTTATGCTGAACTTTATCCGTAACGTAAGTTACACCGGTGATTATTTTACGCTTCTTTGAATGTAATAAATGTCCTACGTCAACCTCATCGTTCTCAAAAACTAAATCAAGTATTTTATTTTCGTCGGGATCAAATTTATAAATTGCTACTTTGTCGCGGCTCAAATTAGACCCAACGTACATATATTTATTATCATAATCAAACATTAACGGACTAAATGTATCGCGAAAATCAGTTGTCATTAAGATTTTAAAATCTTCGCTTTCAGTCTGTCTATATAAAAAACTCTCGTTAACTCCGTCGGTCATAAAAGCAGCGCGTAATTTTCCGTCGTGGTCTGTCATCCAGCCTACAATATTGCCAGGATTGGACGCGATTAAAGTTAATTCGCCCGTTGAAAGTTCACATCTGTAAACGTCAAAAACTTCAGGGTTATTTTTATTCATGCTAATTAACATGTGTTCGGGGTCTTCTTCTAAATCATCAATGACACCGGCTTTGACATTTTCAAACGGAGTTAAATCGCGTGTGTTTGAGCCTGTTAAATCTGTAATATAAACGTGATAATTTTCATCGCCGCCAAAATCTTGAGCATAAATAATATTATTATTGCCTTTCCAGAAAAATCCGGCTATGTCGCGTTCAGTTGCTGAAGTAATTCTCTTTTCGATACCTGTAGCAATTTCGCGCACATAAACATTCATGCGGCGTTCGTAAGGTTTAACATAAGCTAATTTCAAACCGTCCGGCGATATTGAGAACGCTGCAATTTCAGGATTTTTAAAAAAGTCTTCGACTTCAATTAACGGCGGCAGTTCTGCATTTGCTGGAGAACATTTGAAAAATATGAGTATGAATAAAATCGTTAATGCGTAGCGCATAAAAACAGCTCCTTTAAAAAATTTTGTAATTTTTAACGCGATTATTATAGCTAAATACAACGCCCGTGTTTTAATATAAATAGCATATAATTTCAACATGATTAAATAAAAATTTTTTGAACAGGTGATTTTTTCATGAATAATTTTACGTGGCACAACCCAACAGCCGTTTTATTCGGTAAAGGTTCGGTCGCAAAACTTGAAGATTACTTGCGTGCGGCCAATGTCAAAAATGTACTTTTGATTTACGGCGGCAAAAGTGCTTTTAAATGCGGAGCTTATACTCAGGTTACGGACTTGCTCACGAAATTAAATATAACATTTCCCGAACTCAACGATATAAAAGCTAACCCCCGCATTGATAAAGTTCGTGAAGCCATTGCAAGAATTAAAGTTTCAAAAATTGACGCACTAATTCCAATCGGCGGCGGAAGCGTTTTTGATACAGCGAAGGCGATTTCAGCAGGAGCGTTTTACGACGGCGATGTATGGGATTTATTTGAGAAAAAAGCTCCCGTTAAAAAAGCTCTTCCGATTTTTGGTGTATTAACTGTTTCAGCAACGGCCAGCGAAGTTAACGGGATATCTGTAATTACAAATCCTGAAAAAGAATTTAAAACATCGATTGAAAGTCAATTATTATATCCTGCGGTCTCAGTTATTGACCCTGAATTTCAAATGACCTTGCCCGAAAAACAGACTATACACGGCGGCGTTGATATTATTGCTCATGCATTAGAACGTTTACTTGACGGCGACCCAAATTCTGAATTTATGGACGAACAGGGTTATGCATTAGTCCGCAGCATGATGAGAATAATCCCTGATTTAATCGAGAACCCGAAAAATTATGATGCGCGTTGTGAATATGCTTGGGCGGCTTGTGTTGCGCATTCAGGATTTTTAGCGTGTGGCCGTGAGACGAGAGGAGATTTTTCATCACACAAATTAGGCCATTCGTTGAGCATGTTATTTGACGCTGCGCACGGTGCGACTTTATCAGTAATAATGCCGGCATGGGCGCGTTATGTTTATCAAGATAATCCGATACCGTTTGCGAGATTGGGCGAAAATGTTTTTGATATTTATGACGGTACAGACGAAGAAAAAGCCATTGAAGCAATCGAAGCTCTTGAAGACTTTTTCAAGGATATAAATGCGCCGACAACTTTACGAGAATTAAATATCAAAGAAGACGACATCGAAAATTTAACGAAGAACGCCGCGAAAAATTTACCGTTTGGAGCATTAAGGCGGCTTGATGAAAAAGATATCGACGAAATTTATAAATTAGCGTATTAAAAATTTTACAGGCAGGAGTTTTTATTATTTATTTATGACTTTTAAAAGCTCTTGCCTGAATTTTAAGGAGATAAATTTAAAAATGCTTATCGTGAGAATTGTTGGCGGTTTAGGAAATCAAATGTACGGTTACGCATTATATAGGGCATTGCTTGAACGTGGGCGTGATGTAGTTATGGATTTGTATTTTTTCGGACAGAAGCGCAGCCCCATTTTAGATAAGCGTAAATTTGAATTAGAAAGTGTATTTAAAGTAAATGGAAAATACTTAAATCGTGTGCAGGAATTTTTTATCGATAAAGCTAGACGTTTGCATTTAATAAATTTATACAAGGATAGAGGACGCGAAGGCGATTTTTTCCCAGAAATGCTAAATCATGAAAAAGGAATTTACGATGGATATTGGCAAAGCTTTAAATATATTTCCGGCATTGAAGATAAAATTCGAGATGCATTTACTTTCAGACAACAAATAGACGAGCGCGAACAAAATATTTTAGCGAAAATTAAGTCCTGTAATTCTGTGAGTGTTTCTGTAAGACGCGGCGATTATGTAAATTTAAAATGCGACATGCCAAAAGAATATTACACAACCGCAATTAAATATATTCGTGAACGTGTGAGTGATGCAAAATTTTTCTTTACATCTGACGATATCGAATGGTGCAAAAAGAATTTTGCCGGCAACCCTGATTTTGAATTTGTTGAAAAGAGCAATCCGGATGACCGTTTTGATTTATGTGTTATTTCAGAATGCAAGCACGATATCATAGCTAACAGTACTTTTTCAGTTTGGGGAGCTTGGCTTAATAAGAACCCGAATAAAATAACAATACGCCCTGATTTTTGGCCAGAGCGTAAAGATTTTTGGCCGGAAGATTGGATTTGTTTAAAAATTTAAATTAATTATTTTCGTTTATTCAAATATAGCCACCCTTGCCACATTCCGAAAATCGCTATTACTGGAATTGCAAGGAAGGCTAAAAATTTCGGATAACCATTATTTAAAAGCCAGTTACACGCCCAAACACCTAAAAACGCATAACCGGCAATAACAAGTCCAGTCGATAAAACACGCATAAAAATTTTAAATTCGTGAAACTTTTTAAAACCTTTCATACTTTTTAATTAAACATTCACACCGTAATTTTGGCACAAAGCCTTTAAACCGCCCGAAAATCCGTTTCCGATAGCGTTAAATTTCCATTCGTTACCGTTCCTGTAAAGTTCAGCTACAACGACGGCGGTCTCTGTTGAAAAATCTTCCCCCAAGTCATAACGAATAAGTTCTTGATTTTTATTCTCGTCGATAATTCTTATAAATGCATTTGAAACCTGGCCGAAATTCTGTTTGCGTTTATCAGCCTCGTAAATCGTAACAGTAAATGCGATTTTTTGAATATTAGCCGGAACTTTTGCTAAATCTATTTTAATCTGTTCGTCATCACCTTCACCAGCTCCGGTACGGTTATCGCCCATATATTTAACTGAGCCGGCATTATCTTCAACATGACTATAAAAAATAAAATCGTTGTCGTTCGTTACTTTCCCGTTAGCTCCTAACATAAAAGCTGAAGCGTCTAAATCAAAATCAGTGCCGGTATCGTATTTATTAACGTCCCAGCCAAGACCAACAAGCAATTTTGAAAGTCCGGGGTTATTTTTTGTTAAATCGACCTTTTGACCTTTGACTAAACTAATTAAATTCACTGCCATTTTCTAAAAAACCTCCTGAATTAAAATTCTAAGTAACGCAATTATAATAGCAACGTTGATTTTTTTAAAAAAGGGGTTCGCTCAAAAATTGTTAAATAAAAGCGGTCGTGTTTATGCATGTATTAGCGACAGGTTAGGCAATCAATTATTTCAATATGCTTTTGCCAGAGCTTTGCAATTAAAATTTTACCCAAGCTATAAATTGACGTTTAATACTCACAGTTTTGAAATAATCTCCGAAAATGACCGCGCCGCCGGTTGGAGAGACCAGCTTAAAGATTTTAATATTTATCCAGTTGATTATGTTCATGAATATTCGCGTTACCAAATGTTTATTCGCGCAATAGCTAGAGGCTTGACTATTATTTTTAGCAAATTCACAAATTGGAGGACAAGCAAAACACTCGCTCAAATTGTCGACAGACTAGGTTTTTATCGCCGCATGGGGTGTTTAATGGCAAAGCCGCGAAAATCTTTATCAAGTAATATTTTTTGCATAGGTAATTTTGAAAATTACAATTACTTTAATGATATAAGAGATATTCTTTTAAAAGAGTTCACTCCTAAAAAAGACTTGTTGCCGGAAAATTTTAATCTTATGAGCGAAATCCAAAATACAAATTCCGTCTGTGTGAGTATAAGACGCGGCGATTTTTTAATTGAACGTAACGAACGGCTGAACGTTTGTAATGCTGAATATTTTTCTGAAGCTATGCATAGAATTAAAGCGCAAATCCCAGACTGTAAATTTTTTATATTCACTGATGATGTTGAAGACGTTAAAAATAATTTTAAATTCCCCTACAACGTAACTTTTGAAAGCGGCAATGACCCTGTTTGGGAAAAATTAAGACTAATGTACTCATGCAAACATTTTATAATCGCAAACAGTACGTTTAGTTGGTGGGCACAGTATTTAAGCCGCAACGAAAACAAAATCGTATATGTTCCTGAGCCGTGGCATTGGCATAGCGATTTTGATGACGATAATTTTGACGGAGTGTATTTGCCGTATATGATAAAAATTAAATGCTCAAAATGAAAAACGAAGCTTGATTTTAAATTTTATATATTTGCGCAAAAATGGGAGTGTTATTTTTTACGTAACGCTCCCGAAAATTTTTTAATCAGTTCTTAATGCGTCTATCGGGTCTAAATTCGATGCTTTCCAAGCCGGCCAAAACCCAAAAAATATTCCAACAAAACCAGAAAACCCAACCGATAAAAATATCGAACTTGATGAAATAATTGTCGGCCATGCGAAAAATGCTGATATCGCTTTTGAAATTCCTATACCTCCGCAAATTCCAATTATGCCGCCTAAAATCGAAAGTACAACCGCTTCCGTTAAAAATTGTACCCTAACATTTGAAGGACGCGCCCCAACTGCCATTCTAATTCCAATTTCGCGCGTTCGTTCACTGACTGAGACCAACATAATATTCATAATGCCAATTCCGCCGACAAGTAACGAAATTGACGCAACCGCTCCAAGCAATAAACTCATTACGTTCGCTGTACTTGCTGCGTTTTCCATTGCCTGAGTTAAATCGCGAATATCAAAATCATTGTCAACATCTTCTGCTAATTTATGCCGTTGTCTCAAAAGTGTAATAACTTCGTTTTTAGCGGTCTCAAGTAAATTGCGGTCTTTGGCCTGAACGTTTAAACGTCTTATCGCATTGACTTTAGTCCCAAATCTTACAAGCCTGCGCTGTGCTGTCGTAACCGGTACTAAAATCGTATCGTCCTGGTCTTGTCCCCATGAGTTTGCGCCTTTAGCTTTTAACACTCCGATTACTCGAAACGGTACACTGCCTATTCTGATTGTTGCCTCTAAAGGGTCTGAATAACCAAATAAAGCTTTCGCAACAGTTTGACCTAAAACACAAACTTTAGCCGCTGAACGTACATCAGAATCACTGAAAAATATTCCGCTCGCGATTTCCCAAGTTCTAACGTTAATAATTGCGTCCGTTGTCCCTAATACGCTAGTGTTCCAGTTCATATTGCCATAAACGATTTGAGTGCTTGTGCTTACTTCAGGGGCTGCTCTTTCAACGGCAAAACATTCAGAAATAATAGCGTTAGCGTCATCAAGAGTTAAGCTGTCACCAGAACCGGCTGCGCCTCTTGCTCCTGTTGTATTTGGTGGTGCTGGCATGACTATAAATAAGTTTGCTCCAAAATCCGACATAAAACCCTCAACTTGTTGCGCCGCTCCTCTTCCGATTGCTACCATTGTGATAACAGCACCGACACCGATAATAATTCCTAACATTGTTAAAATCGAACGCGTTCTATTACCCATTAAAGAGCGTAAAGCGGTTTTAATAATTTCCAGAATAATCACTCCTTTAAAAATTAAATTGATTTTAAAATCATAATACCCATTGCTGAAAACATTAAGGAGAAAAATTTTTGCTATAATTCCGAATGCTAAAGTATAAATAAATTTTTGGAGGCTGTTTTAATTATGGAAGTATTTTCACAAACTTACAGGCCGGCTCGCAGAAGTTTTTATAAACCAATGGGAACGGTGCTTTTAATTTTAATCTTAGCTATCGTCGCAAGTTTTATAGGCCCGATGAAATATGGTACATCATTATTTAAATGGATGTGGATTTTGGCAATAATTGTATCGGCTGTATTATTACTTTATGTAGCTATCAAACGCCGTACAATGGTTTTAAGGCTCACTGATGACCCGAACAAAATTGAAGACTGCGAAGTTGCTTTCACCGTTTATAATTGGACAAAACCTTTTTCAGGAGCTTTTCGCCGTTCGATTGAAATTGGATTAAAACAAGTCGTTCATATCGAAGTTAATCAAAGCGCGTTACAAACTATATTAAATATTGGTGATATTTTAATAGCATCAGGAGGAACGGACGAACGCGAAATTCATGCTCCGAACATGCCTTCACCGGATAAAATTCGCGATGATATTCAAGCTCACGCACGTAAATATACAATGCCTGCCACTGCGAATGCTGACGATTAGAAAATTTATAAAACGTAATTAAATATATTTTTAGAATTTAAAAATTGCGCTCTTAATTTCAAGCTTAGTGTTTTGATTTTAGGAGCGTTTTTATTTTGTGTTTTGTAAAAAATAATAGCTCTCATGTTTTGAATTAAATTAAAAGTAACGCACTTAAAAAATTTTAAACACGCCTGAAAAAATTTAACACTTTGTTTCAAACTCGATACGATTAAAAATTATGCGGCGATTAAATTTTTAGAAGATTTTTTGTAGTGGTAAACGTAGTTGTAAAAATAACAGCCCCCCAAAAATTTAAAGGACTGTTAAAAATTAAAATTATTATATCAAAATGCTTTGCCATAAATTTAAACTGCCTTGAAATTTTGACGTACTCCCCACGACTAAAGTCGGGGGATTCTGGTATCAACGAACCTTGCACCCTTGCGAGTGTCTTACAGATTCTCCTCCGAATGGTCGACG
>CAJODZ010000016.1:0-22212 GCA_905233645.1 uncultured Synergistales bacterium | reverse complement strand
AGCTCGACAATGATGATTTTATCAGAACAGATTAAAATTTCAAAGCCTTATATCCCTACGACTAAAGTCGAGGGCTTTACGGCTGATTTTGGTAAAAAGTGTGTTGTGAAAAATTTACGCGTTTAACCCATAAATAATTATTATTTTTGCGAATATAATTATTCGGTCAAATTGTAAAGCTTCATTTTTTGATTTTTTAAGGAGTGTGTTTTTATAAATGGGTTCACGTAAGCCCGATGATATAAGAAGTTTTGCTTTATGCGCTCACGGTGGAGCAGGTAAAACATCTTTAGCCGAAGCCATGCTTTTTTGCAATAAACAGATTTCACGCATGGGTAACGTTCAAAATGGTAATACAGTCAGCGATTTTCAATCTGAAGAACAAAAACGCCAGATTTCAATTAGCACATCACTTTTAACACTTGAGCGCGCCGGAAAATTATTTTATGTTCTTGACGCTCCTGGCTATGCTGATTTTACGGGTGAGATGAGTGCGGCTATTCGTGTTGCTGATACGGCGGTTGTTCTTGTAAGTTCGGTCGGCGGCATTGAAGTTCAGACGAGCAGAGCTTGGGAATATGCAGGACATCACAATGCGCCGGTTGCATTCGTGATTTCAAAAATGGATCGCGAAAATGCTGATTTTGATAAAGTTTTAGCCGATATTAAATCGCAATTTAGTCAAAACGCTTTACCCGTCTTATTACCGATTGGCGCAGCTGAAAAATTTAAAGGTGTCGTCGATGTCATAAAGGGCAAAGCTTATATTTATAAAACCGACGGTTCAGGAGCATTTACCGAAGAAAATATCCCTGATGATTTAAAGGATGCGGCAACCTCAGCGCGTGAAGCTCTTGTTGAAGCAGCTGTCGAAATGGAAGATGCGCTCATGGAAAAATATTTGGAGGGCGAAAGCATTTCCGACGAAGAATTATCACGCACTTTAAAACAAGCCGTCGCTAAAAAAAGAATTATGCCTGTGTTTGCTTTGTCATCAACTTTAAATATTGGCGTTAGCAATTTCTTAGACTTTGCAGCCGAGTATTTCCCGTCGCCTGTCGATGTCGGAGCGGTTGAAGCAACGGAAGGCGATAAAAAAATCATGGTCGAACCTAAAATTGATGCGCCGTTCTCAGCTTTATGCTTTAAAGTTTTAGCAGACCCGTATGTTGGAAAATTGTCATTCATTCGCGTTTACTCAGGTAAATTATCATCAGAGGGTAATAATATTTACAACGTTAAAAAGGGCGAGGACGAACGTATAAGCTCATTTAAACAGATGACAGGCAAAGACGGTAAAGACATTAAAGAGATTATCGCCGGCGATATCGTTGCAATTCCGAAATTACAGAGCGCGAAAGTTGGTCATACATTAGCAGTTAAAGGCGGCTTTAATGCACAATTTGCACATATAGAATATCCGAAACCTGTTTACAGCGTTGCTATTATTGCTAAGACGAGAGCCGATGAAGATAAATTAGGTAACGCGATTTCAAGAATACTCGAAGAAGACCGCGGCTTAACGTTTGAAAAGAATGCTGAAACCCGCGATAACGTTTTATCAGGAATGGGAGATATGCATATTGCTATAGTCCTGGCCAAGATGAAGGAACGTTACGGCGTTGATTTGGACGTTAAAGTTCCTCAAGTTCCTTACCGTGAAACAATTCGCAAGACGGCTGAAGCTCAAGGTAAACACAAAAAACAATCGGGCGGTCATGGTCAGTACGGTGATGTTTATATCAGATACAGCCCGTTAGAGCGCGGAGCAGGTTTTGAATTTGTTGACAGCGTTGTTGGCGGAGCAGTACCTCGTAATTTTATTCCGGCAGTTGAAAAAGGTTTACGCGAATATATGAACGCAGGCCCGTTAGCAGGATTTCCGGTCGTTGATTTCAAAGCTGATTTATATTACGGCTCTTATCATGACGTTGACAGCTCTGAAATGTCATTCAAATTAGCAACTCGTCTCTCATTCAAAAAAGGAATTATGGACGCGAACCCTGTATTGCTTGAGCCGGTTATGGACGTTGAAGTTACTGTACCTGATCAACTTATGGGAACGATAATGGGTGATTTTAATTCACGTCGCGGCCGTATTATGGGCATGGAAGGTCACGGGAAATTACAAGTTGTAAAAGCGCAAGTTCCTCTGTCCGAAATGTTTAGATATGCGATAGATTTACGTTCGATGACTTCCGGCGAAGGCTCTTTCTCGATGGAATATTCGCATTATGAAGAAGTTCCGGGCGATATCGCTAAAAAAGTAATCGCAGCTCACAAGAAAGAAGACGAAGAAGAAGAATAAAACTTCAAGTTATTTTTAATAATAAATTAAAAAATCCCTTTCCATTGTGTTAAATTAAATTTAAATTTAACGGGAGGGGATTTTTATTATTTGTAGCGTGCAATAATAATTGGGTTTTGAAAATTGCTCAGGGGAGTTGTATTTAATGGCATTAAAAATTTTGAGCTATCATAACGGGAATGATTTAAAGCAAATTATAAATACATTGCTGAAAAACTCAGGGGAAAATTCTCGCTTTGTAATTCCTTCACGTAAGGATAAATCATGGTGGTATAAAATCACAGACGCTAAAAATTTAAATCATGATTATGAGGTTTGGACTTGGCAAAATATTTATCTCGATATCATGAACTCAAGTTCAGAACGCGCAAGAAGTGTTTTATCGCCGCCCGATCACTTGATGATTTTAAAAAATATTCTCGCTTACTTTTTGGATAATTTGCCCGAAAAAACAAAAGCTTGGCCAGGTCTGAAACGTTCGGGGTTTGCTGAAGTCTTGTCAAACGATATAAGAGAGCTTTTAAACGAGAACGTTAAACCCGAAAATTTAGAGACACTCAAAAATCAAAATGACCCTTCCGGTTTTTTATTGCCCGAAGTTTACGCGAATTATATTGATTACTTAGAGGATAATAATTTAATCGATAGCGCACAAATTTATACAGCTGCTCTAAACGCTATGAAAAATAATTCAAAATGGGGACGCGATTTAAAAATTATATTCATCGGTTTTTTATCGTTTAATCACGCTCAATTAGAATTAGTTCGTGAACTTCAAAAACGCGCGAAAGAGATTGTTATTATTAAACCTGAAGCGGAGCTAAAAAATTTTCATGACATAACTTTTCAATTTGGCGGCGACGAAATTTTTAATTTTGACAATTACGATAAAAATTCGGCTAAAATCTCTAAAGGGACAATCTTTGAAATACCTGTTGCCGAGCCTGCGTTAGAACCTGAAATTATCGCAAGGATATTAGCATTATGGGCAGCCGGTGAAGAGAATATTTTTGATTTTAAATTTAACAGCTTCGACGAAGTAGGCTTAATGATACCTGAAAATTATAAATATGCCGTCGAAAACGCTTTTAAACGTTACCAAATTCCTTTTAACCCTGACAACGGCGTACAAATTTCTAATACGTTGCCCGGACTTGTGCTTAATTCGATTGAAAATTTAAAGCTCCGAAATTTCCCGACTTATGAGACAGCGTTATTATTATCACAAAAAATTTTTGCCGGTGATGATTTTAACGTTAATTTAGCTTATCGAGCCGGTGCGTATGGTTTAAGCAGTAAGAATAACCGTAAAACTTGGCTTGATTATTTACGCTCTACAGGTGAAGACAAAGCATTACTCGCTATTCAAGCTATTAAAAAATTTTCAGACGCTCTCTCAAGAAGGAATACGCCAGCTAAAATCATGAACGCTTTTTATGAATTTTTAACAACTCCGGGCTTATGGCTTGATAATTTAAAAGGCGATGTCAATTATCCTGAACTTGATGAAACTATAAGACAGACAGCCTCAGCAATCAAAACTGTACATGAAAAAGTTATCGCACTTCATGAATTAACACCGGATTTAGGAGCTTTTCAGGATATTAAATTAGAAAACAGCAGTGCGTTCGATTTTTTAGATACTTGGTGTAAAAACTCTTTAACCCGCGCACCGATTAAGACTAATAACGCAGTAAGCATTTTCACAGGCACACCGCCCGTTTTATCGAGCTTCCCTGTTTGGATTATGGCCGGCGTAACGCAAAAAACATGGTCGGGAAATATTCAAAGCTCTCAATTATTGGGTAATACTGAACGTGAAAAATTGTCGCAAAACGAGATTTATATTCCTAACTTGCAAGACAAAGCTAATCAGCGTGAGGCTTTATTCAGGCGCTTAGTTCACATCGGAGAAAAATTAACAATAATTACGCGTCCGGAATTAGATGATGACAAAAGGCCGGTCGCTCAATCAAATTTTATGCTGCGTTTTCCCGATGATTTCCAGTCATGGAAAATTAAGACTTGGCCTCAAACCGGAATAGATATTTTGTCGTGCAGCGATGATTATATTTTTGACGATATCGAAACAGATTATGACGCTGATAAATTAAACCGCTTCGCCCCGATTTTAGAAAGCAATATAAAAACTATAGGCGCAAGCGATTTAAAAAGCTTTTTAACTTGTCCATTGAAATATTATTTAAACAAGCACGCTAATTTATATCCTGTTAGGAATGAACTGGTTAGTCCTCTTGATTTCGGGAACATGGCGCATAAATTTTGGGAGCAAGTCTGGTCAAAGTTCCGCACTCTTGAAAAACTTGACGGTGAAAATTTTAGGCGCGTTGCTTTTGCTGAATGGGAAATTTTAACGAATAAGTCCGACGCAAATAATAATGTCTATGAAAAATTTATCAGGCTCGTGAAAGATTTCAGGTTAAAACGTTTACTTGAAGGTCAAAAATTCAGGATAGAGCGTTTAATAAATATTCAGGCTGAAATTATTGACGGACTGCATAAAAACGGTTTCATTCACGAAAAAATATTATTAGAGGACGAAGCGCAATTATCACACGAAATCAACGGCGTTAAATTTTTAGGACAGTGCGACAGAATTGAAATACTACATCAAAAATCTACAGGCTCTAAATTCGCGGTCATAACAGATTACAAAGAAGGTAACAGCAAATCCAGCGAAAAGAGTTTTTATATTAAGGCTTACGCCTGGAACTACGAGAAGCGCGAAAAATTTCAATACGGCCTTCAAATTTCAGCGTACGCGTTATTATTTTCGCACTGCTACCCTAAAATCAATTTAGGCGGAGCGTACTTTTTAGGTTTAAACGACGGCAAATTATCAGGCTCAATGATTAGCGAACTGGAAACAATTTTTGAGCCGTACTCTGACAGTTTAAACCGCAATATCGAACCCCGCCAGCTTGAAAGTTTATATGCAATGGAGTGCGCGGCCATGATTTTAAATTCTGAAACATTTCATGCATTTTACATTGATAAACAGATTTGTTCGTGGTGTGGCTTAAAAACTTTGTGCCGTCGCGGTGAGATTAAGGGCGAAAGTTTTAGCGATGACGATAACAGCTCTGAAGACGAACAAGAATAATATAAAATACCAGTGGTGATTTTCAAAATGTCTATTAACGATAAATATGAAGTTCTTAAAAAATATATTGCCTCTTTAAAAAGCGTAGCAGTAGCATTTTCGAGCGGTGTAGATTCTACTTTGTTATTAAAGGTTGCGCACGATGTTTTAGGTGATAAAGCGGTAGCGGTCACGGCCTTATCTTCATTATTTCCGGAACGCGAATTAAACGAGGCCAAGTCATTTTGTGAAAGCAATAACATCAAGCAAATAATTTTTACGCACGAAGAATTAGAAATCGAAAATTTCAGGCATAACCCTAAAAATCGTTGTTATCTTTGCAAAAAGGATTTATTCACGCAAATTTTAGAAGTGGCTCGCAAAAATAATATCGCTAACGTAATCGAAGGTTCAAATATTAGTGATTTAGGTGATTACAGGCCTGGACTTCAAGCGGTTGACGAACTCGGAATTAAAAGCCCTTTACGTTACGCCGAATTAAGCAAAGCTGAAGTCAGGCAGTTATCTTTGGAGTTAGGCTTAAAAACTTGGGATAAACCTTCATTTGCGTGTTTAGCTTCTCGTTTTGTATACGGTGAAGAGATTAGCGAAGACAGATTAAGAATGGTAGACCGCGCCGAACAGATATTATTTGATTTAAATTTCAAGCAGTTTAGAGTACGCATTCACAATAACGGTAACATTGCCAGGATTGAAATAATGCCGGAAGAATTTTCGCGTTTACTTGATGAAGATATTCGCACAAAAATTTATGACGGCTTAAAAAATTTAGGCTTTATTTACGTAACACTTGATTTAGCCGGCTATCGGACAGGTAGCATGAACGAGAATATAAAAATTAAAAATTAACTCAATTCAAAAAACAGGCACTTTAAAAAATAGTAACATAAATTTTTTCAAGCACTGAATTTTTAAATGATTTTTGTAGTTGTACATGTAGTTGCAAAAATAAACAGCCCTCCCAAATTCAAAAGGACTGTTTTACATGCAGTTATTATATCAAAATACGTTCGCTAAAAAATTATTCCTCTTCTTCCCACAAACGTTCAAGCCTGTAAAATTCGCGTCCTTTATGGCTGAACACATGAACGACAACATCACCGGCATCAACTAAACGCCAACGAACACTATTTTCACCCTCAATTTTGCATTGACGGCCAGAACGTTCTAAAAATTCCTCAGCTGTTTCAACAAGTGTTTTCATGTGAGTTTCAGAATTGCCCGTAACAAGTATGAAAGCATCAGCAAGACCGCCACGATTTTTTAAATCAAGCTCTAAAATATCCTCACCGTTTTTATTTTCGAGTGCTGTAACTAAATCAACGAATGTACTCAAAATTTTTCACGCTCCGATTTTAAATGAATTGCTTATTTAATATTATAATTCGCGATTAGTTTTGTGAGTGAATTTTGCTTGCCGTGAAAGAATTTTTGCATTCATTTAAATTTTTGCATTCATTTAAAAAAGTTTTTATAAAAAATTTGTTTTTGAATCGCTAGCTCAGTCGGTAGAGCACCGGACTTTTAATCCGGGTGTCGGGGGTTCAAGTCCCCCGCGATTCACCAGATGACAAACGGGTCCCATCGTCTAGAGGCCTAGGACACAGCCCTTTCAAGGCTGCGGCGCGGGTTCGAATCCCGCTGGGACCGCCAAATCTATCCGATGAAGCCAGTTTTAAAAACGTGGCGCAATATTTTCGAAGCACGATTTCACAATCAACACTCACAATTAAAATTTCAGCTAAAATTTTTTAAAAATTGCAAAATCAAAGTTTATAATAAATTATCTCAAATTTTACGGAGGGCTAAAATAAAAATGAAGAATGTTGATGTTTATAGCGATGAAGAATTTGAACGTTTAAAACAATCTTACGCAAAAATGAATAATTCTTTTGAGCGTACGTTAATTTTTCATGTTGGTACAGGCGCAGGATTATATTCAGAGTTAGGCGGAATGCTCGAAGCTATGATGTGGTGTTATGTCAATCAAGTGAAATTTACCTTATATGCTGACGATGCGACTTTTGCTGATAAAAAAGGCTGGAATGAATTTTTTGATGAGTTTTGCGAATTAAACCATAACCCATTAAACAAGAGAGGTAATTATAGATTTAAAGGACAAATGATAAAGATAAAAGGTATTCTCCCCTTTCCTGTTATTCTTCCCGCAATTTTTTCAGTGTTTTTGCGCATGACAGAAAAATTTAGGGGGGGGGCGATTGTAAAATTATTATTAACTCAGGATGTATTTTCTAAATCTATTTCCAATGAATTTAAGCTCGAAACACACGTTAAATGGGACGATTTTGGTATAGACGGAACAGTATGGCCGGAATATGCAAAGTTAAAAAAATTTGCTCTTCGTTATAATTCTGAAACGCTAAAAGAGATTAACAAAAAAATTCAAAGCCTTAACCTTCCTGAAAATTATACTTCAGTTCAAATTCGCGGCGGCGATAAAATTATTGAACATGAAAAACTAATTGATGTACATGAAATACTAGATAGTATTGATAAATGGGAATTGCCGATAAAAAATTTGTTCATCTTTACAGATGATTACAGAAAAGTTGAAGCAGTAAAAAAAGCTCGCCCATCATGGAATATATACACACTTTGCAGAGAAGACGAAAAAGGCTATTACGTTGATGCGTTCAATAAATCTGAATGGTCGCGTAGACGTGAAGATATCGTAAAAGTTTTTGCAATGGTTGAGATTTGTTTAAACTCAGATTTACATATCGGCTGCCCTCAAACATGTGTCAATAATATTATTCGCTCTGCTAAAAGTCCCGAAAAATATTTAGAACTTAATGACACCGGTGTAACCCGTAAAGATTTTGAAGAAGGCAAAAAAATCAGTGCTGAAATAAGAAAATCGGAAGAAACAAATTGTTGTTAAGGTCAATAAAAAAGAGAGGCTCGCAATTTGTCTCTCTTAATTATTTTTTGAGGGGGGTAAAACGATCGAACAAAACGGGATTTATTTTTTAAAACAGTCCTTGCAGGTTCAGACCGCCGATTTATTTCGTATTTGTTCGTAACGTCAAACATTATAGCTTTGAAAATTTTAATGTCAAGTTTTAAAAATTCTTGTTTTAAAATTTAATGATTATCCAGTAGTTTTAATGCGTCGTCTAATTTTGAGCCAACGCTGTCAAGAGTATATGCAAGCCGTAAACATGTTAGTACGAGTAAATCTTCTTGTCCTGTGCTTCTGTCTAAATTTCCGCAAGCTTGGTCGATTAAAATTTTTACACGGTCAAGCTCTTTTAAATCTAATGGTGTTCGTAAAGTATAATTCTTTTTGCCTATAGTTATAAAAACATCGCGTGCTATTTGCATTTTAAAGCCTCAATAATTTTTCAAGACGTAAATTATTTTCACAAAGTGTTTCATTTTCAAAAGCACTCATCTTGAAAGCGGTCATGCTGTTCAAATCATTTAATATTCCGCGTGCCTTAATATTATTTAAATCATTGCGGAGTAAATCTCGTTCCTTGATTAAGACTTTTAATTTTATGAGTAGTTCGCTTGCGGAACTTTCAATTTGATTGAAATCCATTTGATTAAAAAAACTCCCTGCTTTTGCAAAAATACTTGCAAAATTATAACAACAGGGAGAATTTTATTTTAATTTTATTAACGTATCGTGTAGCCTTTGAATTTTAATTTTTCGCGTAAGGCCATGTGAATTAAATCGACTTCGTTGTCTTTTAAAGTACTTTCACGCGACCTGTATGTTATCGTAAATGCAAGACTTCGCGAATTTTCAGGTATGCCCTTTCCGGAATAAACATCAAATAAGCGAATGCTGTCAAGTATTTTATTATTGCCGTCTTCAGCTAAACTCGTTTTAATGTCATCAATGACCTGTTCAGAATTTTTATCGCGCTCAACTAAAATCGAAATGTCTCGCGTTGAAGCAGGGAATTGGCTTACAGGAGCGAACGGACGTTTTTTAATGTCTTTCAAAAATTCTGTGTCAATCTCAAAAATATAAACACCCTCAACGTTCAATTCTTGCTCAAGAGCTAATTTTAAACGCGCAACAAATCCAACTTTTACACCGTCCACAATAATGAATGCCGTTTGACCTGAGTGCGTAAAATTTTCATGGCCGGCTTTAAATTCAGGATTGTAGCCTCTTAATTTTATTAACGCGCTTAAATCGGATTTAATGTCGTAAAAATCTTGCGCTCTGTCATTCCAAATTGAGCGGTTATCAGTTCCGTTGAATATTAAACCTGCTAAATGATTAGGTTCAAAATGTGAGTTGGGTGCGCTTAAATCGTTATCGGGCTTTAAGAAAATTCTTCCCTGCTCAAAAATTCTTACCGGTTCGCGCCAGCCTGAAGCTAAAGTATTTTTTAACGCGCTCAATAAACCGTAAACTAAAGTCGTTCTCATTGAAATTTGGTCACGGCTTATCGGGTTAGCAATCATTATCGGATTTGAACGAATATCATTTTTATCGAGCAATAATTTTTCAGAGAAGTCTTCCGGCAAAAAGCTGTAAGTAACAATTTCTGAATATCCGCGTGAAATTAACGTGTTTCTAATAAATCCTGCACAGGACATCTCAGCGCCAATATCAGCACGTCTCGGAAGCTCACCAGGCAATTTATTAGGCGCGTCGTTGTAACCATTAAAACGCCCTATCTCTTCGATTAAGTCCTCTTCGATTTTGATATCAGGTCTCCAAGTCGGAGGCATAAATCTCATTTCATCGTTATTACCGCTTAAATATTTAATTCCGAAACCTTCAAGAATTTTTGCGGCGGCGTTCATGTTATCGAATGACAAATACACAGAAAGTTTTTTGCGCGTTAATTTGACTGGTTCAGGCTCTGCGATATTATTTTCAGCGGACATAGGACGGTAATTTATCTCAGCTCCGCACCAATCACGCATTAAAACGCTCGCGGCCATTAAAGCTGTTTTCGATAAAGCAGGGTCAACAGTACGCGAAAATCTAAATGCTGCTTCCGAATTTATACCCAATCTGCGCGAAGTATGTCCAACTCTTACAGGTGAGAATGACGCGCTCTCAATTACGATTGTTTTAGTGTCATCATTAATTCCTGTTAATTCTCCGCCCATAACTCCTGCGATAGCTACAGCTTGGCCGCCGCTCGTAATTAACATGTCTTTTTGAGTTAATAAACGTTCTTTGCCGTCAAGTGTGAGCATTGTTTCGCCGTCATGAGCAGCCCTTACAGTAATTTCGCGTTCAGGAAGCGTATTTAAATCAAATGCGTGCAAAGGCTGTCCCAACATCAGCATAATATAATTCGTAACGTCAACAGCATTTACAATCGGACGCATTCCCATATGAACTAAATCAATTTTGGCGGTCAATGGCGAACTTTTCATAACAGCATTTGTCGCAAGTCCTAATCTATATGCGTAACAGCCGTTATCAGGAATTGAAATCGAGTTAAATTTTTCGCTCCATTCTCTATCCTGCTTAACGGGTCTTAACCATTCGGGCATTTTTAAAACTGCTTTGGGGTATAAGCCTTTAATTTCGCGTGCCATTCCGAGTAAGCTTAATAAATCGCCGCGATTAGGTGTTATCGAAACATCTAAAATTATATCGCCGATATGATATAAATTTTTAGCGTCGTCGCCTGGTCTTGCGCTGCTCGGCAAAATTAAAAGTCCCGTCGGGTCATCAATATCAGCTAAATTTAACTCGGCAGCCGATAACATCATTCCGTTACTTTGAACGCCGCCAAATTCTTTTATGCCCAATTCCTGACCGTTAGGCAAAATAGAACCGGCGCGCGCGTAAAAAATCATGTCGCCTTTTTTAATATTCTTGGCCGCCGTAACGCAAGTGTATTCGCCTGTACCGGTGTTTAAATTTACAACTGATAAATTATTTTCGGTCGGGTGTTTTTCGATACTGTCAATACGAGCCGCTACAACCCCTGATAATTTTTCTGCGGGCTTGATGATACTTTCAACTTCTGAACCTGAAAATGTTAAACGCTCCGCTAAATCTTCGGGCGTAATTTCAGGCTCAAGCTCTATAAAATTTTTTAATAATTCCAGTGATACATACATGTTTTAAAATCCTGACTGTAAAAACGAAATGTCGCCGTTGAATAATAATCTCAAATCGTTAATCCCGTATTTCAACATCGCCATTCTGTCTAAACCAATTCCAAATGCAAAACCGTTGTAAATTTCAGGGTCAATTTTTCCGGCTTTGATAACTTCAGGGTGTACCATTCCCATTCCTGCGACTTCGAGCCAGCCCGTTCCATGACATACACGGCAGTTTTCATCATGGCCTGAACATTTTACGCATTCGATATCTAATTCCATTGAAGGCTCTGTAAACGGGAAATAGCTCGCGCGAAATCTGTATTTTAAACTGCGTCCGAAAAATGCATTTAACATTTCAGCCATCGTACCTTTTAAAACACTGAATGATACATCGCGGTCAATTAACAAGCCTTCCATTTGATTAAACATCGGTGAATGAGTTGTATCGTTATCTCGTCTGAAAACTTTTCCAGGGCAAATTATTCTTAACGGCGCGCCAAACTCCAGCATTGAATGAACTTGGACAGGCGAAGTATGAGTACGTAATAATTTCCCGTCCGGCAAATAAAAAGTGTCCTGCATATCGCGAGCCGGATGCCATTTCGGAATATTTAAGCATTCAAAATTGTAAAAGTCCTCTTCAATTTCAGGGCCTAACGCAACAGAATAACCCAAACCCTGCATAATATTCATGATTTCGTGCATTGTCTGCATTACAGGGTGGAAAGCTCCGTTAAAATCATTTTTGGGCGTTAAAGTTACATCAATGCGGCTGTCAAGTTCTAATTTTTCGTTTTCGGCGGCTCTGATTTTTGTTGCGGCTGTAGTTAAATCGTGTTCAATTTCATCGCGTAATAAATTTAATTTTTGGCCTGTCTCTTTGCGTTCTTCAGGAGCTAATTTTCCGAGTGAACGTAGTAATAATGTTAAAGCTCCCTTTTTGCCTGTGAATTTTACGCGAACTTCATCAAGCTCATTAAAAGTTTTTGCCGAAGCAAGAGAATTTTTAAAATCCTCCTTAACTCCGGCAATGTTAATTAAATCATCAGGCATTATTTTACTTTCCTGACTTTCTCCACAAGCTCTTTGAAAGCGTCTAAATCATGAATTGCAATTTCGGCGAGCATTTTACGGTTTATATTTATGCCCAATTTTTTAAGACCGTTCATAAACACGCTGTAGCTCATTCCTTCGGCTCTTACGGCTGCGCTAATTCTTGTAATCCATAAACGTCTGAAATCGCGTTTTTTGCGTTTACGGTCGTTGTAGGCTCTTGATAAAGCTGCTAAATAAGCTTCACGGGCGCGGCGGTAAACATTTTTACGCTGACCCCAATAACCTTTTGTTAATTTAAATAATTTTTCGCGCTTTCTATTACTAATTGACGCACCTTTTACGCGCATAGTAAATCAACTTCCTTTCGAGTAATTCAAGTGTAATTATTAAGCGTAGGGCAATAAATGCTTCATCTGGTCTTGCAAGGTCTCATCGACATAACCCGTTTGTCTTAATCCGCGTAATCTCTTTGGGCTTTTGTACTCAAGAATATGTGAGCGGCTGCATTTTCTATATGCAAATTTTCCCGACGCTGTTTTAAAAAATCTTTTCTTAGCTCCGCTGTGTGATTTTAATTTCTGTTTCGGCATAATAAAAAATTATTCTCCTTCCTCTTGTTGACGTACATTCTCCGAACCCGAAGCCTGATTTTGAGGGGTCAAGAGAAGACGCATGTAACGACCTTCCATTTGTGGCTTTACTTCACATTTTCCAACGTCCGCGCATTCGGCAATAACACGGTTTAAAACTTCTTCGCCGCGTTCCAAAAATGACATTTCGCGGCCTCTGAAAAACACTGATACTTTGACACGATGTCCGCTCTCCAAGAAATTTTTAATTGCCTTAGTCTTAAAATCGAAATCATGTTCATCAATTTTCGGGCGCATTTTAATTTCTTTCAAAGCCTGAACTTTTTGCTTTTTGCGAGCGTCCTTCTCCTTTTTCTGGAGCTGGTATCTGTATTTTCCGTAATCCATAATTCTACAGACCGGCGGTTTTGCCATTGGTGCGACCTCGACTAAATCCAATGACTGCTCAAAAGCCATGCGTATAGCGTCGTGAACGTTCGTAACTCCCACCTTGGCCCCGTTTTCATCAACGAGTAAAACTTGTGGTGCTGTAATTTCCTCATTTACGCGCGGGGCGTTTTCTTCCTCTCTGGGCAATAACTCCACTCCTTTCGACAATTTGCCCGGATACACAAAAGGCACGACCGCATATAAAACAAGCCGTGCCCATGTAATAATTTTTCAAATTTTATCCGCGTCCCGTTCAACAAACTAAATCAAACGGGGAGAATTTGGCATCTGCTTAATGCGAATTTAATTTCTAACGTATTCAATTTTTATTTTGTTAAGAGATTATTCTTAACTTTCCAGCTTGCGAAATATATCACAGAATTTTTAGACGCGCAATTTTTAAAAAAGACACGTTCAAAAAATACGCGCAAAAAATTTTTAAACACGCCGTAAAAAATTTAACACTTTGTTTTTTAAAATATTTTCATAAAATTTTATGGCAACTAAATTTTAAAAAGCTTTTTGTAGTTGTAAACGTAGTTGCAAAAATTGGTCTTATTTTTTATTGGGTTATTGGATTTAAAAATTTGACAGTGATGATATTAAAACACATGTTAAAAAATTTTGCACGATAAATTTTAATAGCCCGTTATGCCGAAAATATTTATGAATTAAAGTGCTGTGCTAGAATTTTTAAGTTTGTATAAAAATTTTCAAAAATTTTAATGGAGGCTTGTTTAAAATGCCAATGCAAATCGGATTAGATGAATTATTATCAGCGTTATTCGGTCGTGTCGAAGAGATGGGGCTTGATAATGAAAACCAGAAAAGTAAATTTAATATCATGTTCAGAGCGTTATATAAAAAAGGCGTTTTTAATGACAATGATATTATCGATGCTGTAAAAGATGAGAATAAAATTTTGCTCGAACTCGGTTTAATTAAAGAGATGCCCTCAGACGAAATAATTAAAGCCGCCGCAGATAATATTATGTTATGGATTAAAGGCGATGTCAAAGCAATTAAAAACTCAGTCGAAAAATTCCAGCAAAAATTAAAAGAAGCTGAAGCCGAACAAAATAAACCTAAAATTGATGTCGCGTCCGCAGCCGTTTTAAATGAACTCGACAGAATGAACGCCAATAAAAATAATCACGGAGGCTTAATCATTTAAAAAATCATGAGCGCGTTACATTCAGTTTGGCGTAAAATTGCAGGAAGACGTTATGTAATTGCTACGCTGGATTTTATATTATTAGCACTTGCTGTTTATTTGGGCTATGCAATTCGTTTAGGAATGGTCATACCGGCTTACGTTCATGACTGGCAAAACGTAACGTTAGCTTTACCAGCAGTAATGGTGTTAATGTTTTGGGCATTCGGTCAATATTCTACGATATGGTTACACGCCGGCACGGAAGATTATTTAAAATTTACATGGCTGTACATCATTTCGTTCATGGTGTTTTTGCTCGTCAATAATATTTTTAAAATTTCGGTCTTTCCTAGAACGTCATTTGCGATAACTTTTTCAGCAGGAATAATTTTATGCGGCGGATTGAGATTTTCATGGCTCGTAACTAAATCAATTCACGTAAATTCAAAATCGCATGACAAAAAATTAAAAGCTTTAATCGTCGGAGCTGGTGAGGCAGGAGCTTTTTTAGCACGTGATTTAATGCGCAACACTTCTGAATTATTTCCGGCTGGCTTTGTCGACGATGACCCTCAAAAAATCGGGCGCAATATTTCAGGGCTAAAAGTTTTCGGAAGTACTAAAGAGCTTGAAAAGATTGTTACTCGTGAAAAATTTGAAGTCGTTTTAATCGCGATACCTTCTGCTAACGGTGCTAAAATCCGCGAAATTTATGACACTCTTGCTCCGTTAAATATTGACGTAAGAATTTTGCCAAGCTTACGCGAATTAGCCGACGGCCAAGTATCTGTATCAAGATTGCGTAACGTTAAGCTTGAGGATTTATTAGGGCGCGAGCCTGTCAGAATAAATTTAAAACCTGAAGCGAATTATATTCAAGGCAAAAAGATTTTAATTACGGGCGCGGGCGGTTCAATCGGGAGCGAAATCGTTAGACAAGTTTTGCACAACAATCCTTCAGAAATTTTCGCGCTTGGACACGGTGAGCAATCGATTTATTTATTAAACGAGGGGCTTGCTAAATTAAATATCAAAATTCCTGTACGCTTAATTATTGCTGATGTTGCGGACGCTGTAGCTATTGATGATTTATTCAAAAAGTATAAGCCCGACGTAATTTTCCATGCCGCCGCACATAAACATGTTCCGTTAATGCAGACTTGTGCGCGTGAGGCAATGCGTGTTAATGATATCGGTACAAGAACTTTAGCAAGAGCCGCCGGAAAATATAAAGCTGACCGAATGGTTTTAATATCAACCGACAAAGCCGTACACCCTTCAAGCGTTATGGGTGCAACAAAGAGATTGGCTGAGAAGATTTTAGAGCTTGAGCAAAAGAATTATCCTGATACAAAATTTATGGCCGTTCGTTTTGGCAATGTCTTAGGCAGCCGCGGAAGCGTTATCCCGAAATTTGAGGAGCAAATCGCAAACGGAGGCCCTGTAACTGTTACTCACCCCGATATGAAAAGATATTTTATGTTAATTCCCGAAGCCGTAAGTTTAGTTATTCAGGCTGGAGCATTAGGGCGCGGCGGTGAATTATTTGTATTAGATATGGGCGAACCGGTAAAAATTAGAGACATGGCCGAGCTTTTAATAAGACTTTGCGGTTATGAGCCTTATTCTGATATTGACATAGTGTACACAGGAATTAGGCCGGGCGAAAAGTTAGAGGAAGAATTATTTTATGACAGCAACGCCGTGAATAATACTCAACACCCTAAAATTTTCGTGAGTAATATCAAAGCCAGCCAAACGGGTCAAGTTGATAATTTAAATGACACTTTAGAACGCGCTGTGAATAATCCTGAAGAGGCCATGAAATTATTAAAAGAACTTGTGCCGGAATTTACGATATAATTTTCACAAATTAAACGCGATAAATTTAAAGGAGTTGAATTAAAAAATGCTTGGTGATTACACTTGGAGCGTCATTGACAAAGAGACCGAATGTTTAGCGGAACGTTTTAAAGCCGTCTCTCGTAATATCGCGAATGCAAATACACCAGGTTACGCGCGTCATAATGTCTCATTTGAAAATCAGTTGCGTGAAGTCATGGAAAGCGATAAAAAATTACACATGACCGTAACGGATAAACAGCATATACCTTCGCACCCGTTAAAAATTCCAGATGTACAGGCTGCTGATATAAAAATTAACGATGAAAAATACAGGCTTGATAAAAATAACGTTGACCCTGAGCGCGAAATGGCTGTTTTATCTGAAACGCGAATGATGTACAGCGGTTTTATGAGGATTGCGGCTAATAAAAATACGATTTTGCGTTCAGTAATTACGGGGCGTTAATTTTTAAAAAGGGGAGTGAATTTTTAATCATGAAAATTTTTGAAAGCATGGAAGTTGCGGGAAGTGGTTTAACTGCTCATAGACTATGGATGGATACGATTTCATCGAACTTAGCAAATATTAACACGACCAGAACTTTAAACGGCGGGCCTTATAAACGCAGAGTGCCTGTTTTTGCTGAAATGCTTGATAAAACAATCGGCGGCTATGAAGATATCGGCGGTGTCCGTGTAATCGGAATTGCTCAAGATAACGGCGCGCCTAGAATGACTTATCAACCAGACCACCCGGACGCGAATGAAGACGGTTACGTAGCTTACCCAAATGTAAATTTAGTTCGTGAGATGACAGACATGTTAGTTGCAAGCCGGGCATACGAAGCAAATTTATCAGTTGTAACGACCGGTCGTGATTTATGGAACAGCGCATTAGAAATTTTAAGAGGCTAATTAAATCTTAAATCTGCAAGCTAAACCAAGCACACGATAAATTAAAAATATAAAACAGGAGGGGGATTTTGTAGCTTAAAAGCTAACCGTCCTGTTTATTTTTTATTGCGCTAAAATTATCGAAAAATTTTTTTGAAGGGATTTTTTAAATAACATGCTTAAAAAATTTAGCCTCCTGATTTTTGCTTTCATGTTAATAATAATTTTCACGGCATCAGATTTATTCGCTGATATTCCGGCTAATCATTGGGCGCGAAATGCTGTAACTCAACTTGCGGCCAAAGGCATAATCACAGATATAAATAATTTTATGGGCGATGAAAATTCAACACGTTATGAATTTGCGGCAATGCTTTCACGAATACTTGAGACTTTTGATTTTGAGAAAGCTGATAATAACGACATGGCCGCATTAAAAAAACTCGTTGATGAATTTAAAAGCGAACTTGAAATTTTAGGTGCTAATGTTTCAAAAATCACGGGCTTTAAAAATAATTTATCCGGCTGGCGTATTCACGGTCAATTAAGATTGGACGTAACAGGGCGTAAACAAGACGACGGCTCAAGCACTCCGCAAGGTGAATATTTACTTGAACGCGCGCGCTTATTTTTTGAACGCAAATTTGATGACAGTAAATTCGTCGCCATGATTGATGATACAAATATTGAACGCTTTTATATCGAAACTCCGTTTGTATGGGGAGCAAATTTAATCGCAGGCCGTTTCAAATGGGATTTCGAGTACGGCTATCACATTGAAGATTATTATTTAAATGACACCGGCGGATTTTACGGGTTAAACGGTTTATTGACGGATAGAGTTGTTACCGGTTTAGCTATCAACAAAACATTCAGTAATGCAAATTTTCGCGCGTATGTTGCTCACCCGATGTTAATTGATAACGATTGGGAAATTGCGGCGGCTTTAAATGTAATTCTTAACGAGCGCGTTGCTCTGGATTTAGGTTTACAGGTCTTCTTAGGTGAGAACACTACACAAATTCAAGTTAATAGCGATAGCGTAACAGGCCACAAATTTGAAGCGTTATGGACGTTTTTTGCAGGGCTTAAATTAGATTTCGGGGACAATATTTTTTTACGCGGAATTATTTATGACCAGAAGTTAGAAGTCAAAGATATCGTACCTGAAAAATTTACGGAAAATAATAGTCGTTGGGGCTGGCGAAACGCTGACGAAGGAAATTTTAGACATTGGGCTGTAATTTTGGAATTGCCTCAAGAAGTTTTGCGTGTTTTTAAATTATGGCTTGAGTATGGACATTTTGACAAAGGCTTTAAATTTTTCAACACAATCAATGACGGCGCATTATTTTTAAACAAGAACGCTATGCCTGATGATTTAGACTGGGACTTAAACTATTTGCGCGTCGCTTTTTCAGGAGAGTTCAAAAAGAATTTTGGCTGGCATATTTTTTATTATAAATACAATTTTGACGCAGGCGGTTTTGATAATCCATTTGAGGCCGGCGTAGGTTTAACGTACAGGCTTAACGATAGCGTCTCATTCGGAATAAATTATATTCACTCCGACAACGGGATTATTAACAGCGGCAAGAAGGACGATTTTATAAGATTTCGCACGGACGTAAATTTTTAATCGTCGAACAAGTAGGATAATTACTAATATGATACTTGGTTTTGGCGATAAAGAGACAGAAAAAATATATAACCGTGAATTTTCGCGTAAACTTCCACAAGCAATACAGATTACAGCTTTTAGAAAGTTGGTGTATATGGATAATGCAAAAATTTTAGATGATTTGCGTGTACCTCCAGCTAATCGGTTTGAACAGTGGAGCATTCGTATAAACAGTCAATATAGAATTTGTTTTACAGTTCGTGATAACGGTTTTGATAATGTTACTATTACCGATTATCATTAAAATTTTAAAAGGAGCGTGAACATTATGGAAAATTTTATACCAATTCCGCCGATGAGTGAATTTTTGCTTGAAGAGTTTTTAAAACCTATGAATATTACTGTTCATGAATTGGCACAAGAGGCAAATATTCCAGAAAATGAGTTAAAAGCAATACTCGCCGACGAAGGAAATATTACGCCCGAAATTTCATATAAATTAGGTGCGTTTTTCGGAGTATCGAAAGACTTATTCTTTAATATTCAGACAGACTTAATTAGTCGTCGAGAAGAAGATATGCGCGTTTTGCAATATGCTTAAAATTTTAATAAAAACCTTGCTCAATACGTAATTCGTGCTAAAATTTATGCGCATTGTTAATTAGGTAATCTACACAGTGCAAATATCATCAATCCGACGCAAAAAATTTATAATTCTGACGGCCTGAAAGTGAGTGTGAAAATTAACCCCGTTTAGCCATTAAGAAAAATTTTAGCAAATCGGAGCGTGCGTGATGAAATTTGACGTGATTATTAAAAATTCTAATCGAAACTCGAAAGGGAACAAGGACACTTTCAAAGCTTCCCAATTTTTAAAATCATTGTTCAAAAATTAGAGCGTTGCGGTGATATTAAAAAATCAAAATTTTTATGGGGGCTTTTATTATTATGAAAAAATTTTCAATTTTAATGCTCGTTGCAGTTTTTGCGGCTTTCACAGCTCCTGCGTTCGCTATGACAAACCCGTTTATGGACGTTCCTATGAACCATTGGGCTTATGATGCAATCGGTCAATTAGCGGCACATGGGATTTTAGCAGGTTATCCCGACGGTACTTACAAAGGACAACAGCAGACAACACGTTATGAGTTAGCTTCATCATTAGCCCGTGCTTTAGCAGTTGTTGACATGACAAAGGCCAGCAAACAGGACGTTGAGATGATGAAACGTTTAGTCGTTGAGTTCCGTGATGAGCTTGAGGCTTTAGGCGTTCGCGTTGATGAGCTTGACGAGCGTGTATCAATCTTAGAGGACAGATTAGGCGGCTGGCACATTCACGGTATGTTCTGGTTCGATATCGATTGGCACGACGCACCTAAAGACGATCAGAATGGCACAAGCCAAGGCAGCACAGAACTTCACTATGCAAGATTATTCTTTGAGCGCAGATTTGGTGAAGCTGAAGAGATGCGTTTCGTAGCACGTTTAAGACAGGAACGCGCCGCCGGCAACATCACTCAATTAGACCGCTTCTTTGTTGAAATGCCGTTCTTCTTTGACAGCACATTGACAGTCGGAAGATTCTTAGTCTGTTATGAAGGTGATTATGACCCTTGGTATTCTTGGGTAAGAAATACAGCTGACTCAGGTTCTCTCGGATTTGTTGAAATGCCGATGACTGGTACAGTAAGAAAAGACGGTTTAGAGCTTAAAAAGAATTTCGGACTTGGTACAGTGAGAGGTTATATTACAAAGACATCATATACCAAAGTTATGGGCGCTTGGAATGCTTGGGAATTTAGCGGTGTCGGTGATTTCCAATTCACAGAGAAGCTCGGTTTTGATATCGGTGTTACTGCTTTTCTTGGCGACAATAACGAAGTTGTAACGTTGTATGACGAAGACGGTGAAGTAACTACAGTTAGAAATGACGCTGTTACGTTAGACGGTAGTGCATTTAACCATTCATGGACAGTATATGGCGGTCTTCGTTTTGACTGGAATGAGAACATTTCGTTGAGAGGTGCTTTCTATCATCAGGACAACGATTTTGAGATGACTGAACAAGGTACTGGGGCGGAAAGCAATGTGTACAAATGGGTCAACGCTCGCGATGGATTTGATGATCCTAACCACTGGCGTGTAATCTTAGCGATATCGCAGCCTGCGTTAACATTTACAAGCGTATGGTTAGAGTACGGCCAGTATGATCGAGGCTTTACGGCTATGAGATATTCCGGTAACGGCGGCTTCTTATTTGGTGGACCTGATACCAGAGCAGGCATTAATGGTATTCTTCCAGCCTTCATGATGACACCTACAGACATAAAGTATTGGCGTGTACTTCTTGCCCAACAGTGGAATGAGACATGGGGAACTCACATTTTCTACTACGGCTACACATTTGATAAATGTGATGATAAAGAAGAGGCGAAAATGTCAGAAATCGGCTTAGGCGTTCGTTACAGACTTAATCCGTCAACAGTTATGGGTCTCAACTACGAGCACATTGACAACGACGATTACTTGGACAACGGCAACGACAAAGACAACGTGCTCAAATTCCGTACAGAAGTTTATTTCTAGGATTTAAATCAACCAATATTTACGAAATCGAAAAGCCTCTACAAAATACGTAGGGGCTTATTTTTTAATATTTTATTGGGCGTTATAAATAATGACAGATATCAATAAACAGCATAAAGATAGAATATTCAGGTTCATTTTCGGAAATCCTTTAAAGCTGGAATGGACTTTGAGTTTGTATAATGCAGTTAATAATTCTAATTATGATAATCCGCAAGATATAGAGTTTAATACGATTGAAGATGCGATTTATCTCGGCATGAAGAACGATATTTCTTTTATATTTCTAGTAACAAATGAGTTAAATTTGTGGGAGCATCAATCGTCTTTTAACCCGAATATGCCGCTAAGATTTTTAATTTATGTTGGCCAGCTGTATGAAAAGTATATTGAGGAAAATAATTTGAACAAGTACAGTAAAAAAGCCTTACCTTTACCAAAATCAGTCGTAAAGCCCTCGACTTTAGTCGTAGGGATATAAGGCTTTGAAATTTTAATCTGTTCTGATAAAATCATCATTGTCGAGCTGGGGTGAAATCCGCCGAC